>PLHQ01000076.1 GCA_003138975.1 Acidobacteriaceae bacterium | reverse complement strand
ACTTTCGGGGCGCGAATCCGTCCAGCTTTATTTGAATCGAGAACGGAAATTTGAGGATACTAGTCCACTAGGTTTGCGAAAGAAACACTTGCTATGGCAGCGCTGATTGCACTTCTCGTTTTTATCGTGGTTGCCCTCGCCGCCTTTGCCGCGGGTTCCCTGATTGACCAGCGCAATGCCCGCGCCCGCCTCATCAAAGACCGCCTCGCCACCGTGGAGAAAGAGCCCGAGCGCGAACCTAACGAAGAACTCGCCCTTCTCCGTGACGAGCAACTCAGCAAGATTCCCGCACTTGATATTCTGTTGCGCCGCTCCGCCCGAGTTTCCGCCATCCAGGAAGCTCTGCTGCAGGCGGGCATGAAATTCCGCGCCGGCAACTTCCTCATGTTGTGCGTTCTCTGCGGCACTCTCGCCGGACTCGCGGCCGTGCTCTACACGAAGAATCCCGCCATTGCCTGGGCTGCGCTCGTCATCGGCGGCGTCCTTCCCTATTCCGTCGTCTCCTATCGCCGCCAGAAGCGCTTCGAAAAATTCGAGGAGCTTTTCCCCGAAGCCATCGACACTCTGGCCCGCGCCGTCCGCGCCGGACACGCCTTCACCACCGCTCTGGAAATGATTTCTAACGAAATCGCGGAACCGCTCGCCAGCGAATTCCGCAAACTCTATGAAGAGCAGAAATTCGGCATGCCCGTGCGCGACGCCCTCATGAACCTCACCGAGCGTGTGCCCCTAGTCGACATCAAATTCTTCGTCACCGCCGTCATGCTGCAGCGCGAAACCGGCGGCAATCTCGCCGAGATCCTCGACAACTTGTCCTATGTCATCCGCGAGCGCTTCAAGATTCAGCGTCAGGTCCGTGTCCACACCGCCCAGGGCCGCCTCACCATGGCTTTGCTCATGGCCATGCCCCCCGCCGTGGTCGCCATTCTTGCCGTCTTCAGTCCGGATTTCGTCAAGCCACTTTTTTATGATCCCATCGGCCACGCCTTGTTGGTGGTCAGCATTGCATTACAAACAACTGGTTACTTCGTGATCCGAAAGATTATTAAGATTCAGGTATAACCATGGCGTTGATCTTGACCATCATCGTGTTTCTCACCGTCGTGCTCGTAGTATTCGCCTTTGGCGCGGCCGCCGTGACGCCCACTTCCGTGCTGGGAGCCCGCTTGCGCGCCCTCGGTGGTCAGCCCACGATGACTCAGGAAAAGCCTGCGCTCAAGGTGAGAGAGCGCATCGAGCAGGCCCTCGACCCTCTCAGCAAGGCCATTCCGCTTTCTCCCTCGGACGTCTCCCGCACCCGGGCATGGCTCATTCAGGCCGGACTCCGTGAGTCCCGCCACGTCAGCTACTATTTCGGAGCGCGTATTGCGCTGGCCTTCCTGGGTCTTGTCGGCGTCATCGTTTTTTCCGGCGTCGATAGCGTCCCCCTGCTGGTCTGCGTGCCCGCCTTGGGTTTCTTTATTCCCCGCTTTTTTCTCAAGCGCATGATCAAAGACCGTCAGCGTCGCATCCGCATCGCGCTTCCCGACGCTCTCGACCTCACCGTCATTTGCATTGAAGCCGGACTCGCACTCGACCAGGCCCTGATGCGCGTCGGCCAGGATCTGCATCACGCCCATCCCGACCTCAGCGACGAATTTCATCTGGTGAACCTCGAGATGCGCGCCGGCAAGCCCCGCGCGGAAGCTCTGCGCAACATGGTCGATCGCACCGGCGTCGATGACATCCGCTCTCTCGTCGGCACGCTCATTCAGACCGATCGCTTCGGCACCAGCATCGCTCAAGCTTTGCGCGTTCATTCGGATTCTTTGCGGACGGCCCGCCGGCAGCGCGCCGAAGAGCAGGCCGCCAAGACTACAATCAAGATGGTCCCTCCCCTCGTCATATTCATTTTGGTTCCGTTCCTCTTTGTCACCGTTGGTCCAGCGCTCATCCAGGCTTATCACTCCCTCGTCGCCAAGTAACCGCGGGGAGCGAAAAGCAGTTGGATTGAACTGAGTAAAGCAAGGAGAAATCCATGTCGGGATTCGTCCCGCACGGCCAGGCTTTCAACCAAACGCGCCAGCGCTATCTCGCCACGGAACTCGCCGTGGCCGAGACGCACTGGTCCCGCTTGCGTGGCCTGCTGGGGGCGTCCGAAGATGACTTCCGTAACGGGCGCGGCCTCTGGATTCGCCCCTGCCGAGGCGTTCATACTCTTGCTATGTGCTTCCCCATCGACGTCGTCTACCTTAACCGCGACGGCACTGTCGTGCACCTCGAGCCCAATCTCCAGCCTTGGCGCTTCGCTCCCGTCCGCCTGCAAGCCGCCTCAGTTCTCGAATTGCCGAGCCACACCGTAGCCGAAACAGAAACCGCGTTGGGCGATAGAATTGAAATCAAGATGAAGGAGGACGGCTAGGGGGTCGGTCCTGCACTCAACCGCATTCAACAATTTCTAAGTGACTTACACTCTCCAACTCGAAAGAACCACCCATCTCCACGACGCCCCCAAGCTCCTCGTCGAGTGGACGCCGCGCTGGCAGGAGTTCACCACCTCCATCCGTCCAGCCTTTGCCCGTTCCGGCGCGCGTCTGGCCGGAGAAGCTCCGCACGGACTTTTCCCCTACCGCGGCATGGTCGCATCGTTGATGCTGCAGGCATTTCTTGTCTTCGTCCTCATGGTTGTTCCGCGCGAGATTGATCGCCTCCGACCTTATGCCCCGCCCCGTCTGCAGCCCGTTGAAGTGATCTACTACTCGGCTGACGAACTGCCGCGCACCGAGGATTTAGGCGGAGCTCAGTCCGGCGCCACCGGCCGCGCCGGCGGCCACGAAGCTCATCACCGCACTCAGACCATCAAGGTTGCTCGCGGCGCTTCGCTCGCCCAGAAAGTCGTCGACGCTCCCAACCTCAAACTTCCCTCATCCCCCGGCGCCGTCGCCAACCTCCTCGCCTTCAAGTCTGTCCCCGGACCGCCTCCGGCGGAAGGCCTGCACTCTTCCCTGAATGCGCCCAGTCTTCCCGCCAACGTGATTGCTCCCGCGCCCGCCAACGTCGTCCGCGATCAATCCCGCAGCATCCTCATTTTCGAATCCGTCGTGCCCCCTGCTCCCAATGTTTCAGCCGACCGATCTCGCACTGCGCCTACTCTGAGTGCAGCGATCGTCGCTCCCGCTCCCAGCGTGGCATCCGAGCACACGCTCTTCGCGCCCAAGCTCGATTCCAGCATCATTGCCCCAGCTCCGAATATCTCTCCCGACCACAGCCGCGCCGCGCCCTCTTTGAGCTCAACCGTGATAGCCCCCGCGTCCGCGCATGTTTCCCGCGATCAGGCACGCTCGGCTCCCGCTCTCAACGGCAGTGTGATCGCTCCGGCACCTTCCTCGGTGACCCGCGAAGTTTCTCCATCGCGCGTACAGATGAATAATGTCGCCGTCGTGCCTCCCCCCGTATCCGCGCCCGAACGCGAATCCTCGCGTCTCGCAAAACTCAACCTGCCCGCGCCTTCCGTCGTCGCGCCTCCACCTTCTGCGGATTCGCCCCGTGACTTTCGCCGCCTCGAAAGCGGCGGCGTCCGTCCCTCCACGCCCAACGTGGTTCCTCCTCCGCCCACGCAAGCCGCGAACGGATCCTTCGTCAGCAGCATCATCGGCAAACTCTTCGGCACACAGGATGTTGTCCCGCCACCGCCCTCGGTTTCTTCAACAAGCGCCGCTGGCACATCCCGCAACTCCGCCGGCGGATCGGGTAGCTCACTCGCCGCGAATGTCATTCCACCTCCGCCATCGATCGGGAACTCCAGCTCAGGCATCGGTGGTTCTCCCTCCGGACGGTCTCAAGGCACATCGAACGTGATCCCTCCACCTCCGTCTGTGTCGGGCTCTAGCGCAGGCGGTGCCGGATCGTCTTCCAGAAAATATTCCGGGTCTTCGCTCAGCGCGGCGAACGTCATCGCTCCGCCTCCGTCCGTCTCGGGCGCAGGCACCGGACAGAACTCAGGTGCGGGAAATCAGAATTCCGGCGGTTCCATTAACGGACGTCTTCTCGCCAACAACGTTATTCCGCCCCCGCCCTCAGCAGGCTCCGGCCTTTCCGGCTCCGGCAGAAGAGGCAACGGCCTCGGAGGACCCGGCGACGTTGGCTCAGATCTCGCTCCGCCCACAGGCGCAGGCGGAAACGCAGACAATTCTGGAGTAGTTTTGTCAACCGACCCCGGCTCCACACCTGGCATGCCTGGCACCGGTGGAAAAGGATCGCTTGCCATGTCACCCGCCGGAGGCGATAAGCCCGGCCTTGGCGGCTCTGGCGGAGGTTCCGGTATCGGCAATGGCACTGGTCCCGGCAGCGGCATGACTGGCGAAAACTCTGGCGCTGGAAAATCAGGCGCAGGCCGCGGCTCCGACCCCAACGCGCGTGGTGGAATCTCTCCCACACCGGGCCCCGGCGGCTCCGGCTCCGCGCCCACCGGAACACCCGCTGCCCCGGGTGTGGACGTTCGCGGCGGCAGCACCGTCGTCACGCTGCCCAGTTTCGATTCCGGTAACGGCAATGCCCCGAGCCTTCCCAGCCGTTCTTCCGTAAAAGGTGACCCCGGCCCCGCCATCACCATCGTCGCCACATCGCGCTCCGGCGGCGCGTTTGATTTCTACGGCAAGCTCCCGGGCGACAACTACACCGTCTACGTCGATACGACAATCGGCACCGTGGTAATGCAATTCGCCGAAGTCGATCCGGCATCGAATCCTCACGCCGGAACAGTCACCGGACCCCAAGGCCTTCGCACCGATCTTCCCGCAAATCTTCCCCGCGCCCGCGTCGTAATCAAATGCAAGCTCGACGCCTCCGGCAACTTGAGAAATCTGCAAGTGCTCGAACCCGGCCCCGCCGCCATGACCGACAAGATCATGCTCGCCCTGCGCAGTTGGAAGTTCCGCCCCGCCACCCGCGGCGCGCAGCCCGTCGAAGTCAATGCCATCCTCGGCTTCAACATCGACACCAACGACCGCTATTAAACGCTGGCACAAAGCAATTTCGGGAAGGGCAGTCGTGCCGACGCACACTCCAAATCTTGTCATCCCGAGCGCAGCAAGATCATTCGCGAAGCAAATGATCTAGCGGAGTCGAGGGACCTGCTTTTCGCACGCAAGACTTGAATGTTTGCAGCACTGAGGAACGCTTGAGGCAACCGTGGAAGAACGGTGCTTCAGCGCCGCGTAAATCGTCCGAAATCGATGGGGCTTTAGCCCCTGCCCCTACAGCCGCAACCGCGCCATCATCGCATACTTCTGCCGAGACCACATCCGCTCCCGCCGCCGTACGCTCCTGCTACTACTGAGCAAACTCGACAAAGAGCGCGACCCAGTCGTCCGCGCCCACAACCCGGAAGGTATGGCCTTTGCCCGTCAGGTCCTCGGGAAGGTAGATCCGTCCGGGCTCGGCGAAAATCTTTTGACCGCCTGCCACCTCGATCTCTGCCCGGCCGCTGATCGGGATCACGTACCGCCGTGCGTCCGCGTTGTGCCAGCTTTGAAAAAACCCCGGAGCCAGGCGCACCACGTAGGAACTGCTGACCTTGACCGGCTCCGACTCTTCCACCGACGCCGGCGCTCCCGCTACAGGAGAAAGCTTCACGTTGACCTGCTCGACATGGGTCAGCTCATCGGCGCCGGTGAACAGACGTGTGGCCGTAACCGGGGCATGCTGCTGAGCCGCCACGATGCTTTGCCCGCGATGCCCATACCACGTAAAGATGAGAGAACAAGCAACGGCCGCCAGAACGACTCGGCCCGCGACGGATCTCATGACGTGCTCCTTCCAGCCTTGGTTACCCACCTACAATCTCAGCCGCGCCATCAATGCATACGCCCGCCGAAACCACACCCGCTCCCGCCGCCGTTGATATCCCGGCATCGTCGCCCGCTTATCAATAATCTTCTGCACCCATTCCCGCGCTTCATCCGCTCGCCCCTGCGCCTGCAGAAACGTCGCGTAGTTGTAGTAAGTTTCCGAACTCGTAGAAATCTTAGTAGCCTGCTGAAAAAGCTTCTCAGCTTTTTCCGCTTGCCCTGTCTGCGCATAGGCATGCGCCAGCAACCCTGCACCCCGGTGGAAGTCATAGGTCGGATCAGCCCCCACCGCGCGCTCCAGATCCGGCACCGCCGCCGCGAAGTCCCCTAGTTCAACCTCCGCCACTCCCCGCCGGTAGAACGGATCCACCGAATCCGACCGCTGCGCAATAGACCGGTCATAACATGCACGCGCCTTCGCAAAATCACCATCATCCAGGTACAGCAACCCCAGCTCTTCATAGTTCCCCGCCGACGGATTATCCAGAATCGCCCGCTCCAGCCCATGAATCCTCCGCCGCCGCGGAAACATTTGAAACGAGCCGCGCAGCAGCCCCGCATCGGGAATCACTTCCGCGACAATATAAACTACCGCCCCAATCCATCCCAGAAACAGGATGATAAAAATCCAGTAAGTATCTGGCCGGCGGCGAATGAAGTGCACAATCGCCACTGCCATCAGAACCAACTTCCACCACGAAATGAAGAAGAAAAAGAGTGGACCCATGCGAAGCGCAATATATCACGACGACGGACAGCAACAACTTCCGGCTGATGCTCGCTGCAGAACTCTGCTCGAGCAGAGGCCGTAGGCTACCTACGCGAACCACCGTAGACCATTTCCGCAGACTTTCTGCCATCCTCCCACGAAGGAAAAAGGCTAGGACAGTTCCGGAGCTTCCGGCTGCGACACAGCGGTCGGAAATCATTCTGCTGCCCGCAACTCCTGCAGCGTATGTGACAATAAAGAAGTGATAGAAATCGCGAGTTCTTTGCTGAGGCCCGAGACTCAAAGCCCGAAGCTCGGTCCCATTCGTCTTCTGGCCTCCGATATTGACGGCACGCTGCTCAATCCACAATTCCAAATCTCTCCCGATGATCTCGCCGCCCTCCGCCGCGCCCACGCTGCCGGCATCGAAATCGTTCTCGTAACCGGACGCCGCCACACCTTCGCCCTGCCCATTGCCCGACAACTCGGCTTCGATCTCTGGCTGATCAGCTCCAACGGCGCCGTGACCCGTTCCCTCTCCGGCGAAACATTTCATCGCGACCTGATGCCCCGCCAAGTGTGCCGCGAATTATGCACCGCCATGCAAGACTTCCGCGGCCACACCGTTCTTACCTTCGATAAGGAAACCAAGGGTGCCATCGTCCTCGAACACCTCGACGACCTGAATGCCAGCATCCGCCGCTGGCTCGAAAAGAACATGGAATACATCGAGTTCATCGTCCCCATCGAAAACGCCTTGGTCACCGACCCCGTGCAAGCCATGTTCTGCGGCTCCATGGTCCGCATGACCCAGGCCCTGCGCGCTCTCGCAGCCACTGGCATGGGCAACCGCATCACCGTCCTCCGCACCGAATATCCCGAGCGCGATCTCTCCATGATCGACGTCCTGAATGCCGGTTGTTCGAAAGGCCACGCCCTCGAACGCTGGGCCGCCCACCGCGGCTACCGTCGCGAGGAGGTCATGGCCATCGGTGACAACCACAACGACGTGGAAATGCTTGAGTTTGCCGGCCATCCGGTTATCATGGGGAATGCCTGCGAGGAACTCCGCGCCCGCGGCTGGAGCGTAACCCTAGGCAATGACAAATGCGGCGTCGCCGCAGCCGTGGCGAACTTGGTTAGAGGCTAGAATAGAACGGCATAGTGCTGTGAACGTGCCCTTCGGAACGTGCACTTCGTGAACGTGTCTGAAATGAACAGACGCATCCAACTCGGACTCTGGGCCGCCCTGCTGATCGCGCTAAACGCGCTCCCTTGCCCGGCCGCCGACTCCGCCATCCTCCGCAACGGATTCTCCATCCGCCACGAGCGCCGCCGCATCATCGGCGACGTCACCCGTCTTTACATCGACGGAGATCAATCCAGCTTCGTCGACATTCCCACCGCCGAGATCGACCACTTCGAATCCATCCCAGACACTCCCACGATTCCCGCTCCACGGCCCCAGGTGCTACCCTCCGCGGCCATCACACCGCATCCCTTCGATCTCAATCAAGCCGTAAGGGACGCCAGCGGAACCTACCAGCTCGATCCCGATCTCGTCACCAGCGTCATCCGCGCCGAAAGTGGATTCAACGTCCGCGCCGTCTCTCCCAAAGGCGCCCAGGGATTAATGCAGCTCATGCCCCAAACTGCCTCGCAACTCGGCGTCCACAACGCCTTCGACCCGCAAGCCAACGTCGACGCCGGCACCCGCTATCTGCGGGAGCTTCTCGAGCGCTACAACTTCGATCTCATCAAAGCCCTTGCCGCCTACAACGCCGGACCGCAGCGGGTCGAACAATACAACGGAGTTCCTCCCTACTACGAAACCAAAGCCTACGTCGCCCGCATCGTCCGCGACTTCAACAAAAAGAAACTCGCCGCCAAGCCCGCCACTCCGCCCGCGGTGAAAAAGACTTCCACGCCCAAGGCCGTCCCCGCCCACACTCAACCCAAACCAACTCCCGCTCCATCCATCGCGCAGAACTAGCACGGAACGCGTGTCACGAACATAAAGTTTGCGGCGACGTTGCCGGAGCGGCCACGATTTGCGATCTTGCGCCAAAAAATCGGGTATGCCCCTCCCCCCTGCCTATTGGAATCATCGGGGTGTTGGCAAGAAATTCCCCGCAAAATCCGGATGTCAAAGAACTTAGATACTAAAATCCGTGAAACAAAGGGCTTAGCGCGCGGCGATTTTCTAAGTAGCAGACCGTCACGGCCTCGACCATGATCGCCGATTGAAATTGGGGAGGCAAGGTTAGATGTCACAGAGGGGCTGTGGAGATATTGGGAGCGAGCGATGTTCTCACGGTGGATCGTAGCAGGTGCAGGAACGTCATAATCCCCGCCCAAGCGAAGCTTGAGCGGGGCACCCTCCAGTTGATTTAGGCCGGGCCCCCCGATCTCATCCGCGGGTGCCCCGTCCTTGTCCCCGCGTTCTTTGCAGGGACAGGGCGGGGGATTTTGATTCTCACTCTCCCGCCGCCGCCTTCTTCACAACCTCGAACTGATTAATCTCCACAGTCCCCTCGGGAAACTGCGCCGTGATCTTCAGTTCTCCACCCATCGCCTTCACAAAACCCTGCAGCGTGCTGACGTACATATCTGTGCGCCGTTCCAACTTCGACACCGCCGCCTGATTCACACCCAGGATTTTCGCCAGATGCACCTGCGTCATCTCTCTCGCCTCGCGGAGTTCGTCCAGTGCCATTTCCGCGATCATCTTTTGGGTTTTGGCATCGGAGCGTGCTCGTGACTCCGGCGACATTTTTGCTTCCAATTCTCGAAGGTTCCTGGCCATCTTGTTCTCCCTCATTGCTATCAACTTCCTTCTTCTGCAATCTCCTTCAAATGCTCAGCGTAAAGGCCCGTGGCACAAATCCTCATACCACCGCTTGTTCCCCGTTTTATCGCCGCCGATCAGCAGGATGGCAACTCGCCGCGGATCGAACGCGAACAAAGTTCGATAAGGTCGTCCGGCATGTTGCGTTCCCAACTCCTTCATGTTCGGATACCGCGATCCCGCAATCACATCGACGTGCGGACGCCCTAGCCTCGGGCCATATTCACGGAGTAGGATCACGCTCGCTCGAACACTCTCCTGTTCCGCTTCGCTGAGCGACTCCCAGCAGACCTCGAACTCATCGGTGAACTCGACTTCCCATTCCATTTATAGAATATAACTCACAAGGAATATTAGTTCGGTCGAAACCACCCAGAAACGCTTGTCCGACGAAACACGTCCCCTTTTCCCTTCAATGACTTACCTCAGCCCAATCCCCCAAATCCCCGCTAAACCCCATTTTTCTCCCGTTTGTTGTCTTAAGGATGCGCCATCCCCTTCGCTTCCAATAGGATGGCTTCAGCTCAACACCCAGGGAAGCGTGTATCAACTCAGGTTCAATTCCCGGGGAGAGCCACAAGTTGCTGGGTTTTGTGGGCCAGGATCTCAGGTGAAGCGAAGGCAAAGTTCCGCCAAGTTTTCCTAGGACCGAGCACCCAAGACCCAACACCGATTAAGCTAAAAGCTAAGAGCCAGGAGCTAAAAGCTAACATGCGCAAGCCGATCAAGTACGTAGAAAAAGCAGTCACCGTCGCCGCCAAAGGCGCTTGGGTTGTGTTCGACCGCTTGAATCGCATCAAGCCCAATCCTTCGCCCACCCCGAAATGGTCCGACAAGCCTCTGCTCAAGTCCTACGAAAAATCCAAGCCGCCCCTCGGCTGGCCCCGCTCCACCGATTCGCTTTGCCCCAAGTGCGTGCCCGAAATCCGTCAGCAGATTCTCGACGGCAAACTGCCGCACGAAGTTCTGATGAACGAAAAAATCGGCGAGATCAAAGCCACCATCGTCGAGCGCGACGGCAAGATCCTGATGGTGAAAGATTGCCCGAAGCACGGCCACTTCGAAGACGTGATGTCGATCGATAGCGAATTCTCGAAGCATCTCGAAGACGTTTTCCCCGGCCGCGACATTGTTGCGCATAACGACGAGAAGCTTCACCATCACGGCTCTTCGACCGTGAAGTATGGACGCGGCTCGGTGCTGACCATCGATCTCACCAACCGCTGCAACATGATGTGCGATCCCTGCTTCATGGACGCCAACCAGGTCGGCTTCGTCCACGAACTGACGTGGGAAGAAATCAAGACCATGCTCGACAACGCCATCACCATCAAGCCGCGTCG
The DNA here is from genome assembly GCA_003138975.1 of Acidobacteriaceae bacterium. Taxonomy (GTDB): domain Bacteria; phylum Acidobacteriota; class Terriglobia; order Terriglobales; family Acidobacteriaceae; genus Sulfotelmatobacter. Next base: position 61,284 of record PLHQ01000076.1, on the reverse strand, counting down.
TCAGATGAGCGTGCAGTTCTCCGGCGGCGAACCGACGTTGTCGCCATATTTCCTCGACGCCGTTCGCTACGCCCGCAAAGTCGGATACAACTCCGTGCAAGCCGCGACGAATGGAATCGAATTCGCAAAAAGTTTTGAGTTTTGCCAGCAAGCCGTTGAAGCCGGCATGCGCTACGCCTATCTGCAATTCGATGGAATCGGAAACGCCGCCAACGCTCACCGCATGGTCGGCAACCTGTTCGATGTGAAGTTGAAAGCAATCGACAATCTGCACAAGGCCGGAGTCGAAATCGTTCCGGTCATCACCATCGTCAACGGCATTAACAACGAGCAAGTAGGACGCATCGTCAAGTTCGCGTTAGACAATCCGAAGACCATCAGCTTCCTAAGCTTCCAGCCAGTAAGCTTTACCGGCCGAGACGAAGCCGTCACCGACGAACGTCGCCAAGCGCAACGCTACACGCTCAGCCATCTAGCCCACGACGTGAAAAATCAAACCGGATTAGGCGAACCAAGCCGCGACTGGTTCCCGATTTCTTTCATGGGCACCTTCAGCGACTGGGCCGATTTAATGCACGCCAACGACGTCAAGAACGACTGGGGGCAACTATCCTGCGGTTGCCATCCGAATTGCGGGACTGGCATGGCGGTGATGATTGATAAGGAAACCAAGGAAGCGGTACCGGTTACAGCTTTCTTGAAGGGAGATCAGCTGGCGAAGGATATTGCCAAGGTGAACGATGGGGCGCGCGGAAAGTTTTTGACGGCGTTTGGGATGGCGTTGTGTCTGATGAAGAATTACGATCCGTATCAGGCGCCGACGCATTTCAAGATGATGGATCTGTTGAGCAAGTTCGACAAGAACTACAACGTGACCGGGCGCAATTACGGCAAGGTTGGTCCGGACCGGACAGTAGACGATGTGATGAAGCGGCGGCAGGATCGCTGGAACTTCCTATTCATCGCGGGAATGTGGTTCCAGGATCTGTTCAACTACGACTTCCGGCGGACGGAGCAGTGCATTATTCCGTACGCGACGCAGGAAGGCGAGATCAGCTTCTGCGCGTATAACACGGGCGTGGGCTGGCGGAACATCATCGAGAAGATGCACATGACGGCTACGCTGACCAAGTGGTATGAAGAGCACGGACGGCACGAAATCTTTGCGGGCGGCAAGAAAGTGAAGATGGACGACGAATTTCACACGTTGCTGCTGCGCGATGATCTCGTCACAAACGAATTGCAGCACGATCTGGATAACCTGGGGATCGCGAAGACTGCGCGGGAGGAGAAGAAGCGGGCGCGGGATGCGAAACAGCAGGCTTCGGGCGTCGGGCTGCAGGCGTCGGCTGCCGACGATGACACCGTTATCGCGGAGCATCGCGGGCCTCAGAAGAATGATGAGGCTTACAACGCACGCATGGCTGCTCTCTACCGCGAGGTGGTGCTAAAGGAGAAGCCGGCGGTGGCGGAGAACGGATTTATTCCACTGGGAGCGCTCGGCAAGGCGAATGGCAACGGTCACGGAGCGCATGCTGCCAAGTCGGAAGTTGCGGAACCGGTGGCGGGAGACTGAAGACCAGATGCTAGCTTCTAGCTCGAACCAACGGGCCGCCTGCGGGCGGCCCGAATTGTTTTTGGTCGGCAACAGGGTACCGCTTGTGCTAGAGCCGGGCTTCCTCACTACGTTATGCGCTGTATTAATATGGCCGGCGCGCGGGGTCAAGGCTGATCCGGTGACGGATGACAGCGTGGCTGCGGGTGAACCGGCTCGTGGAAATGATTGTGTCGGGCGATGTGATTGGAAATCAGCCAGGAGCAGGCGGTGAGCAAGGGCAGGCTCCGCCGACGAATCCGCAGTAAGGTGGCGAAACGCGGGGAACTCAAGCTCGATACCCACAGGCTGTNNACAGACAGGCCTAACTCAGGAGAATACGCTCGCGGGATCGTAATGAGGGAGTTCGTTGTGGACACTCCTGGCAGTCGCATCCCGCCTTCGGCAGAGAATCCTTTTAACTTCCAATCTGAGACCGTGCGCTGTCTGATCTGCGATCAGCCGCTGAGTCTTGAGAGTGCCAACTCCGACGAGTACGGAAGACCGGTCCACGAAGAGTGCTACGTGCTGAAGACACGGCTAAAGCTTGCCACAACACCACCCGCAGCGTAGCGGCACAGCTTAGAAGATGCCTAACGTTTGCCGCCAACCACTGGAGAGAGGGGGTATAGGGCAACAGCCTTGCTTTGCTACAATCGCTTCAGCATGAGCTCCCAATCGTCATTCATCGATGTTCCTACCGCGATCGAGGAGATCCGCGGCGGCCGCATGATCGTAGTGGTGGACGACGAAGATCGCGAGAACGAAGGCGACCTCACCCTCGCGGCGGAAAAAGTTACGCCTGAAGCCATCAACTTCATGGCCAAGTATGGACGCGGCCTGGTATGTCTGGCGATGACGGAGGAGCGACTCGATTATTTGCGCCTCGGGCCGATGACCGCGGAGAATACTTCACAATATGGCACAGCGTTCTGCGAGGCGATCGATGCGCGGGCCGGCGTGACTACGGGAATCTCCGCGTACGATCGGGCGCGCACGATTCAAGTGGCCATCGACCCCGCGACGAAAGCGTCCGACCTGGCGCGGCCGGGACATGTATTCCCGCTTCGCGCACGCAAAGGTGGGGTGTTGGTGCGCGCGGGACAGACCGAAGCTTCCGTCGATCTGGCACGGCTGGCGGGAATGGTTCCGGCAGGTATTATCTGCGAGATCATGAAGGATGACGGAACCATGGCGCGGGTTCCGGACCTGATCGAGTTTTGTCACGAGCATGGAATGAAGATGTTGACTGTGGCGGAACTGATCCGGTACCGGATGGCGCATGAACGCTATGTGCATCGCGTGGGCGAAGCGCTGGTGGATACGCGCTTCGGCGAGTTTCGCCTGATTGCCTATGAGAGCGAAGTGGACGGTGGAGAGTCGCATGTGGCGTTAATTCGCGGTGATGTGGAGAATAGCGAAGCGCCAGTACTGGTGCGCATGCATGCGCACTGTCTGATGGGCGACGTGTTCGGTTCGACCGGCTGCGAGTGCCACGCCACGCTGGAAGGCTCGCTTCGCCGGATCGCGCAGGAGGGGCGCGGGGCTTTGATCTACCTTCATCAAACGTCGCAGGGATTTTCAAAGGAGAAAATCGGCGAGCGGACGGCACTGACTTTCCATCGCGGAAGGAAACTGCCAGCGCTGCTGGACAATGAACGTCAGACGCAGCGCGAGATTGGAATTGGAGCGCAGATTCTTTCGGATTTGAACCTTCGGCGAATTCGTCTGCTCACGAACCGGCCTAAGAAGGTGGCGGCGCTAGAGGGATTCGGGATCGAGATCGTGGATCAGGTTCCGGTGGAGTTGAGCGAGGCGAGAACGAAGCTGTAGCGGTTCTTTCTAAGTAGGCTGCTGAAAAAGAGCGCGGCCACGCGAATTCGACCACAGGGGCTGAAGCCCGTATTGATTTGCAGAGGCTTACGCGGCGATGAATCGCCGCTCTTCCACGGTCGCGCAGGCATTCGTGGGTTTTTCAGCGGGCTGCTAGTCTAGGGCTTATCGAGCCACAAGCCCCAGAGCGAGAGAACAATCATGGCTACTCCGAGAACCAGAACGCATGCGTGGTAGAAGGGTTGATTGGGTAGTGGCTCGGGGTCGTTTCTGAGGCGTACCGGTTCGTCGCTGAAGCCAGCCCACACCGCAGCGCCTCCCCTGAGTATTGCTACGCAGTGTTGCCAATACCACGGGAAATGGAACAGATCAGAGCCGATAAAAAGCGAAACAGTTGGAAACGATTCATGGAGCGAAGCGCTGCGGCGGGTAACTCGATCGGTTTCAGAACGGCTTGCGCACGACTACTTCGGCTTCGCGAATGAAAAACTGCGCGGAACATTGTTCGGAGCCGCAGATTACGGGGACCAGGCCGTTGATTTGCCGGCGCGTGATCAGCCCCAGCATCCCGCAGGATGGACAGGCCAGGACAGCCCAGTAGGGATCTTCCTTCTCGCCGACTTCGCCGGCGTTTTCCAGCACAAAGACGGTTCCGGGCTGCATTTGTTCCGGGATCCATTCATTCAGGATGTCCAGTTCGCCGACCATGTTTCCCCCTTGTGAACCAAGCTTGTTAGCCAAATATGGTGAAGCAAAACGTGGCCTAAGAAACCTTTCTAGCACGCCGACGCTCGGCCGACGGTATTACCGAAGTACTCGATTTTCTGGCTACGACCTCGGCGCGCACTTGGCGGACCGCGTCGCTGAGACAAACACCCAGAATCGGCTGACTCGAATTCTTGAGGATATCGACGATTTGCCGCGCCGATGTTTCGAGATAGAGGTGCGTGCCGTCGGTGAGGAGATGAACGTCGGAGTTGCGTCCGACGATATCGGCCAAGCCTTTGCCCAATTCCCGCGCCAGGAAGCGCATGACCTTTCGTACCCCCTGCAGCGAGAAACCCTTGCGCCGCAGCTGGCAGATGACGGCGACTTCGGTGAGGTTCTGCATGGAATAGAGGCGGCGATGGCCCTGGCGTTCGGGCTTGACGACGCCCCGCTCGTCCCACCACTGGAGCTGGCGGGCGGTGATGCCGGTCAGAGCGATTACGTCATGAGATGGAAAGCGATCCTGCATTCGTCCCCGATTATGTTTGAAACGGTCTATGAGCTGAATGTTTGAAACATTTTAGACACGACTTGGCGGGAGTCAACGAGGATTCGTAAACAGGGGGTTAACTAGAAGAGTGCGGCGGCGGATTATGAAAAATAGCCGCCGCCGACGAAGTGGACGATTTCCAGGCGGTCGCCGTCTTTCAGCACGGTGTCGGGCCAGCGGTCGCGGGGCGCGATATCGAGATTGAGCTCGACGGCAACGCGGTCGGACTTCATGTTGAGGGATTCGATCAACGCGGCGAGGGTGAATGGGTCCGGTGGCACGGGGTCCGGGAAACAGCGCTCTTCTCCGTTGATATGTAGTTTCATGGCTTGAATTTTCGCATCCAGAAAACGCCGGCGGAGCCCCCTTTACTCGCTCTTGCGCAAGGCGAATTTGCGGGTTACGGTGCGGCCTTGGTGGTTGGCTTGGACCATGACGGAGGAATCGGGCAAGGCGGATTCCTCGACTTCGATGGAGATTTCGGTGCTGCCTGCGGAATCGGTGACAGCCTGCGTATAAAAAGGTGCGGCGTCGGGACGGGCAAAGCGAAAAGTGAGACGGGCGCTGGGGACTGCCGCACCGCCTTCGGTGACGCGCAATCGCATGGTTAGGTTGCGATTGGCATGAACCGAGGCTGCGTTCTCCCATTGCACGTCCAGTTGCTTGATGCCGGCCAATGCATCGGTCTCGGCGTGATCCAAGACGTTCTCCAACTTCCCTTCGCGAATCGCTTCGAGCACCAGACGATGCTGGTCCCGCAACTGCTGCTCTTTCTGGGCGTCGCCAAAACCGGCTTCCATGGCCGAGTTCGAGTAGGAGATGGCTTTCTTGCCCACACATCTTCCGCGCACGAAGACCTGGGTCTGGAGCAGTTTTTCGCTCTCGCGCGCCTCGCTTTGCACGTGGTAGATGGTGTCGCCGTGCTTAACGTCTGTGTTAAAGCCGAAAATCATGGATGGATTCTTAATTTTTCGCTTGGGTAATTGGGCAATTGAAACCGTGAGCTCTGAGCTTACAGCATTCGAGGGGCTTTCCCGGACTGATTTTCAATTATGAAATCCCCGATCGCACAACTACAAATCATTCCTTTCCGAAATCTGCAAAATGCGGGCCCCGTTCCCTTGACACTCTCGCGCACCAACACCTAATCTAGAATGTTTACGTAACGCGCTTGGCGCGAATTATATATACGCTCTCCTATGCCAGACAATTACTTCGCTCGCTACCTGCCGTTGCTGATCCACATTTTGCTGGCGGGAGGGATTGCGACTGCTATTATCTCGCTTTCCTGGCTGATCGGGCAGCGTAAACCGACCCGCGCCAAAATGTCAGCCTATGAGTGTGGCATGACACCGGTGGGAGATTCGCGCGGGCGCTTCTCGGTGCAGTTTTATCTGGTGGCCATGCTGTTCATCCTGTTCGACGTCGAGGCCGTGTTTCTTTATCCCTGGGCCGTGATTCTGCGAGATCTCAAGCACTTTGGTTTGTGGGAGATGTTTGTATACATCGGCATCGTTCTGGTCGGATTTTTCTATGTGTGGAAGAAAGGCGTGCTCAATTGGGGTCCGGATGCGGCGCGGCGGGGAGCACGCTGATGGCTTTGGCACCGGCGATCACTGATCTTGAACGACTGAAGGGTCATCCGGCGGTCGGGCGGCTGCTGGAGTGGAATCCGGCGACCGTAACGGGCGTGAAGTTCGACCGCGACGAGATGACCATTTACGTTGACCGGGCGAACATCCGGGAAGCTTGCGCGCTGCTGCGTGACGACGCTGAGTGCGCCTTCAACTTTCTTTCTGATATCACCTGTGTGGATTGGTATCCGGCAGAGCCCCGGTTTGAAGTGATCTACCATCTGCTTTCGATTCCTAAGAAGGAACGGGTGCGTCTGAAAGTTCGCTTGGATAGTGCCAGTCCGGCGGTGGAGTCGCTGACTTCGGTTTGGCCGGGGGCGAATTATTTTGAGCGCGAAGTTTTCGATCTGTTTGGAATTCGCTTTACCGGGCATCCTTACTTGCGGCGGCTTTTGATGCCCGAAGATTGGGAAGGCCATCCGTTGCGCAAAGACTATCCGGTGGAGGGCTACCGCTAGTCATGGCGCACCTGACACCGACGCCAGTTTTAGAACCCGGGCAGGATCGAACCATGATCCTGAACATGGGGCCGCAGCATCCTTCCACGCATGGCGTGCTGCGGGTGTTGCTGGAGATTGATGGCGAAACCGTGGTGCGGATCATGCCAGATATTGGCTTTCTGCATACGGGAATCGAAAAGACGTGTGAGGCGAAGTTCTATCAGCAGGTCGTGCCACTGACCGACCGCATCGACTACCTCTGCCCCATGACCAACAATCTTTGTTATGTGCTGGCGGTGGAGAAACTGCTGGGGCTGGAGATTCCACCCAAGGCGCAGTGGATGCGGGTGCTGATGAACGAGTTGACTCGCATCAACTCGCACCTGGTATGGCTGGGCACGCATGCCATGGACATCGGCGCGCTGACGGTGTTTCTGTATTGCTTCCGGGAGCGCGAAGAAGTTTTAAAGATGTTTGAGATGATCAGCGGACAGCGCATGATGACTTCCTACTTTCGCGTGGGAGGGCTGGCGCTGGAGCCGCCTTTGGGATTTTTTGAGCGGGTGGGCGAGTTTGCCGGATATTTTGCCGAGAAGATTGACGAATATGAAAACCTGCTGACGGGAAATCCGATCTGGATGATGCGGACCAAAGGGGTGGCCCGACTTACGGCGGAAGATGCAATCGCGCTCGGGGCGAGTGGTCCTACGCTGCGTGGAAGTGGCGTGGATATCGATCTGCGGCGCGATATGCCCTACTCGGGCTATGAGAACTTTAACTTCAAGGTTCCGGTGGCGCAGGAAGGAGATGTTTTCGCGCGTTACATGTGCCGCGTACGGGAACTGCGCGAGTCGAACGAGATCGTGAAGCAGGCGCTGGACGGGATGCCCGAAGGGCCGATCAAGGCGGATGCGCCTGGAGTTGTGTTGCCAGACCGCGAGAAGATGAAGACGCAGATGGAAGCGCTCATCTACCACTTCAAGATTATTACCGAGGGTTTTGCGGTACCGGCGGGCGAGGTGTATCAGGCGGTGGAGTCGCCGCGGGGCGAGATGGGCTATTACATCGTGAGCGATGGCACGGCGAAACCCTACCGCGTACACATGCGGGCGGCTTGTTTGGCGAACCTGCAAACCTTGCCCAAGATGTGCGAGGGCGGGCTGATTGCAGACGTGGTGGCGGCGATTGGGAGCATCGATATTGTACTAGGAGAAATCGATCGGTGAGATTCTCTGACGAATTCGAAGCGCGGTTTGCGGAGATGGTCCCGCACTATCCGACGAAGAGGTCGGCGCTGGTTCCTACGCTTCTTTATGCGCAGGATGAAGTTGGATTCCTCAGTGACGAAGTGATTCAGGAGCTTGCGGGGCGACTTGATTTGACGGAACTCGAGGTGAGGAACGTGATCAGCTATTACTCGATGCTGACGACCAAGCCGCGCGGCAAATTTAATGTGCAGGTTTGTACGAATATCAGTTGCTTGGTGCGCGGCGGAGAAGAGATTCTGCATCACTGCGCGAAGAAGCTGGGCGTGGGACACAAAGGAACGACTGCGGATGGTTTGTTTTCGCTCGAAGAGGTGGAATGTATTGGGGCGTGCAGTTGGGCTCCGGCGGCACAGGTGAACTACGATTTTCACGAGAATCTGACGACGGAGAAGATCGACAAGGTTCTGGACGAGTATAGGAAAAAGGCAACGCAGTAGCGATGGCCAATTTCTGATTTCCAATTGGGCCGCTGTTCAATTGGCGCATTGGGCAATCGAAAATCGAGAATACCCCATGGCTGACCTGGTTTCGCATCCCGACGAAGTAAAGGTGGTCACCCGGCGCTTTGGTAAGGGTGCAACAAATATCGACCGCTATCTCGAACTGGACGGCTACAAGGCTGTGCAAAAGGCGCTCGGCATGGAAGCGGACGCCATTATTAATGAGGTGAAGAATTCAGGGCTGCGGGGGCGGGGCGGCGCGGGATTCTCGACCGGGATGAAGTGGTCGTTCGTGCCCAAGCAATCGGCCAAGCCGAAGTACGTGCTATGTAACGGTGATGAGAGCGAGCCGGGAACGTGCAAGGACCGACTGATTTTCGAGCATGATCCGCATGCGGTGATCGAAGGGGTGACGATCGGCGGGCTGGCGGTGGGCGCGCGCAGTGGCTACATCTATATTCGAGGCGAATATCGATATCTGTCGATCATTATGCAGAAGGCGATCCGCGATGCGTATGCCAAGGGATTTCTGGGCAGGAACATTTTTGGCAGCGGGCGAGACTTTGACATTTACTGGCATGGCGGCGCGGGAGCATACGAAGTAGGCGAGGAATCGGCGCTGATGGAGTCGCTCGAAGGCAAGCGTGGAATTCCGCGGATTCGGCCTCCATTCCCTGCGGTGGTGGGGCTGTGGGGCGGGCCGACGGTCATCAATAATGCGGAAACGCTGGCCAGCGTGCCTCACATCGTGCTGGGAGGCGCGGAATGGTATGCCAAGCTTGGCCCGCCGAAAAATGGCGGCACGCGGCTGTTTTGCCTCAGCGGCAATATCGCGAAGCCCGGGGTATACGAATTGCCGATGGGCTACAGCTTGAAGAAGATGATTTATGAAGTTGGCGGCGGGATTCCGAATGGGCGCGAGTTAAAAGCGGTTGTCCCAGGCGGATCTTCTACTCCGTGCCTGACAGCTGACGAGATTGACATCAACATGGATTTCGATTCGGTCGCGAAGGCGGGATCGATGCTGGGTTCCGGTGGTGTGGTGGTGCTGGATGATGCGCAGTGCATTGTGAAGTTTGCTCTGCGGACTATGCAGTTTTATCAGCATGAAAGTTGCGGGTGGTGCATCCCGTGCCGCGAAGGGACGGACTGGCTGAAAAAAACTTTGATGCGATTCCATTCGGGTGGTGGCGTGAAGAAAGACATCGACAACATGCAGTATTTGTCCGAGAACATGCTGGGGCGGACGTTTTGTCCGCTGGGCGATGCGGCGGCGATGCCAACCATCGCGTTCGTGAAGAAGTTCCGCAAAGAATTTGAAGATCATCTGGAAGGCAGGCCGTGCCCGTATGAAAAAGAGGGCGCGATAGAACAACTACCCGTGTTGGCGCATTAAATCTCTCATGGCTGACGTAACACTTACAGTTGACGGCAAGAAGGTCACCGCTCCGGCGGGGACGCTGCTCATCGAAGCCTGCAAAACCGTGGGCATTGAAGTGCCTTCGTTTTGCTATTACCCCGGACTCTCGCTGTGCGGCGCTTGCCGCATGTGCCTGGTGAAGATCGAGAAGATGCCCAAGCTGCAGACCGCGTGTACCACGGTGATTAGCGAAGGGATGATCGTCACTTCAGATAGCGAAGAGATCAAGCAAGCGCGCAAGTCGATGATCGAGTTGCTGCTGGGAAATCATCCGCTGGATTGTCCGGTGTGCGATGCGGGCGGCGAGTGCGAACTGCAGGACATGACGTTTTCCTACGGGGCGGCCGAATCGAAGTTCATGGAGGCTAAGAACCATAAGGATGAGCAGCAATGGTCGCCCGTAGTGTTCTTCGATCGTCCGCGCTGCATTCTTTGTTATCGCTGTGTGCGGGTCTGCGGCGAGGGCATGGATGTTTGGGCGCTGGGCGTACAGAACCGCGGAGTGAGTTCGATCATCGCGCCGAATAAAGAAGATCATCTGGAGTGCGAAGAGTGCGGGATGTGCATCGACATCTGCCCGGTGGGGGCGCTTACTTCTGGCGCGTATCGGTACAAGACGCGGCCTTGGGAGATGAAGCACGTGGGCACGATCTGCACGCATTGCGGGGACGGGTGCAAAACTACGCTCGGCGTGCGTCGTGCTGACACGGGCATGGAGATCGTTCGGGGCGACAATCGGGATAAGAGCGGGACAAACGGAGATTTTCTGTGCATCAAGGGGCGATATGCGTTTGATTTTGCGAATCACGAAGAACGGCTTAGCAGACCGCTGATTCGCAGAGATGGCAAGCTGACGCCTTCGACATGGGAAGAAGCGTTTGAGCTGATTGGCAAGAAATTCGCGGAGGTTCGCGATCGCGATGGTGGAGCGGCAATTGGCGTAATCGGATCGACGCGGACCACGAACGAAGAGAATTATCTGCTTTCGAAGTTTGCCCGTGTTGTCTTGAAGACAAATAATGTAGACCACCACCGCACGGCGGACTTTCCTGTTCTGGCTGCTGCCGTTCGTGATAAGGCCGATGCCACGGCTAGCATGGCGGACGTCTTTACTGCACCCGCGATTCTGCTGATTGGGAATAATCCGACGGAGCAGCATCCGCTGCTGGCGTGGCAGATTCGTAACAACGTGCGACTGCACCGTGCGCGTTTGTATGTGATTAATTCGAATCCGATCAAGCTGCGGCAACAGGCAACAAGCTTTACGGAGATCGCGGCAGGAGCAGAAGGAAAAGTCGCTGCATTTTTGAACGGAGCCGACGCCGCTGTGGATGTGCTCGTCAATTCGTCGATGGATAGGGAGGCCTGGATCGCTCTGCGCGAGAAACTGCGCGGTGAACAAAATCTTGCGATCGTCTTCGGCTCGGAAATCCATGGCACGGATCTCTCCAATCTTGTGAAGTTTGGATCTGGAATCTCCGGAGCTAAGTTTGTGTGTCTCGCGGACTATGCCAATTCCCGCGGAGCGGCCGACATGGGCTTGTATCCCGATCTGCTCCCCGGGTATCACCCAACCGCCGGCAACAGCGAGTTTCATCGGGAATGGGGAGACATTCCGCAGGCTGCCGGCCTCGATCTGCATGGAATGGTCGACGCTGGAAAAGCGGGCAAGTTGAAAGTGCTCTATGTCATCGGCTCGAATCCGGTGGGGCGGTTGAACATTGACCCTTTCGCGTTTTCGAAGAGTTTCGTGGTTGTGCAGGATATGTTCCTCACCGAGACTGCGGTGATGGCCGATGTGGTGCTTCCTGCCGCGAACGCTTACGAAAAATCTGGAACGTTCACTAACACTTGCGGGGACTTGCAGTTAGTGAAGAAGGCAGGCGAGGTTACGGGCACGAAAGCGGACTTCGAAATGATTGTGCGCGTCGCTGACGCCATGGGCTTTGACGTCCGCAAGTTGGTGCCTTTCGGCGGCGGGACACACGCCGACATGGGACAGTCTCGCGGGGCGCAATCCGGCGAAGCCGACCGTCATGCGGTATGGCTGGAGGCACACGGGCTGGAACCCAAGATGAGTCCCTTCGATCCCACGACGATTCTGGATGAGATTCAGCGGTTGGTTCCCGGCTATGATGTTTCCCGCATGGACCTGCTGGCGGGAAACAGCCAACATACATCGCTTGCTAAAGCCGGGTCGGGAGTTGCGCACCGGCCGGAATCGATTGCTCCGGCGAATGATGATCTTTTCAGTTCCGGGACCCTGGGACGTTATTCACGCACCTTGAAATCGGTGGTGGAGAGTCACCAAGTCAAGCCTGCCGAGGTCGCGGCAGACTGATTCGAAGCATTTGGAGAGGAAGCAGAGGCCTTGTCCGTTGGCGTTTTCATACTCGTGTCGGTGATCAAGTCGGTGATCGTTCTGATCGTGCTGCTGACCGCAGTCGCGTACACGGTGTGGCTGGAGCGCAAAGTGGTGGGCCATATGCAGAATCGCTGGGGGCCTACGCGGGTGGGGCCGTTTGGGCTATTGCAGCCAGCAGCCGACGGACTGAAGTTTCTGTTCAAGGAAGATCTCACGCCGCCGCACGTTTACAAGCCGCTGTTTCTGGCGGCGCCGATGATGGCGCTGATCTTCGCGCTGACTTCAATTTCGGTGATTCCATTCGGCAACTCGATCACGATTGGCCGTATGAATATCCCGTTGCAAATCACCGACGTAAACATTGGGCTGCTGCTGATTTTGGGCGTAACCTCAATGGGCGTATACGGTGTGGCGCTTGCAGGTTGGTCGTCGAACAACAAGTATTCACTGCTCGGCGGACTGCGCGCCAGCGCGCAGATGGTCAGCTACGAGATTGCGCTGGGGCTTTCGCTGGTTGGAGTGCTGATGCAGTCGGGCAGCTTCAGCCTGCGCGCGATCGTCGAGGCGCAGGGCGGGCGGTTTCTTCACATCATTCCGCGGTGGAATATTTTTCACGGGCAGTTTATTGGCTTCTTCATCTACTTGATGGCGGCCTATGCGGAAACCAACCGCATTCCGTTTGACCTGCCGGAAGCCGAGACCGAACTGGTAGCGGGATACCACACTGAGTACAGTGCCATGAAATTTGCCATGTTCTTCATGGCCGAGTACGCGAACATGATCACGGTGGCTTGCCTGGCCACACTGTTGTTTTTTGGCGGATGGAACGGGCCGCTGTTCGGGCCTGAGTTGTTGCAGGCGGTGCTGCCGGTGTTTTGGTTTGGCGCAAAGATTTTCTGTTTTCTCTTTCTTTATATCTGGGTGCGTGGGACGTTGCCGCGCTTCCGCTATGACCAACTGATGTCTTTTGGCTGGAAGTTTCTGCTGCCGCTGGCGATTGCCAATCTGGTGGCAACGGCGATTGCCGTGGCTTGGTAGGGAAAAGAAGGTTCTCGGTTTTCAGTTCATGAGTTTTCATCTCATTCTATTTCTGGCGTTTGGTGCGGTTTGCGTGGGTGGGGCGGTCAACCTGCTGGCGCAGCGGCACCCGATCAACAGCGCGCTGTCGCTGATTGCCGTGATGGCTGCGCTGGCCGGCGAATATCTGCTTCTGGGCGCCGAGTTCGTTGCCGCAGTGCAGGTGATCGTTTACGCCGGCGCGATTATGGTGCTGTTCGTGTTTGTCATCATGCTGCTAAACGCGGGCGAAGAAGAAGAGACCAAAGGAAGCCGTGTCGCTCTTCTACTGGGTGTACCGGGGGTGCTGACCGGGAGCGTGCTTACGGCGTGGGTGGTGTTGCGGCACTCCGGGACCGAAGCGGTGCCGATCGGCGCATTGCCAGGGCATCCGACGGACATTGCGCAGCTTCTNNGCCATCATGGGCGCTGTGGTTCTGGCCAGCAAGCCGGAGTCTACGGCGAGGAAGGTGGACTGATGGTACCGCTATCTTATTATTTGCTGCTCAGCGGATTTCTGTTTGCCTGTGGCGTGGTGGGATTTCTGATCAAGCGCAACATCATCACTATCTTCATGTCGATTGAGCTGATGTTGAATGGCGTGAATCTCTCGTTCGTGGCGTTCGCGGCGCATTGGCATGCGCTGTCCGGTCAAGTCTTCGTCTTCTTTGTGATGGTAGTAGCTGCGGCGGAAGCGGCGGTGGGACTGGCGATCATTATTGCCGTGTATCGTACGCGCGAGACTTTGAACGTGGATCAGCTGAACCTGCTCAAGCTATGAACCCGATGCTCAATCTCTGGCTGATTCCGGTTCTGCCGCTCGCGGGAGCTGCAATCAACGGCTTTCTCGGCAGGAAGTCGTCAAGGTCCGCCGTAACTACCATCGCGCTGTTTTTCAGCGGAGCTGCTTTTGCGATGGCTTTGTGGGTCGCGATGCGCTTTTCGTCGTTGACGCTTCCCTATCACGAGTATCTGGCGCACTGGATTCGTTCTGGCAACTTCAGCGTTGATTTTGCTTTCTATCTCGATCAGCTTTCGCTGGTCATGTTACTGGTCGTCACTGGAGTCGGATTCCTGATTCACATCTATTCCGTCGGGTACATGTGGGACGATCCCAGCTACTACCGGTTTTTCAGCTATCTAAATCTGTTCATGTTTTTCATGCTGACGCTGGTATTGGCCAGCAACTACCTGATGATGTTTATCGGGTGGGAGGGCGTGGGACTGGCGTCGTATCTGCTGATCGGGTTCTGGTTCGCGAAAGATTCGGCGGCATCGGCGGGCAAGAAAGCATTCATCGTGAATCGCATCGGCGACTTCGGTTTTCTGATCGCGCTGTTCTTGCTGATTAAGCACTTTGGATCGCTGAATTTTGATCAGGTATTCCAGAGTGTTAAACCCCTCGGGGCAGAGACGGCTGGTGCGGGACTGCTCACGGCGATTGGAATTCTCCTGATGATAGGAGCTTGCGGAAAATCGGCGCAGATTCCTCTATATATTTGGCTGCCGGATGCGATGGAAGGTCCAACTCCGGTTTCGGCATTGATCCATGCTGCAACCATGGTGACCGCGGGTGTGTATATGGTCGCGCGCTCGCACGTGATTTTTGAACGGGCACCGATGGCGCTAACGGTCGTGGCGATCATCGGAACCCTCACTGCATTTTTCGCGGCAACCATTGGCATCGCGCAAACCGACATCAAGAAAGTTCTCGCCTACTCGACCGTCTCGCAACTCGGCTACATGTTCATGGCATGCGGGGTGGGCGCATTCTCGGCCGGTATCTTCCACCTGATGACGCATGCGTTCTTCAAAGGCCTGCTGTTCCTTGCGGCGGGCTCGGTGATTCACGCTGTCGGCGGCGAGCAGGACATGCGCGAGATGGGCGGGCTCAAGTCGTATATCCCGTGGACGTTCCTGACGATGGGCATCGCGACGCTGGCCATCTCCGGAATCCCGCCACTGGCGGGCTTTTGGAGCAAGGACGAAATTCTCTGGAAGGCTTACCAAGCCAGCTGGGTCTATTGGCTGATCGGACTGATTACCGCCTTCATTACGTCGTTCTACATGTTTCGATTGTTGTACATGACGTTCTTTGGCGACTACCGCGGAGCCCAGGTAGATGCGCACGGACACGGATCACATGGCCACAACGAGCATGGACACGGCGAACCGCACGAGAGCCCGATGGTCATGCTGGTGCCGCTCATGATCCTNNGTGTTTGGCCCGGGGGGTGTGGTGGCCGAAAGTGGAAGCGGGATTACCGAGAAGTTGCTGATGATCGTCTCGGTGCTCGTCGCCGCGTCGGGATGGTGGCTGGCCCACTTGCTGTACTGCGCGCGGCCTGAGCTTCCGCAGAAGATTGCCGATTCGCTCGGCGGGTTCTACGAGGCGGTCGTACATAAATACTACATCGACGAATTGTATGCTGCGCTGTTCGTCAAGCCCCTCATCGACGGTTCGACTCGCATCCTGTGGCAGGGAGTGGACCGCAAGATTATCGACGCGGCGGTGAATGACGCGGGCGATGGTGCGCGACACGTTTCCGACGAAGTGCGCCACATGCAGTCCGGCAACATTCGCTCGTATGCGGGCTGGATCGCGGCCGGATCTGCAGTCGTGATCGCTTTCATGATCTGGATGGGAGTGCGATGAGCACCGACAATCTCAGTTCCATCATCCTGACGCTGGTGACCTTTACTCCGCTGGCGGGTGCATTGCTGCTGATGTTTTTTCCCCGACGCGACCGGGATGTTCGGATTTTTGCGCTTGTTATCTCGCTTCTGACGTTCGTCCTCTCTTTACACCTGCCTGTTCACTTTCATCGCGTACAAACAGATTTTCAGTTTCAGATCGACAGGCAGTGGGTTTCGACTCCGAATATCCACTACCACATGGGGGTGGATGGAATCTCGTTGTGGCTGGTGGTGCTGACCACGTTTCTTACGCCACTGTGTGTGCTGATTTCCTGGAAGTCGATTCATGACCGGGTGAAGGAATTCTTCATCCTGCTGCTGATTCTGGAAACGGCGCTGATCGGTGTGTTCACTTCGCTTGATCTGTTCCTCTTTTACTTCTTCTGGGAAGCCACGCTGATACCGATGGCGCTGCTGATTGGAATTTTCGGCCACGAGCGCAAAGTTTATGCCGCGGTGAAGTTCTTCATGTACACCATGATCGGCTCGGTGTTTATGCTGGCGGCGATTCTGTGGCTTTACGCGCATACCGGCAGTTTTGACTTTGTGGTGATTCGCGACCAGATCATGAGCGGTGCTGTGCCGAAATTCCCGGCGGCTGCGCAGTGGCTCTTCCTCGGATTCTTTTTGGCGTTTGCGGTCAAGGTTCCACTCTTTCCTTTTCACACGTGGTTGCCGGATGCACATGTAGAGGCGCCGACGGCGGGGTCAGTGCTGCTGGCGGGCGTGCTGCTCAAAATGGGCACTTACGGGTTGTTGCGCTTCAACCTTGGATTGTTCCCCGAGCAGTCACGGAGCAACGCTCCGTGGGTGATGACGTTGGCCTTGATAGGGATCATCTATGGCGCGCTGGTAGCCATGGTCCAGCCCAACATGAAGAAGTTGATTGCGTATTCGTCGGTGAGCCATCTCGGATTTGTGGTGCTGGGAATCTTCAGCTTCACGCAGGCCGGACTGAATGGCGCGATGTTTGTGATGCTGGCACACGGAGTTTCTACGGGCGCATTATTCATGTTGGCAGGAATTCTGCACGAACGGCGTCATACCTATGAGATCAGCGAATTCGGCGGACTCGCTTCGCCCATGCCCGTGTATGCTGCGTCGTTTCTGGTGATCGTGCTGGCGTCGGCGGGACTGCCTTTGCTGAATGGATTCATTGGTGAATTTCTGGTGTTGAGCGGGGCATTCCAGGACAAGGCAATTTACGGGATACTCGGCGCCACTGGCATAATCTGGAGCGCGATCTATCTCCTCTGGATGTACCAGCGAGTCTTCTACGGCAAGGTTACGCACGCGGTGAACAATTCCTTGGGTGATCTTTCGGGATTAGAAAAATGGGCGGTGTGGCCGTGCGCCGCGGCAGCTCTGGTGATGGGAGTGGCTCCTATTATGTGGCTGGGAGCGATTGATCCGGCGGTTCAAGCGGCCCTCACACCGTTTGCACGAGTCGCGAGCAGGGTGGTGGGGCAATGATCTGCGGCGCGATGATCGGCGGGACAACGATCGCAAGCCTCGTCCTGGCCTATTCGCAGGCGCTGCCGCAGGGCGCGGATTACGTTCGCATCCTGCCAGAAATTGTTTTGTCGGTTTTTGGCATCATTGTGATGCTGCTGGAACCACTGCTCGACGAGAAAAAAGGGCAGAAGATTCTTGGCTTGATTGCGCTGGTGGGCGCGCTGGCGGGGATTGCAGCGACATGGTTCATGGCCCAGTCTCCAGGCGTGGCTTTCTGGAACATGGTGCAAGTGGACAGATTCAGCGTCTTCTTTCACGCTCTGGTGATTGCGATTACCGGAGTCGTCATCCTTAGTTCCTACGAATATATGGCCGTGCAGCGGATCCGCGCGGGAGAATACTACGCGCTGATTCTTTTCGGTGCTGTCGGCATGGCGCTGATGTCGTCGGCGGTCGAACTCGTTCTGATTTTCATCGCCCTTGAGATTTCGTCCATCTCGTCTTATGTGCTGACGGGATTCCGGCGGCACGAGGCTGCCAGCGCGGAAGCGTCGTTGAAATACTTTCTGCTGGGCTCATTCGCCACAGCGTTTTTTCTGTATGGAGTAGCGATGATGTTTGGCGCTACGGGCTCGACGAATATTGATCCGGTCAGCAGAACGTTACAGACTGCTCCAGTTCCGTTGCTGGCGTTCGTAGCAGTGGCGCTCATGTTTGTGGGTTTGGGTTTCAAAGTGGCAGCGGCGCCGTTCCACGTATGGACCCCCGACGTGTATGAAGGAGCGCCGGCGCCGATTGTGGGGTTGATGTCGACGGCGCCCAAGGCCGCGGCTTTTGCAGTTTTGTTGCGCATCGTTTTCGTGATCAATGTGCCGGGAACAGTCTGGCTAGTTTGGGTTGCGGCGGCGCTCTCCATGACTTTGGGCAACGTGGGTGCGTTGGTGCAAAACAACGTGAAGCGACTGCTGGCCTACTCCTCGATCGCCCACGCAGGCTATTTGCTGGTTGCATTCGCAGCCGCGCCAATCTTAGGGATTTCGGCAGCCATGTTCTACACCGCAGCCTACGCTGCTATGAACCTGGGCGCTTTTGCAGTGGTCGGCCATTTTGCCAACGCGGGCGAACGCTATGTGACCTTAGAGGACTATGAAGGCTTGGGGCGGAGTTCCCCACTGCTGGCGGCGACGCTCACCATTTTCCTTCTGTCTCTGATCGGCATCCCGATGACCGGGGGCTTTTTTGCGAAGTTCTATGTGTTCAGCGCAGCGGTGAAAGCCAACTTGATCTGGCTGACGATCATCGGCGTGCTTAACAGCGGCATCGGCGCTTATTACTACTTGCGCATTATCGTGATGATGTACATGCGCGAGTCCCGGAAGGCGGTTCCGGTAACGCCCGTTCCCTTTGCGCTCCGTCTGGCGCTGGTCTGCTGTATCGGCGCGACTATCTATCTTGGATTATTTCCTGGCCGCGTCCTGCAGTATGCGCAGGACTCAGCGCAGGAACTCGTGCAGCATTCTCGGCCCGAAACTCCCTTATCCGCGCCTGTTTCAGCGCTTCGCGAACCTCTGTAGCGAAAAGTGGATTTTGTGAAAATCGCGAATACTAGTGTTTGACAAGCGTCCCAACCTGCGGCATCATGGGTCCAACGGTTTTCGTTCTTCCCTCGTGGGATAACTTATCGGAGTGGAGGGGAAAGCATGTCCGAGTTTATGCGCAGATTATGGTTGGAAGATTCGGGGCAAGATATCGCCGAATATGCGGTTATGCTGGCGGTGATCCTGGTTCTCGTTGTGGGAACGATACGCCTGATCGGGTCCAACGCTAATAATGTGTTTTCGAACGCGGCCAGTTCGATTCAATAATTAAGGACGGTTGCGCGGCGGCAGCGACGTGGGATAATAATGCGGGAACCTCTCTTTATGGCGCGATTTACCTCGTTTACCGGGCAGTTTCGCTACGACTGGTTTACCAGAGTGGCGGCTGCGGCGGAACTTGCGGGGAGATCGAATCAGCCGTGATCGACTAGATTCAAGCAAGTTCAGTCAAAGGCCGCGATCCAAGATCGCGGCCTTTGCGTTTGCAACGGGAACTCAGGAGGGTTGGCAATGATCGTCAATATGTCGGAGAAAGCGACCGAGCAGGAGATCGGACACGTGATCGAGCGCATTCGTGAAGCGGGCTACCAGCCTCACGTTACGCGTGGAGTGGAGCGGACCATCGTGGCCGCGGTCGGAAATGGACGGCGACACGAAATCGAAGCCCTGCAGGTGGCGCCGGGCGTGGAGAATGTGGTGGCCATTGCGCAGCCGTTCAAGTTGGTCAGCCGGCAGGTTAAGCCGGAGCGATCGGTAGTGAATGTGGGTGGGGTCGCCATTGGTGGACCCGGAGTTGTGATCATTGCCGGACCATGCTCGGTGGAATCTCGCGAACAGTTGCTGGACACGGCGCATGCCGTAAAGCGCGCCGGCGCCACGATGCTGCGTGGCGGAGCTTACAAACCGCGGACCTCTCCCTATGACTTTCAGGGGCTCGGACTGGAGGCGCTGAAGATCCTGCGAGAAGCCCGCGAGCAGTCCGGGCTGCCGGTGGTCACGGAAGTGATGAGCACAGAAGATGTAGAAATCATCTGCGAACATGTCGACATGCTGCAGGTGGGAGCCCGCAACATGCAAAACTTCGCGCTCTTGCGGCGGCTGGCAACCGTCAACAAGCCGGTGCTGCTGAAGCGTGGGCCATCGGCAACCGTAAAAGAATGGTTGTTAGCCGCAGAGTACTTATTGTCGGGAGGAAACAGTCAAGTGGTGCTTTGCGAGCGTGGCATCAAAACTTTCGAAACGGAGATGCGCAATACGTTTGATCTCGCCGCCGTGGCGCTGGCGCGTGATCTTTCTCATTTGCCGGTGATCGCCGATCCTTCTCACGGCACTGGTAAGCAAAGTTTAATTGCAGCGGTCTCGCGCGCGGCGGTCGCGGTAGGAGCCGATGGATTGATCATTGAAGTACATCCGTGTCCGGAGCGGGCGCTGTCGGATGGGGCGCAGTCCCTCGATTTTGCTGGATTCGAGAAGGTGATGAAGGCCATCGCAGAGCCACTGCGTCGAGCCGCAGTGGTCGCGGATATGGCTCGGGCATAAGCAGAAACGTCAGTGCGCGGGATTAGCTTTTGGAAGTTTGATTCGCATGGCGGGATCGCCAAGCAAATTATACGTTTTGCGCACGGCGAGATTGGAGATGCCTGACTTCGCCTTGAGGATCGCGTCTCCCAGAGCCGGATGCGACGAACTCATCGCGCCTTGCACGATCAGTTTGTCGAGAATGGTCTGCGGCGGGGCCTGGTTCAGGCCGCTCGAGGCCAGGACGGCCACAGCGCCTCCGTTGGGGGCCAGCATCAGCGCAACGGCCAACGGTTCTTCGTAAACATCCTGGAAGAATCCATTGAGGCAGTCCATGATGAGGAATACCGGCAATGAAGTCCCGTTGGTCAGAGAGCTCGCGGCGGTGCTGTCGAAAAGGTCGTCGCCGGACCACTCGTCCTCGGAGCCGTGTCCCGCATAATTCACCAGCAATTGCCCTGAATTGATGGCGGTAAGAATTGCTTGCCGCGCATCCGGCGGGCTCGTCGAGGTGGCGAAGACATCCGTTACCTGCATGGTTGAAGGCAGCTGAGCCTGGACCACCTGACTGTCCTTTGTAAAGTTCTCGGTATCGTTTACATCAGCTACCATCAGCGCCTGCGAGGTCCACGCGCCGTTCGTGGATTGGCCCTCATAAGCGGCTATCCTTTCCGCCACGAGTTTGGCTTCGGCTGCCGTGCTCACGGGCAAACGTCCGGTTGCAATGGTCGGCATGCCACTGTCGTTGAAGTCAGAGAACCAGTCATCGGATGCCGTCATGAGGCCCGTCGTTGGAATGATTTTCGTGGGCACGAAGTCCAAGTGGCCGAAGCCGAGATAATTGCGGGGATCAAGCGAGGCTCGACCGTTCAGCAAGAGATATCGCGGCGCGGTGTGCCACGCTTTGACCGCCGTTTGCAAAAAGTCGCGGATGGCCTGAGGACTGTGCTCGCCGAAGTTAAACTCGTCATAGAGATCATCGACCAACACAACTGCGGATGATTTTCCCTGCGCCTTGTGAGCGCGCAGCAGCGGCTCCAGAGCGCCTGCGAAGGCCTCCGCTGACACCATCACAATTTCGCTGCCGGGTTGCGCGATGTGCCACTGCGAGGGATGGTTCTTACGAATCCCTGCCGCCGACGCGATGCGGTCATCGGCCACAGCCATAAGCGTGTGCAGCGCGGGGGCCGAGGGATTGGTTGTGGACCATGGCACTTGAACTTCGACCGCGTAGTCTGTCTTCGAGGCCGCATCCGGCGTGACTTGACCACTAAGTTCCACCGGCTGATCCGGATTTGTGATGTCGAGGACGACCACTGTACCTTGAGTGAAACCCGTCACTTTCAGTTCATCCCCGGGGCGGCCGGTGAACGTCAAGGCATTAGAGTCGGCCGCGTAGGAGTGCGGATAAGTAATCTGGATCGACTGCAGCAGGCTGACATCGTATTCCCCATCTTGCGCCGTCAGCGTGACGGTGTTCGCACCGTTCTGCAAAAGGCCGGGCGGAACGTCAACAGTGAATTTTCCTTTGGCTTGACCGGTGAAGGTCAGATCGCCCAGCGTGGTGCCGTTCAGAGCAATGGTAACGTCGTGTGGGATCGCGAGAATTATGCCCTGCAGAATCAATTGCAAACGCACCTGCTGGGTCGAGGTGGTGTCGAGGTGGTTCACCTGAATCGTCTCGTCGATCGCAGTGGAAGAAACGAGCGGCCCGAAGAAATTGTTGCCCTGAGAGGTAGTCAACGCCGAAAAGTATGTTGTACGCGGCGTCAGTTCAACCGTGAACGGAAAGCTTGCGGGAGGCTGATTCGAACCGACGGAGAGCGGTAAACGGGGAATCCGCGCGCCGTGCGATTCTTCCGCCGCGAGCCAGTAGACTCTGGTGCCGGAGTATTGCGTATCGATTCCGGTGCCGTAGAAATAAATTGCAGCCTGAGGACCGAAACCTCCAGGGCCGGCGGAGGCGCCGGTGATCTGTATCGGCTGCTCGATGGCCTCGGCGTAAAGGTGCAGGAATGCTGGATCCACATTCGCGTCCAACCCAGCTTGGATCAGTTGCGGCTGCGTTACGCAGTACCAGCCTTCGTGCTTCACGAATATTCTTACGGCGGGATGTCCGGCGAGTTCGAACTGCTTCTGCTGCTGGGCAACTGTCGGAAGAGTATCGGGCAAAACATTCTCAACGGGGTGGCTCACGCCGGGCTGTGCCTGGTTCAGTTGATTCACAGTGACCGCTGAAGTGGGGTCGCTGGCAAGCTGAGCGTTGGTGGAGGCCGCGGGAGAAACTGGGCCGTGGAGTATGCGAGTACCGTTCACATCCACATCTTCCAGCCAGTAAGGGCCGCTGCCGGCGTTTGCGGACGAATCGATCCAGCTATAAGTCTTGCCAGAATGTTTGGGCAGCGCCCCGCTCATCAGCAGGGCCGATCCCGCGATCAGTGAAGAATTCAAAGAAATGCGCTCGCCGCCCTGTTCGCGGTAGACGTTGAATCCGAGGTTGCGCGCTTCGGCACCTGTCTTCCAGAGAAGTACAACACGGTCTGCCCCAGTCTTGTCCTTGCCGCGCTGGGCTGAGAAAAACTCCAATTTGATATTTGTCGGAGCCGTGATGGTTTCAACCTGAGTGGAGGTGTTGGGTGTAGTCATCTGGTCCGCAGTCACGCTGGCTGTGTTGGACGCGATCCCCGGCGCTCCCGCGAGCGTGAGAATGGTGACTGTGGCCGTGCCGGGGTTGGCCATCGTTCCCAGCAAGCATGTAACGGTGCCGCCCGCTTCCGAACATGTGCCCGCCGTGGTATTGACGGCGAGATAGGTAACGTTCGTTGGCAACGGGTCGGTTACGGTCACGTTCGTCGCGTTGGCGGGACCGTTATTCGTCACCAGGAGGGTGTATGTCAGGGTGTCGCCGTCGGCCACGGTGGGACTCGGTGTGGCTGTCTTCACGATGGTCACATTCGCGCTGTTGGCGTTGGCCACAACAACCATAGCGGTCGCGGTGTTGCTGGTGAGGTTTGGAACGATGTTGGTGGCGGTGGCCGTGGCGGTTTCGGCAATGTTTGTTCCGGAAGCGGTGCTGGCATTCACTTGCAGCACGAGAGTGAAGTTGGCTGTGGCATTTAGAGCGAGAGTGGTGGCTGTGCAGGTGATCGTACCTGCGGCTCCGACAGCGGGATTGGTGCACGTCCAGCCCGCCGGAGCCGTGATGGACTGGAAGTTAGTATTCGGCGGTGTGGTTTGAGTAAAGCTGGGAGATGCTGCAGCCAATGGTCCATTGTTGGTGACGCTCTGCGTATAAGTGACGATGCTACCCGCGGCAACGGAAGTTGGCACCGCAGAGTTCGTGGTGATCAGATCGGCTTGAGTCGCGGTCGCAACGACGTCCGCTGCAATCGCGCTGTTGTTGGCTGGGTTCGGATCGGTCGTTGAGGAATTCGCAGTTGCGATGTCATTGATTGCCGTCCCGGCCGCAGTCCCCGCATCTACCTTCACAACAACCGGGAAACTGGCTGTTCCTGGCGCGAAGCTGGGATTCGTGCAGGTGATTGTGCCTGTGGTGCCGGCCATCGGAAGGATGCAAGACCATCCGCTCGGGAGCGGCGTTAACTGCACGAACGTCGTATTGGGCGGCGTGCTTTCGGTGAACCTCGCAGCAGTCGCTGTGCTTGGCCCGCCATTAGTTACAACTTGTGTGTAGCTAATGTCGGCGCCGGCCAGCACTGGAACCGGGCTGGCAGCATTAGTGACCGATAAGTCAGCCGAGTCCGCAACCTGCACGCTGGCTGACGCGCTGTTGTTGCCGGGGTTAGGGTCGCTGGTGGTTGAGGAGACTGAGTCGGTTTGAGTGATAGTGGATCCGGAAGTGACGTTCGTGCTTACCGTCACCGCGAATGTGAAGTTCGCGGTGGAGACAGCGAAGGTTGCGATGGTGCAGGTGAGCGTCCCTACCGAGCAGGTCCAGCCGGCGGGACCGCTTAGCGACACCGCTGTTGTATTAGCCGGAAGGGTTTCCGTGAACGTAACGGTGCTCGCGCTGGCGGGACCACCGTTGGTTACGGTCTGCGTGTAGGTGATGTTGCTACCGGCCGACACCGGGTTCGGGCTGGCTGTGTTTGTAACACTCAAATCTGCTTGCCCCGCCCCCGCGACCCCAATTGTGACTGTGGCTGAATTATTGTTGTTATTCGTGTCACTGGTAGAGGTGGCAACTGTCGCTGTGTCGGTGATGATGGTTCCCGCCGCCGTGCCTGCAGTCACAGTCACCACCACGGGGAAGGTACTGGTCGAGCCCGGCGCCACGCTGGGATTCGTACAACTGATGGATCCGGTGGTGGTACAAGTCCATCCCGCAGGTACGGGGGCAAGAGAGAAGAATGTCGTGTTGGCCGGAATCGCTTCCGTGAACGTGTCTGTGCTGCAGTTGCTGGGGCCAGTGTTGGTCACAACCTGGGTGTAAGTGATATGGCTGCCCGCCGCTACCGGGCTGGGTGTGCCACTGTTGGTTACGGCCAGGTCGCAAGCTGTGGTGACGGGAGTATTGATGGTCGTGCTGTTGTTAGCCGAGTTGGGATCGCTTGTCGTGGAAGAAACCGAGGAGTTTGCCGTGATCGAAGCGACGGTGACACTTGGAGCCAGGTTCACAACGACGATGATGTTCGCCGACGCACCCAAGGCCAAGGTCGGGTCGCTGCAGGTGACGTTGCCCGTCCCGCCTACGGCCGGGGCTGTGCAGGTCCAACCAGTGGGAGCAGAGGCGGAGACGAACGTAGTATTGTTGGGCACCGCTTCCAGAAAGCTGACGGCAGAAGCTGGCCCGGGACCATTGTTCGTCACCGTTTGTAAGTAGGTGATGTTATTCCCGGGGTAGACGGTGAGAGGCGTGGCCGATGTGCTCAGCGCAACGTCGGCCTGCGCTGAGGAAGATGCGACTACGTCGGTGGCCGTGGCGGAATTGGCGCCGAAGGCTTGGTTCGTGGCAGTCACGGTCGCTGTATCGGTGATGATTGTGCCGCTTGCCAGGCCGGTGTTCGCCTTGTAGACCACGGTGAAGGTGCCGGAGGAACCCGCTGCCACGCTGGCGTTGGTGCAGACCGTGGGGAAACCTGTGCAGGTCCAACCCGTCGCACCCGTGATCGAAACAAATGTAGTATTCGGCGGCGTTGCTTCGGTAAAGGTTGCAGCGGTAGCTGCTGCCGTCCCGGTGTTGGTGACGACCTGCGTGTAAGCAATATTGTTACCGGTCACGACTGGATTCGGTGAGGCAACGTTGGTGACGGATAACTGCGCTCCCGTAGTCGTCCCAACGACGGTGGAAGCGGAGGCTGTGTTGTTCGCAGAATTCGGATCAGTCACTGAGGAGCTAACGGTGACGGTATCCGTTATCACGGTGCCATTCGCCGTCCCGGCCGTGACCTTCGTGATCAGGCTAAAAGTGGCGGCGGTGCTGCCGGCCATATTCAAGTCGTTACAAACGACGTTGCCGGTCCCACCAACGGGCGGCGTAGTGCAGCTCCAGTTGGCGGGCGCGGCAATGGAAACAAATGTGGTGTTCGCGGGAATAGCCTCAACCAACGACGCGTTGTCCGCGGCGCTGGGACCGTTATTGGTGACGATTTGGGTGTAAGCGATGTTGCTGCCGGCTGCGACTGGATCCGGAGCGGCCGTGTTGGTCACGCTGAGATCTGCGCTGGAGGACACATTGGCTACATCGGTATAGCTGTCGTTCGACAGATTGATTTCGCCGCCGCCACCCACGATGGCAGTGTTCGTTTCGGTGGAGGGAGCGGTCTGCGCGACATTGGCGTTGATAGTAATCGATGGGTAAAAACTATTCGCCGCCAAGACCATCGAATTGACGCAGCTGACGGTTTGCGATGCGATGGAGCAAGTCCATCCGGTCCCGGTGGCACTCGTGGGAGTAAGACCCAAGGGCAGCGTATCGTTCACCGTTACCGTGCCGCTGGTGGAACCGTACGGACTCAGGTTCTCGACAGGGATGGTGTAGGTGGCGGTTGAACCGCGAGTGAGTGTACCCGGGGCATGGCTCTTGGTGAGCGTCATGTCGGGAGTGCACTGTGCGCCAGACTGCGTACCGGAAGTTTGAGATATTGACGCGTTCGTAACGCTGGTGCCCGCGGCGCCGGGGGTTGATCCGTAGGACACTCCGGGATCTTCGGTCAGGCCGTTCGTTCCGCCACTTACGCTGATACTCGCCGGACTGCCGGAAACCAGAACCACTCCACCGCCACCGCCACCGCCGGGGCCGTGACGGTTTCCGAGAGTGAAGGGTTCCGAAGCCCAGGCGTCGCCACCGTTGCCACCGTTCGCTTGCAGCGTTAGGCCGCTCTCCCCGCCGTTTGCCGAAAGAACAACGATGCTGCCACCTGCTCCGCCGCCGCCGCCCGCATCGTTGGCCGTGCCGTTGTAAGCGTTTATTCCGTTGGCGGTGAGGATTGCCGCGCCGCTGAGCGCGTAGGTGCGAATGATGATGATGCCGCCACCGGTAGCGCCCCCACTGGCCTGATTGTCGCCATCAGAATTGTTGCGCGTTCCCGCACCACCTCCGCCACCCATCGCGACGCGATTGATGGTCGCGGGGAAAGCAGTGCCACCTTCGCCGCCTACGCTCAGATTAGTATTCCACGAGTCGCCGCCAAAACCTCCAGCGCCACCGTTAGCGCCGCCACCGCCGCCGGCGTTTTGGTCATTAGCCGCGGGGTCAGCATCGGTGCCTCCTCCGCCGGCGTTGCCCGGAGCTCCGCGGGCCATGCTGCCGTCAGTTCCCGCGGTACCACTCGGATAACTGCTATTCCCAGCCGCAAAACTGGCACCGGACTCAACCCAAAACGGAGTACCCGCGATTCCTTCGCCCTTCGCAGCGTCATAACCGGCCTCCCCGCCCACGGCTCCGGTGTACGTGGCCGGAGCGGGTTGACGATAATCTGTGTTGGCGCCGCCTCCGCCCGTTAATTGCATTCCCGCTCCGCCGCGGAAGCCTAGACCACTTACCGAGACGGTGGCTCCGTTTAGAGTCAGCGTACTCGAAGTATCTAAGGCCAAAACCCCGCCCGTGGAACCATTCCAGGCTAGCGCCGTGGGTGGCGAACCCGAACTGAAGGAAGCAGTCGTGTATTGCGGCACCACAATCACCTGGTAAGTGCTCTGGCCCGCAGTTGCTGAGGCCGTGGCGTGGTGATAAGCGAAAACCAATCCGCCGCCCAGGCCTGCTCCGGAAATGATTACTGAGCCACCTGTTGTACCCACTGCGCTTTGCGCGGTAACGAACTCGTACTCGCCGGCGCTATTCAGAGAGGTAAATCCCTGGCCTGTGTATCCATTCCCATACGCGACGGTGTTCGAGTCGTTGATGCTGGCATCCTGCATCTGGATGACCAGCAAAAGATTTCCGGCGGCGATTGCGTTACCAGCGCCGGTCGCGGCACCCACAGTGATGGAGGTGGCTCCCGCGGCCACGTTGGCTGCCCCCGGGTAGTACGTGTTTAAGACGCCAGTGAGATTATTTCCGGCCGCAGCCTGCGAGGTGGTACCGCAGGCAATTGACTGCACTGTAGCAACCGCTACGTAGGTGTTGTTGCCGGTGTTCGGATCTGGCGGTGTTCCGGAATCTGTTACGGTCGCGGTGTTGGTATATGACCCTGAGGCGGTGGCGGTTTCAACGACTGTTACAGTAGCGTTTGTCCCACTCGCCAGCGTGCCTATGGTACACGTGATGGGGTTGGTAGTGGTGACGCACGTGCCCACGCTTGGAATGGCTGAGACCAGTGTCATGCCCGCGGCGAGAGTGTCGTTCAGCGTGACGGCGTTGGCTGCGGATGTTCCATTATTGAAGACTGTGATGTTGTAGGTTGTATTCGATCCCAGAAAAACCGCGCTGCCGACGCTGGTCGTGACTCCGATATCGGCCGCTGTGGGATTGATGGATACGGCTCCCAACGACCAATTGGAAGTGCCGCTGAATGTCTCCGAGAGTGGAACGCTGGGTGCGCCGGTGCGGCTGCTACCCGTGGCTCGCACGCCAGGATTTGTGCTGTTCTGACTTAACACATTCCACCGCTGCGTCTGAGGACCAGGTACGGTGACCGTCTGGGTTCCATCTGTGGCCAGCGTGTCCAGAATCATGCCGTTGACCACGCTGGGCACATTCAGTTGCGAGTAGGTACCCGCAGCGCCATCGGCTGACACGAAGGTTCCGAGGGGCGCGGTCTGATCCACTCCCGTGAATGTGGTCGCGCCAGCAACTACACCCTCGGTCACTGCCGTGGGGATGTCCACCGACACCACAATTGGAAGATTCGTGCCGGACGCTGGGGCCAGCAGGTACCACATCTCCACTCGGCGCGTGCCACCGGCATCGTTCTGCGCCCCGACGAAACTCAGCGCCGTGCCGCTGTAGGTCACACCCGTGACGTCAGTTGTGGGTGCATTCGTAATGTTGATCGAAACGCCCACAATGAGGACACGGTTCGCCGTGGCGGTAGTGGTGTGGGTAAAGGTAAGGGTTTCGGTGCCGGCTCCCGCCAAGTTTGCCGAACTGGAGCTAGCAGAATCGACTGCGACCTGGCCTCTGGCATATGACGCTGCCAGCATAAGGAACAAGACGATCAGTGCACCGAGAGTGGGGCGCACCTGCTTGCGCACCGCAGCTTGGGAAGTCGCTCGCGCCGGCGGGGCGACGCCTGCCATCTCCAAGAGTTTTCCGAGAACACGCTGTCCCTCCGCCGCTGCTTGCAGCAATTTGCCGCTGATTCCTTTTAGTTTCGTGCGCACAAGTTTTCTGCCCAACCTCACCTCTTTGGCGACGACAATGCCGAGAATCTGGTCGCCGCGCAACGGAGGGTCGTTTTGCTGTCCGCCGTCGCCTCGGGTAATAAACAAATTCTTAGAATGATTGGTAACAATCAGGCGGTGGACGCGGAAGCCGCTATGGCCTTTTGTAAGTACAATATCGCCCTTTCGTAATTTGTTCACCATTACGGGAGTAACGTAGACAATCTGGCCGTCGCGAATGATTGGGGACATACTCGCGCCGCGCGCTTCGAACCGCATGCTCAATCCGTTATTCAGTAGTTCGCGGCTGAGAGCCTCGAACCTTTCTGAATCCGACTCGCTGTTAGTCATTGAAGTGAAGAATTCTGTCTACGGCGCGTTCGTCGGGCTCGAAAGAATAGCGATAGCAAGGGACGGAATCAGCTACTCGTTCCAGAAAGCTCAGGGCGGAGTCGACGTACTCGTGCCGGTGAAACGGCACGAAGCTGCGCGCGAATAATTCTGCGACCATCTGGCTGCGGGTCAGGCGCGTGAGCACGTTGCCGCGTCCATGCTCCAGAATGAAGATGCGTTGCAGCGGAGCTCGCTGCGGTAAAGCAAACGCGGCCTCGCCATGCCATGGCGTGCCGTACATGAAAATCTGGGTCGCATCTTTGCGTAGCTTCTCTTCAAGCACTCTGTCCTCGCGTACAATGATCCGGTCGTCGCTCAGAATCTCTACGTTGTGCAGCGAGGTCCAAAGCTGCGCCGTCGTACTTTTGCCTGCGCCGGAATGCCCAACAAACAAATTGCTTGCGCCGTCTGGCCCGACGATGCCGACCCCGTGCAGCTCAATCGCTTTTTCCTGCGTGAGGCGGTGCATGATCAGGAGCTCGTCTAGGGGATACTCCAGAGGAGCTGCCGCTTGAGGAAAACCTACAAAGCACTCTTGGTTCATCTGGAGCGTAGCGCGGCGGAAGCGACTGTCCACGAGCAGCCTCTTATACGGCTGCTCTCCGAGCATCGGTACGCTGAAGTCGAACTGGAACCCAGACCCGCTTTCGTACAACCGCCAGACGGAGCCGGAATCGAAAAGCTGGCTCTGGCGGGATTGGGGAAGATCATCAACCCACTCGACTTTAACATTAATGTCGGAGACCGCTGTCTCGACGCGAAATGGCTCCAACGAAGGAACTAGAGCAACATCGGCCCTGCGATCGCCAGCGAGTTGAACAGACACTCCGCCCACCACGAACCCGCTGCGGAGACCAACGATCCGTTCATCAAAAACCTCCGGCAATGTTTCCACAAAATCGCCTCTCATCCCACCCGTCCCTGAGCTCTCCCGATTACGATCCAGCACTACTGCAAGTAAATCCAACTCCGCAGATACCGCCCGGACCTCCCGATCCAGAGATCTTGCAATGCCCCAGAACCGCCTCCTCTGGGCGAAGACTGATCGTCGTCAGCTTGGGTGACTCATATGGCCTCTTGCTGTCGGATTGATTTTTCTCTTGGCTCATACGGCCCTCAATCCTTGCCGCCGATCAGCGACCACCACAGCCTCCGCAGGAAGCCGTTGCACTTGCATTATTCAGAATCTGAAAAACTTGCTGCGGCCCTACCCAACTCTCTACATCAATTTCTTTGCTCCGAATCCGGTGCGCCGACTCCAACAGCGCTTTGTGTTCACTGCCACCGGCACAGAACTCACACTCTCCATGGTCGGGAACTTCCGCTCCGATCACCGCTGCCCGCAGGTGCGCGACGTTGCAAAGAAACTCCACCGGACTTTCGCGATCGCCGTTTTCCATTTCGCCATTCGCTGGACACATCCCGCAAAGCGACTGAATGCGACACTGAACACACTTCGTAACCCGCGTGCGTTTACGAGTTCGTACCTCATGAAGAGAGTGCTCCCACGCCGGCTTTAGGCCTTCACGACGAATATCGAAAGTCTCCTGCTGCGAGATCACGCAAATGCCCATCTCTCCATAAGCATTAATGGCAAACGAATTCATACCGCCGCCACAGAAATACACGGTATCGTCTTGGGCTAGATTGGGAGGATTCTCTAAGTCGCGCTTCGCCAGCCTGCGGTACTCGCTAACGCCTTTCGGGGCATGCATATCGAGCGCAACCACCTCTTCCGGCGTAAGCCGCACCCCAAGCGGGCTCTGGGAGCAGTCAATGCGAGGATTGATTTGACCGTCCATCATGAACTCGACGCCCAACTCTTCCTCCGCAAACTGCCGCATGGCGGAGACTTCATGCTTGTTGATGCTGGTGGCGACCGTTTTCAACTTGAGCGGCAGTCCCCGCTCGCGCAGCAGCTTGATTCCACGCAGGCATCGGTCATAGGAGCCCGGGACTGCGGTCAGGGCTTCGTAGGTCTCCCTGGTGCGGCCATACAAAGTAATCTCGATGGCGAAGGGCGGCCACTCCAGGAGATAGTCTGCAATCTTTTCCGTGATGAGTGTGCCATTGGTGAAGAGGGTGATGAGGAAACCCTTCTTCTTGGCGTAGGTGTAGATCTCGAGAAAATCCTTGCGGGCGAAAATTTCGCCGCCCGTGTAGATCAGCCAGAAGCAGCCCATGTCGACCAACTCATCGAGCATGCGGAAGTGCTCTTCCGTGGTCATTTCACGGCTGCGAGCGTCCTGATCGCCCATGGGAAGATTGTTGTAGCAGTGCTGGCACTCCAGCGGACAACGCCGCGTCACTTCAATGGAAACCTGGGTTGGCGCTCGCTGGCCAGATTGCCGCCGGTGCAGGTCTGCGCTGAACGCTCCGTAACTCAGTTGCTCCATGGTTCCCCTGATGTGTGCGAGTGGCGTGCGTCCGCGGGCGTCATCAATGCGAACCTGCCGACTGCAGTTCCCCTCGCTCCGTTGAATCCATGGCAGGCATCGAGACTTGCTGGCAAACCTCCTTGCGAACTTCGACCAGCCCCGCCGACAGCGTGTCANNCCTGCTGCACAGCACCGATCAGTTCGGCGAGGCCCTTGGGAGATTCCATTGACTGCCAGATCAAAGATCCGGTTTCATTGAAACTGTAGATCGACGCAAGATCTCCAACCTTGCCGCGCACCGGAACGATTAAAGTTTCTCCGGCTACGTGGCGTGAGACGACCGATTGTGAGCGAACGAAAACCTGCTCCAGATGCGGCCCGCATTGGTCTTCGACGAATTCCGCTTTTCGTAACAAAGTTGTGCTCATAGCTTTCGATTACCGCAGAACTGTAGGCATAAAGCAATTGCGCCGACGGGCAGAGGTATCGCACTAGTTATCGCCTTCGGAGACTCTCCGGAATTCTTTTTTCCTAGCGAGAGGCATCCTGATCATGCGCCTCACGCTGCCCTGGCCTTTGGCAGTGGCGCAATGACTCCAAAGCAGGGGGTGCTGGCATCGCGGCGTCATGTTGTTTGAAATAGCGGCGAGGAAGTGCCGGCGATATATAACGACGCTCGCTAATCCGGATATCGTGGAGAAGCGTCAGCGAAATGGTTCAGGGAAAAGAGGGCGTCGCAGTAAAAGATGGTCCGGATGTGAAACAGTTTGGCCGAGTGGACTGAGCGACTAGCTGCAAGGGCCTCTCTTGTGGTTAAAGCCTAGTGTGGACCTTGCCCGAGCGGCTCACATCATGCGCTTTGGCTCCAGTTCCCGGTTCACTACCAGTTCGGGATGAAGGCGTCTGAATGTTTCGGCCACGTGACAATTCCAGCAAACCGGCTGATGGGTGGAAAACACCTCGGGCAGTTGCTCGGGACGCAGTTCTCTCCACTCGACTGTCTTGCGATCTGGGCTGAGTAGTGCTGGCGCGTGGTCTAAGTGGTGAAGGTTGCCGAACGCCTTGTGACAGAACACGCACTGCTTGCCTTCGTACCACTTCGAAACGATATTCCAGACCAGGCAGTTCTCAGGATTCACTTCGATTTGCTGCAGGCATTCCTGGCCGCAATTCTGCCGCTCGGGCCAACGAGAGCATTGCGTCAGGCGCAGCGTAGGCTCGGAGAGAAACGCGCCGACGGCAGCTTCCCCAGCCGCTACATCAACGGCCGCAGCTTTGTGGGTCTCCGGGCAGGTGATGAGGCGCTTGCCCCGGTATCCAAAATAAGCTCGCACGGCCGGGATTGCGCGGAATACGAACAATCCCACCGCCAGTGTAACAACGACAATGGCGACCAAAATTGTTCCTGTCATACGTCACCTCGCGAGACCACATGCTCAATAAAAGCTCTCTCGACCAGCCTGGGCTGCTTCTCAACTTCAGTCTTCCACGGTTACCGGCTCCGCATGCTCTGTCGCATGCCGGAGCTGAAGATAGGATTCATTTTCCTGGGCGTCGACGACGGCGATCGCGGCGACGTCCACAATTTCCTCAACCTGAGCGCCACGGTGCAAGACGTGCACTGGACGGCTCATTCCCATGAGGATCGGACCAAGGGTTTCACACCCGCCGATCTTTGCCACCAGCTTGCAGGCAATATTGGCCGAGGCAAGGTCGGGGAAGATCAGGACGTTGGCGCCGCCCTTCAGGGCGCTGAACGGGTACGACTGCTCAATGATTTCCGGCGATAGCGCGTCGTCGGCCATGATTTCTCCGTCGACGATGAGGGTTGGATCGGCAAAGTGCAACAACTCTACCGCTTTACGAACCTTGGTGCAGATAGGATGGTCCACGCTGCCGAAGCTGGAGAACGACAGCATAGCGACCCGCGGATGAACATCGAAACGTCGCGCGGTGTGCGCGGTGCACAATGCGATTTCCACCAGGTCTTCTGCGGTCGGCTCGATGTTCACGCTGGCGTCGGCCATAAACAGAACGTCGCCCTTGCGCGTGATCAGGAGATAGCAGCCGGAAACGCGGTGGAAGCCTTCGCGCATGCGCACAATTTGCAATGCCGGACGAATGGTATCGGAAAAATGTTGAGTTACTCCGGAGACCAGTGCGTCGGCATCTCCCATGTGGACCATCATCGAACCGAAAACGTTCCGATCGTTGATGAGTGTGCGTGCCTCATTCAGGGTTACGCCCCGGCGCTGCCGAATGCGGAACAGTTCCTGAATGTAGGATTCGCGCAGTTCCGATACCGCCGGATTAACAATCTTCATGCCCTCGAGGCTCAGGCCCAGTTCGTGAGCCCGGGCTTGAACCACGGTGAGGTCGCCCAGCAGAATCGGCTTGGCGATCTTTTCCTCGACCAGAGAATGGCAGGCCCGGAGGATCTTTTCGTTTTCGCCTTCCGGGAACACGACCTGCTTGGGATGGGCCTGCGCCTTGTGGATCATGGTGCGCGCAACTTCGTGAGCCTTGCCCAGCCTGCTCTCCAATTGCTCGCGATAAGTGGCAATATCGATGGGTTCCTGCGCCACCCCGGTGCGGATCGCGGCCTCGGCCACGGCGGAGGCCTCCCACACCAGCACGCGCGGATCGAACAGCGTCGGAATCAGGTACTCGCGGCCAAAGCTCAGCCTTTCCACGCCGTAAGCGCGGCAGACTGAATCCGGAACATCTTCTTTGGCCAGCGCAGCCAGAGCCCGCGTAGCCGCCAGCTTCATCTCTTCGTTGATGGCGGTGGCACGCACATCCAACGCGCCGCGGAAAATGAAGGGGAAACCGAGCACGTTGTTGACCTGATTGGGATAGTCGGAACGGCCAGTGGCCATGATGATGTCGCTGCGGCAGGCTTTCGCCTCTTCGTAAGTGATCTCAGGATCGGGATTGGCCATAGCGAATACGATCGGATTCGAAGCCATCGACCGCACCATATCCTGGGTGACAGCGCCTTTCACCGACAATCCAACAAATACATCGGCACCTTGCATGGCATCCGCCAGCGTGCGCCGGTCCGTTTGCTGGGCGAAACGCTCTTTGTAAGGATTCATGCCTTCGGTGCGGCCCTTGTACACAACGCCTTTGGTGTCGCAGAAAATAACGTTCTCCTGCTTCACGCCCAGCCGCACATAGTGTTCGGCGGTGGCAATGCCAGCGGCGCCTGCACCGTTGAACACCACACGAATGCTGGCGATATCTTTGCCTACGATTTCCAGAGCATTCAGCAGCGCGGCTCCTGTAATGATCGCCGTGCCATGCTGGTCGTCGTGGAAAACCGGAATCTTCATGGTCTTGCGCAGGGTTTCCTCGATGTAGAAGCACTCCGGCGCCTTGATGTCCTCCAGATTGATTCCGCCGAAGGTGAGTTCGAGAAGCTGGCAGACCTTGATGATGTCGTCCGGATTATGAGAATTGACTTCGATGTCGAAGACATTCACGTCGGCGAACCTCTTGAAGAGCACNNGTTCCGTTGGTCACAACAGCGACCAGGTTGCCGCGTCCCGTGTAATTGAAAGCGTCGTGCGGATTCTTCTCGATGGCCAGACAAGGCTGGGCTACGCCCGGCGTGTAGGCCAGGCTGAGGTCGCGCTGTGTCCGGCAGGGCTTAGTAGGGGTAACTTCAATTTTTCCCGGCTGGGGGCTGCTGTGGTAATCCAAAGCTTGTTGTTTGGTAATCATTACTTCCTCCCTGATCTTTTCATCGCCGCCGCAACCCCGGTTTCCGGTGGCCAGGCTCTATTCCTTCGGGCTCCGGCGCCATACGGGCACATTCGGGTTCCAGTGGTGAACTTCTTTATTAAAATCCCTGCTCTGTGGCTGAGGCGCCCCGACGCCGGTGAGTTCGCCGGACGGAGATCGCAACAATTCGGAGACGTAGTTTTCCACTTGTTGGCGAATCTTGGGATCGTGCAACGCCGCTAGTAGCTCCGGCTTGTCGATGTGGGTGAAACCGCCGCACAGCGGACACTTCACTAAATCATCATTTACCATTGCAACCTCCGGAAGGACCGCAGTCGATTCTTGGGACGATTCTCTGTCGCGCTCCCTCTTTTATTACAGTCCCGGTAGGGCTGGCCGGCAGTGATAACCGTCTCGGCGGTAAGTGACCCGAGTCACACGTGGAGTTGCGCAGGGATGTGCTAGTCAGCGAAGGTAAGAAAAATGGCTTACCAGCGCTCACCACTGCCCTGTCGCCAGATAGTCGTGGATCGACTTGGCGGCGCGACGGCCAGCGCCCATGGCGAGAATGACGGTGGCGGCTCCCGTGACGATGTCACCGCCGGCGAAAACGCCTGGGCGAGTGGTGCGCTGCGTCTCGGAATCGGCTTGAATATAGCCGCGTTTGTCTGTGCCGAGACCCGGCGTGGTGCTTTGCACGATGGGATTGGCCGTAGTCCCGATCGCCATGATCGCCACGGATAGCGGCAGATCAAATTCAGAGCCTTTGATCGGTACAGGCCTCCGGCGTCCCGACGAGTCCGGCTCGCCCAATTCCATGCGCACGCAGCGCGCAGCGGTCAACCAGCCTTTGCCATCGGAAAGAAATTCCACCGGAGCGGTCAGCATCTGGAAATCGATTCCCTCTTGCCGGGCGTGGTGAACTTCTTCGGCTCGCGCGGGCATTTCCGCATCGCTGCGGCGGTAGATCACGTAAGCTTTGCGCGCTCCCAGGCGGAGCGCCGAACGAATAGCGTCCAGCGCGGTGTTACCGCCGCCAATCACGGCAACATCTTTGCCGTGCAGGTCGACCATCGGCTCGTCGTAGGTGGGGAACTTGTAGGCCTTCATCAGGTTGATGCGCGTGAGAAATTCGTTGGCCGAGTAGACCCCGTTGAAGTGCTCGCCCGGAATGCCCATAAACTGCGGCAGCCCGGCGCCGGTGCCGATGTAGACGGCGTCGAATCCCTCTTCATGCATGAGTTCGTCGATCGTGACCGTGCGGCCGACAACCACATCCGTCTCGAACTCAACGCCCATCTCGCGCATGTAGTCGAGTTGCTCACGAATGATTTGCTTGGGCAGACGAAACTCGGGGATGCCGTAGACCAGCACTCCACCCAGTTCGTGCAGCGCTTCGAACACTCGCACCTTGTGGCCCTTCTGAATCAGGTCACCAGCCACGGTGAGGCCCGACGGCCCACTGCCCACCACCGCAACTTTCTTTCCTGTTGGTGGCACGTTGGGCAGAATATGTGTGCCCATGCGCTGCTCGTAATCTGCGACAAAGCGCTCCAGATATCCGATGCCGAGCGGCTTCACTTTCTTGGACAGCAGGCACTTGCCTTCGCAGTGATCTTCCTGCGGGCAGACCCTTCCTGTAACGGCCGGCAGCACATTGTCTTCACGAATCTTCGCGGCGGCGCCCAAGAAGTCTCCTGCAACAATCAGTTCCACGAACTCCTTCACCTTCACACCCACGGGGCAGTTGACCGTACAGGTTGGTTTGGCGCACTCCAGGCAGCGCAGAGCTTCTTGGCGCGCCAGTTCGGGACTATAGCCTAGATTAACTTCGCTGAAATTCTTGTTTCGCTCGTCGGCAGGCTGCTCGGGCATGGGCTGCCGTGGAACCTTGATGCGCTCTTTCATCGGCAGCGGGTTGAGAGATTTGTTCGCGGTCGGACTCATCGTTCACCCCTATGCGCAATGGCGCACGAATCTTCGGTTTCGTGAGCCGCGGTTTTCTCGGCCGTCGAGCGCTGGTAATCGGCCAGCGACCGCTGCTCAGCATCGCGATACATTCCGTTGCGCTGCACCAGTACGTCAAAATTTACTTTGTGCGCATCGAACTCGGGGCCGTCTACGCAGGCGAATTCACTCTTGTTATCGATGAGCACTCGGCAGCCGCCGCACATTCCGGTTCCGTCAATCATGATCGGGTTCAAGCTGACTACGGTGCGGATGTTCTCTTTGCGGGTGAGTTCGGCCACGGCCCTCATCATTACGATGGGTCCGATAGCGAGCACAAGATCAATGCGAGTGCCGTTTTGGATAAGCTGGCGAAGTTTGTCAGTGACGAAGCCCTTGTCGGCGTAGCTGCCATCGTCGGTGGTGATCATCACTGCGTCGCTTACTTCGCGCAGTTCCTGCTCCAGGATTACCAGTTCCTTGGTGCGCGCACCGACGATCGAGATTACGCGGTTGCCCGCGCGCTTGAATGCCGCCGCGGATGGGTAGGCCATGGCCGTGCCGACGCCGCCGCC
The DNA here is from genome assembly GCA_003138975.1 of Acidobacteriaceae bacterium. GTDB lineage: Bacteria > Acidobacteriota > Terriglobia > Terriglobales > Acidobacteriaceae > Sulfotelmatobacter. The sequence goes on along the minus strand of PLHQ01000076.1, from coordinate 22,905 downwards.
GACTACGACGACCGTGCCAAACTTCTCGATCTCGGAAGGTTTACCGAGTGGCCCGACCACATCGAGAATCTGGTCGCCGGTATTCAGCGAATTCAGCAGATGGGTAGTTTTGCCGGCCGACTGTACTACGATGCTGATGGTGCCGCGCTCGGGGTCTGAGTTCTCGATGGTCACAGGAATCCGCTCGCCTTCCTCGTAAATGCGAAGAATCACAAACTGGCCTGGTTTCTGTTTGCGGGCGATGCGGGGAGCTTCCAGAACGAACCGTTTGATGCCGGGGGCGATGAATTGTGCGTGGATGATTTTGAACACGAGCGCTCCAGCTAACGAATCACTTCTTAATTCTGAGTGGACACCGCTGGAGCGGCAGTGACCAAGATCACAAGTGTTTGTGAGCAGAGTGGGCGCGTTGATTCCGAAAAGTTCGTTGCATGGGGCCAGCGGAACCTTTCGGCCTATTGAACCGCCAGTCCAGGCCTACGCGGGGACGGTCAAGACTGGGCAGGTTGCGTTCGCCACGACCCGGTGCACGGTCGTCCAGGGCAAGTGCGTTGTGCCATCGGCTGGACGTGCTCCCAGCACAATCAGATCGGCTTCGCGCTCTGCCGCCGCCTTCACGATGCATTCTGACGCTGAGCCGAACTCCATCACGATTTCGGGCGCGTACGCCAGCGACGCGTCCTTTGGCACAATTGCCTGCAACTGCCGGACTCCACCCTCGATCGGCCCCGGCCGGTCTTCGAGGTCCGCGTAGTCCTCAATGACGTGCATCAGGGTCAGCCGCGATTGAAATACCTTGGCCAGCGCAATCGCAACCGGCGCAACTGTCAGCGAGGCGGGAGTGAGGTTCGTCGCATACACGATGTGCTGCATTTCCAGTTCGGCAGGCGCGAGTTCTCTGCCCTTGCCGTGAAATTCCTGCAACTTGGCCCGGCCGGCGACTCTCGGCCCGACGGTTAGAACCGGGCAAGGCGAATGCCGCAGAATGTTCTCGGCCACCGAACCGAGCAAAAGCTTCCCTAGTCCTGTGCGACCGTGGCTTCCAACCACAATCAAATCGATTGCGTTTTCCGCAACGATACTGCTCAGGTTCGCCCAAACCTGCCCATGGCGCACGTAGGTTCGGTAAGGAATTCCTCCAAGCCTGGTTGTGATCTGCTGGATCTTCTCTTGCGCGGTGCTATGGGCGTCCTCGTACAGGGTGCCCATACTCACATAGTCGACACCGCCGGTCATCAGCAGAACGCTCGAATCGGAGAGGACGTGCGCGACGTGCAACGTGCTGCCGAAGCGGCGGCTGATGGCGGTAGCGTAAGGAAGAGCTGACTCCGATATAGCCGAGAAGTCCGTGGCGTATAGAACATTCTTCACGGAGATCGCGGCGGATCGTTTCTGTCCCTCGGGTGTGTCTTGCTGATATTCCAAGACCTTCATACAACCCCTCCGCACCCAGGTTCAGGGTTACACTTCGTCCAGATTTCGGCCATGCGTGATGTCACTTCTTCCTGTGATTGTGGTCACACCAGCGTAGGATTAATTCTTGCGGGTTTGCGGACGATTGAACCTGACTCGCCCCACGGCTGGTAGAGCATTAAAAGGAGAGCACCGGGAGTGTCGAGTTTTCGGAATGCCCGTTTGAATCGAGCTAATTGTCTAGAGGTCCAAGAACGCACGAACCGAGGTCATATCCTCTTCTGTACGAACCCGGAAGCCAAGGCGCTTCATGATGATTTGCATAGCCAGGTTGTCCGTCAACATTTCAGCGGACACCTGGCTGAGTTTCTCATCCCGCGCAACTTCGACGACACGGCGGAGCAGTTCGTTTCCCAGCCCCAGTTTCTGATACTGATCTGAAACGAGCACCGCGACTTCCGCTTCATTCTTGCCGTGCAGTTTGCTCAGGCGCCCGACACCGATGATCCGGCGTTCTTGGGTGACGGGATCAATGCGCTCCGCGACCAGCGCCATTTCGCGATCGTAGTCACCGAAACAGATTTTCAGCAGCCGCTCGTGGGCTACGCGGCGACTCAGACTGAGGGAACAGAAGTAACGTAGATAGACGCTGCGGTCGGAGAGAGTCTCGTGAAGCTTAACCATGAGCGGTTCGTCCTCGGGGCGGATAGGACGGATCGTGACCTGATTTCCATCTCTCATGGTCCAAGGCGCAACATATTGCAGGGGATAGGGACGGATGGCGGGCTTGGGCAAATCATCAAGTGTCACCGCAGGCGCGTGCAGCACGATTCTGGCATCGAGGGCTAGCAGGCGCTCCGGTGAGGCCAACAGAGGATTAATGTCTATTTCCGCAATGCAGCGCTGTTCGAGGACGAGTTGACTGAAGCGGACCAGCAAATGCTCGAGAGCCGGCATGTCCACTGGCTTGCGCCCGCGAACTCCCTTGAGCGCGGTGAAGATTTTTGTTTGCTCCATCATTCTTTGCGCGAGTGTAGTATTCAAAGGCGGAAGTGCAAGGGCACGGTCTCGATACACTTCAACCAACTGGCCTCCGGAGCCAAACAAGACTACAGGTCCAAACTGCTGATCGACGCTGCTGCCGAGGATTAATTCGTAGCCATCCAGCTTCACCATCGGCTGCACCGTAACGCCGGAGAATTGGTCGAGGCCAGCTTTCTCAGCCGCTGAAGATTCGATGGCGCGATAGGCAGAGCGGACGGCCGCTTCACCTTGCAAGTTGAGTTTGACTCCACCCACATCCGTCTTGTGGGTGATGGTCTCAGAAAAGACCTTCAACACAACGGGAAAACCAAGGTCGGAAGCAATCTTGGCCGCCTCATCTTCGGTGCTCGCGACGCGCGTCTCTACCGTGGGGATGCCGTAGAGCGACAACAACTGCTTCGATTCCAGCTCTGTGAGCAGAACTCGTCCGCGATTGCGGGCATTGTTTATGATCTGCTCGACCTGCTTGCGGGATGCATCATCAAGCTCAGAGTTTTCCGTGAGCGCGGGCGTTTCGTAGAGTCCACGCAAGTTGTAGGTGTAGCGCCACATGTAGGTAAAGGCACGCGCAGCGGTATCGGGAAAAAGAAAGGTTGGAATGCCCGCCGAATTGAGAGCCGCTTCGCCTTCAGCAATGCTGTTTCCTCCCATCCAGCTGGCGAGCACGGGCTTGCCATATTCTTTGGCGTAAGGCTTCAAACGTTCTGCAATGTGCAAAGGATCGGTCATTCCCTGGGGGGCAAGGATGACCAGCAGCCCATCACTGTTGGGATCCTGGGAAGCAATTTCGAGAGCGTGAGCATAGCGCTCGGGATCAGCATCGCCGAGGACGTCGATCGGGTTGTTGTGGCTCCAATGGGCAGGCAGAAACTCATTCAGGCGGTGCAGGCTTTCGGGAGATAGCTCAGCCAGCTCTCCGCCATTTGCTACTAGCGAGTCGGTAGCGAGGACCCCAGGTCCGCCAGCATTGGTCAGGATGGTGAGCCGTGGACCTTTGGGACGAGGTTGCCTGCCGAGCACCTCCGCCATATAGAAAAGGTCCGCGATATTATGCACGCGCAAAACGCCCGAGCGGCGAAAGGCTGCGTCCAGCACCTCGTCGCTGCCCGTGAGCGCTCCCGTGTGGGAGGCAGCAGCGCGCGAGGCTGCTTCCGAACAACCCGCTTTAATTACGATAATTGGCTTGGTAAGCGCTACCTCGCGGGCTGCTGACAAGAATGAGCGCGCATCTCCAACCGACTCCATGTAGAGCAAGATGCTCTTGGTGTGCGGATCATCGCCAAAGTAGTAAATCAAATCTCCCCAACCCACATCCAGCATGGAACCGGTGGACACGACCGTGCTGAAACCCACTTGTTCGCGGTGGCTCCAGTCAAGGATGGCGCTCAAGAGCGCCCCACTTTGACTCAGGAATGCAACGTTGCCGGCCAGCGGTGGATCCTTAGCGAAGGTGGCATTCAACCCGATGCTTGGGTTCATGATTCCCAGGCAATTGGGACCAATCAAGCGCAATGAACTCCGCTGCAACTGCTCTTTTATCTGCTGTTCGAGCGCAGCGCCTTCTGCACCACGCTCCTTGAATCCAGCAGAAATCACAACCGCGGACCTGGCACGGGCCTCGACGCACTCTGCAATGATTTGAGTGACCGTAGCTGCTGGAGTAGCGATTACAGCCAAGTCTACTGGTTGAGGGACGTCGCGAATGCTCTTGTAGGCTTTGCGCCCGAGCACTTCCTCATGCTTCGCGTTAACGGCAAAGACTTTACCGCGAAAGGTGTCGCGCAGCAGGTTCTCCAGAACGGTTCGACCTACGGTGCCGGCACGACTGGTTGCGCCAATGACGGCCACCGAAGCTGGGGAAAACATTGCGTCCAGGCTGTACTTTTGCGGGGTTTTCTGCGTCTCTTCATTGTTATTGTTGCGCGTCAATTCCATCCGACCATCCTGGGTCTAACTCACAAAGCTGCGCATCCCCCAACCTTGCCGCATTGCGCGTCGAGGATAGCCTAGTGGTAGATGTTTCGATTCTCTTCCGAGTCAGAGCTTCCGGCAAACAGCCAAATGCTCAACCCCGAACTGTAAGCACTGGGCACGCAGCCTGAGCCACAACGCGCTGGGCCGTGGTATGGGCCAGATGTGTAACGGTTGCCCCATGCCTGGGGCGCACACCGAGAACGATCAAGTCTGCCAGCCGATTTCGGGCGACGTCCAGAATCCGCTCATCCGCGGTAGCAAACTGCCGCCCGAATTCAACCAAGCATTCTACCTGACACCATAGGTCGGTTTCGGGTGGCACCAGTTCCTGGAGGCGGCGTCTTAGCGACGACCGCACTGTCTCCGAGTCCGGGATTCCCGCGGCGGGGTGCTCGACTACATGGAGCAATGCTAATTGTGCCTGATCCTCTTCGGCCAGCGAGATAGCGTAAGGTAACGCGGCAAAAGACTCTTCGCTAAAATCGGTTGCGAACAGAATACGCTCAAACTGAATCTCGCCTTTGGGTTGAGAGAACACATTCGGTCCTACCGTCAACACGGGACACGCAGCCTGCCGAAATATTCTTTCGGCAATGGAACCCATGAGAAATTTCCGGGCGCCCGTGCGGCCATGAGTGCCAACCACCAGCAGGTCAATATCATGTTCGCCAATGAAATCGGAGAGCACATCCCAGACGTCTCCTCCGCCGGACAGCACCTGGTGCGGCACTCCTTGCAACTGTTCGTCGAGCTGAGCTATGGCTTGCTTCTGCAATTGTTGCTGTTGTTCAAGATACGCCGGCCAGGTTTCCGAAGTGCAAAAGAGATAGTCTTCCGCAGCCAGCACATGTGCGCCGTATAATTTCGCCCCATACTGACGGGAGATTGCAAGAGCATACGGCAAAGCTGCATTCGAATAGGGAGAAAAATCCGTAGCGAACAATATATTCTTGAGCGCAATCCGCTTGCCGACCGCCAAGGTTTTCATCACGCACCTCCGCGATTTGCCTCAATATCCGGTTTCGGCCTCCACACCAAGGTGCACAGCATCGTCAGTATGCGGTGGAGAAAAACGGTTACGCGCGGCCTCAGGCTACAGGCACGGCAACCGCCACGACGGGTTCGAAAATCTGCTGGATCGCCAGCGCGCGCGACACCACGCACAGGCTCTTGGCCATGTGCAGGAGCTTGACCGCCCTGGCACGTTCTGCTTCATCAGGAATCATGAGATTCGCACGAACATGGATCTCGGCGAAGCTATAACCGGTCGCAGCATTCTTGAGGACACCTTCTACTTCTACCTGTAGGTCGGTATGCTCAAATTTTGCGTTTTCCGCAAGCATCCGAAATGTAGTCGTATAGGAACTGGCGATGGCGCCCAGCAACAAATCTTCCGGGGTCCATCTGCCGTCCATGCCGCCCAAGGCTGGCGGCGAAGTGAAATGAATCGTGTTTGGCGCAGAGTTGGATTGTGCTATACCATTCCGGCCAGAAGACCACCAGGCAAGCACTCGAAACTGGTCTGCTTCTTCCATCGTGCTGTCACCTCCCGTGCCCGATTTCAAACTCCTGAGAGCGTCAAGAGAGTTGGAAGTTTACGGTGATCGTTGTCTCCACTTCCACCGGTTCGCCATTCAGCAGGAATGGACGGTAGCGAAACTGCTGGACGGCCTTTATGGCTGCCGGCACCAGCATGGGATGTCCGCTGACCAGCACCAGATTCTGGATCTCACCGGTTTTGGAGATAATTGCGCTCAGCACAACCTGACCCTGAATGCGCGCGGCTTTTGCAATCGCCGGGTATTCCGGCTGAATCTTCTGAATCAATCGCCCTTCGGTTACGCCCTGCGAGATTCGAATGCGCTTGGGGGCTGCCAGTTTTGGCACGGCCGCGAGGTTCGAAGTAGCACTGATAATTCCACCGATTACTCCACCCATTTGACCACCTGGGATTCCGCCGGGAACTCCTCCGATGACTCCGCCGGTAGAAAATGCTGGGGGTGGTGCCTCCTCTTCTCGAATCATCGTTATTTTCTGCGGAATCCTTCCAGGAGTGCGCAAGTGGCCGTTCAGGAGCTCACTCTCCACGCGCTGCACAACTCTGGGGGCAGCGGCGGCGGCAGGTGGCGGAGGCGGTGGCGGAGGCGGTGGCGCCACCAGAAACGACAGCAATTGCTGCTTGGGCAGCGCTTCGGTAAACATGAGAGGTATGATGACTGCGACGCCGATAAGCAAACATTGAATAATAAATGAAATTATGGTGGCGACAGTGAGCCGTCCATGCTTCACTCCGCCTGATTCCAGCAAACAGTCTGAAAACAACGGCCTGGCTCCTACTGGCTGCGGTGATGGCGGCACTTGCGGTAGGCGCCCCACCTCGACCGGTTTTTTAACTTCCGGCTCTCGGACTTCGGTTACGGTGCTCATGGAACCCTCCACGCTGCACAGCTTCCACAACTCCCGTGCACACCACATTTTCAGCGCAGCACTCGCCAGATACCATGCCCGTAGTCACGGCTTTTAGTGATCGTGGTCACGGGGTACTAAGTGGTACAATTCATGTGAAGGCGGCGCAATGCGAGCTCCCTACGGGCTGAATATCCTCGACAACTGCCTTACCTGTCCGGTGCGGGAAGAGCATGTTTTCTGCAATCTTCCGGTGGCTGCGGTGCAGAAGCTCAACGACATCAAGTCCACGGCGGTCTATCCAAAATCTGCCATGCTTTTTATCGAGGGCCAGCAGCCGCGGGGCGTGTTTTTGCTCTGCGCCGGCAGAGCGAAACTCTCGACCTCCTCCGCCGAGGGCAAGACGATTATCACCAAAATTTCTGAGCCGGGAGATGTTCTGGGGATCAACGCTACAATTTCCAACCGCCCTTATGAAGTGACTGCCGAGATGATTGAGCCGGGACAAGCGAATTTCATTGCCCGGGATGCGTTGCTTCACTTCTTGCGTGAACATGGAGAAGTGGCTGTACGCATAGCGGAGCAGTTAAGCCGCAATTACTACACTGCGTATGAAGAGATCCGCACACTCGGGCTCTCTACATCGCCGTCCGAGAAGTTCGCGAAGTTGCTTCTGGGCTGGTCCAATGCGACCGGCAACGGTGATCCTTTACAGGTGAAGCTGACACTCACCCATGAAGAAATCGCCGAAATGATCGGCACCACTCGGGAAACTGTCAGCCGGTTATTCTCGGAATTCAAGAAACGGCAATTGGTGCAGTTGAAGGGCGCCACTCTGTTCATCCGCAACAAGACCGCGCTGCAAAAAATGGTCAACTCCTGACCATCGCAGTTCCGCTTTCAGCCTTGCGCCGCTCCCCGATGCCACGAGCTTTGGCCGTCACGATTACATTAGCTTAGGCTGCCAAGCGCTTGTGCTTCCTTCAGTTACATACCGTCAAAACGGGACATTTGGCGTGGCACAAAACTTCATGCGTCAGAGCCCAGGGGATATGGGCGGCCATCCGTGGGGTCGAAGTTCGATTCGCACCCATGACGATTAAGTCGATGCTGCGGGCTGCCGCCATGTCCAAGATTCCTTCCGGCAAGAAATCCATCCCAGCCAGATATTCCGGCTCGAACGCCAGTTCCGTTTTGGGCGGAATCATTTCTCTTAATCTCCTCACGCTTTCGACTCGCATCGTGCGCTGCCACGTTGTAAATTCCTCAGCAGCGTAAGCCGAGGGTCCGTAAGCTGCCGGTCCAAGATCAGCGACTGGTATCGGTGGCACCATGTGCACAAGGAAAAGCTTGGCCTGATAATTTTCTGCCAGAGACAAGGCGTACGGAAAGGCTGTGTTCGAAGCTGGGCCGAAATCAGTTGCGAAAAGAATGCGCTTGAAATCGGATTTGCCAGGGCCTGCGGGCGGAACGTTTGGACCAACTGTAAGCACGGGACACGAGGCCAAATGTAAAACTTCTTCCGCGACCGAACCTAATGCCAGCTTCTTCAGTCCGCCGCGTCCCCGTGTGCCCAGGATCAGCAAATCAATGTTGTCGCGTTGAATTTCCGAAGCGAGAACTTCCCATACGTTACCTCGTTCAAGCACCAAGTGGTGGGTTACACCCTTAAACCTGGTCTCTTCTTCAAGCTGCTTCATTTGCTTCTCTGCTTCCAGCCTGCGGCGACCCAGTTTAGGGGGGGGCGGACCGAGCGGGATTCGGTCATACGGCTCCACCGGAATTGCGTGCACTACAGAAAGCTCCGAGCCATGCCGGCGGGCGATCGCTATCGCGAAGTCAAGCGCTCGCCGAGAAGCTTCTGAAAAATCGGTGGCCATCAGCACATGCTTGAATGCGATGCTTTTCTGGTCGTTTATCTGCGCCATCGTTGACATACATGCCTCCTTCGAGGGGCCCAATCCGTACAGTCACGAGGAAGACTTGGGAACGGCTCCTATGGCAATGCTTCGATTCCGCTGCCGTCTTTGCTTTTCCGATAAGTCCTGCAGAGGAACCACCCGGACTCCGGGGGCGTGAGAAATAACGGTCATCGTCGTCGAGCACTCGCCACAAAGCCAGAAACGCTCGAGCGCGGATGTCCCGGGAAGACTGTCTTTTTCGGGTCGGGTTGACCCGGCTGCTACGTGGAAAATTGTACCTTCACGGAAATATCGGAAGATGGCCGAGCAGGAGGGATTCGCGCACTTCGACACCATAGCCGCCTCCATCGCACTTCTCCAAGGTCAGGAGCAATTCGCCCTGGGCGGTGCAATTGGCCTGCGTTCCCACTAGCTACCCTACTATTCGATTCGGGAACAAAAAGTGATCCGGAGCACCGTTGGAGGTGACTCTCGTCACCCGTTCCGTTCAACAGGCTCCGAGTCGCCAAATTTTCTGCCTTGCACCACCGATTATTGATCGACCGCCTGAGTCGAGAGCAAACGAACGGAAAGAAAACAAATGTAGAGCTGCTGTGACCCATATCACAGCCAGACGTGCCTCCTGTCATAGCTGTATCCCGGGTTAAGGTCGAAGATTCAAGTAGTTAAGGAGGGCACCGATGTTACTCGCGTATAGGCTTCTCCGGTTGGTTGAGACCCACTCGGATGCCCTGGCGGCAGGGCTTCTCGAAAAAACGAGCCACTCCCCGTTGCTGCCGAGCTACACCCACGTGCCACCCGAGGAACTCAGAGAACGGGTTCACGAAATCTATCAGCACTTGGCGGAATGGCTGCTCGGCAAGGGTCAGATGGATGTCGAAAAACGCTATTTAGCGATCGGTGCAAAGCGTGCCCACCAGGGCGTGCCGCTGAGTCAACTCATTTGGGCGATCATCCTGACCAAGAAAAACCTGTGGGACTTTCTGAAGCGAGAAGCGGTTCTGGACCGCCCCGTGGAGATCGCCGGTGAGCTCGAAGTAGAAGAACTTGTAGATCAATTCTTTGACCGTGCAATTTTTTACGCTGCAGTCGGTTACGAGCGCTCTATGTCGGACGAATCTGAGCCGGCGCGGAAAGTGAGCGCGGTTGGATAGTACAGAAAATGGGGGGAAGGATGTCCTGGGAACTTGATTACAAGAAAAAATTGCGCACGGCAGATGAAGCCCTGAGTTGCGTGCAGTCAGGAATGCGAGTCTACATTCAGCCGGGCTGCGCGGAACCTGAGACCTTGGTAGAAGCGTTAATGCGCCGCGGTCCCTTCGTGCAAGACGTGGAAATCGTTCATATGATGACCATGGGAGCTGCGCCTTATGTGGCTCCTGAGATGGCAGGGCACTTCCGGCATAACGCAATGTTTATCGGCGGCAATGTCCGCGAGGCGATCAACGATGGCCGGGCAGACTACACGCCAATTTACCTGAGTGAGATTGAAGGACTGTTCGAGAGTGGGGCCATGCCGATTGATGTGGCGCTGCTGGAACTCTCTCCCCCAGACTCGCACGGGTTTTGCAGTTTCGGCGTGGGGGTGGATACGTCGCTCACCGCAGCTAAATCTGCTCGCTACGTGGTGGCGCAGATTAATGATCAGATGCCGCGCACCTACGGAGACAGCTTCATCCATGTGACGGATATCGACGCGGTGGTCAATTCCTCCCGTCCTTTGTGTGCGAGCAAGCTCCCGCAAATTACCGACATGCACAGGGCAATCGCCCGCAACGTCGCAGACTTAATTGATGATGGAGCCGTATTGCAAACCGGGATTGGCGGAATTCCGGATGCCGTGCTGCCGTTTCTCATGGACCGCAAGGATCTTGCGGTGCACAGCGAACTGGTTTCGGATGGCGTGATTCCTTTGATCGAGGCAGGAGTGCTTACCGGCGCGCGCAAGAACTTTAAGCCCCGCAAGATTATCCTGGGATTTGCCCTGGGCACGAAAGAGTTGTTCGACTTTGTGGACAATAATCCCATTTTCGAGTTCCATCCCACGGCCTATACCAACGATCCCGCGCTGATCGCGCGAAACGACGACATGGTGGCGATTAATTCCGCGTTGCAGGTCGATCTCACCGGACAGGTCTGCTCCGATTCCATCGGAAGTCAGTTCTATAGTGGCATTGGCGGACAAGTCGACTTCCTGCGCGGGGCTTCGCGCTCCAAGCGAGGCAAGCCGATCATAGCCATATCTTCTACTGCCAAGAGTGGCACAATCTCGCGGATCGTGCCCATGCTGAGCCCGGGCGCAGGAGTGGTGACTTCGCGCGGGTTGATCCGTTACGTAGTGAGCGAATACGGGGTCGCGTATCTGCACGGCAAGAGTATCCGGGAGCGGGCGCAGGCGCTCATCGACATTTCACATCCCAAGTTCCGCGAAGAACTTTATCAGTTTTGCGAGAAAACCAAATGGCTGCAGCGGCCTTTAGCCGCGGAAACAGCTGTGACGAGGTGAAAGATGGCGGGCCAGGCGCGCGGTAAAGTAACGGTCGACGTCGAGGAATGCAAGGGATGCGGGCTATGCGTGGAATCTTGCCCGCCGAAATGCCTTGAACTTGCGCCGGAGTTGAATTCTTACGGAGCTCACCCCGCGCGCTATACCGGAGAGGAATGCACCGGTTGCGGAATCTGCTTTTATTGCTGTCCAGAACCTGGCGCGATCACGGTCTACCGCCTGAAAGCCAAAGCAAAAGCAGTGTCGACGACGCCAGGAGGCGAACATGCGACAGCTCTGTAAGGGCAACGTGGCAGTGGTGAAGGGCGCGATCCTCGCCGGATGCCGCGCCTATTATGGATATCCCATTACTCCCGCCAGCGAAATCGCCGAGGCGGCTGCGCTTTATTTCCCACAGGTCGGCGGAACGTTTCTGCAAGCAGAGAGCGAAGTCGCGGCCATCAACATGGTGTACGGGGCAGCGGCAGCTGGGACCCGCGTAATGACTGGATCGTCTGGTCCNNCCGGGCCTGGGCAACATCGCGCCGGAACAGAGCGACTATTTTGCGATGGTCAAGGGCGGCGGTCACGGCAACTACCGCAACATCGTGCTGGCTCCCGCGTCGGTGCAGGAGATGGCCGACCTCACCATGCTGGCGTTCGATCTTGCCGACAAATACCGGAATCCTGCGGTGGTGCTGACCGATGGGTTCGTTGGGCAGATGATGGAACCACTCGATCTCGAATATCGCGAGATTCAACCACCGGAAAAACCGTGGGCTGTGAAGGGTACGCCAGAGACGCGGGCCAATCTGGTGAGTTCCATTTTTCTTGAAACCGACGAATTGGAAGAGCACCAGCGCAAGATGGAAGCCAAGTACATTCGGGCAAAGGAAGCCGAGCCGCGCTGCGAACTCTGTCACACCGAGGACGCCGAAGTACTTCTGGTCGGGTACGGCATTGTTTCCCGAGTGCTGCTCTCCACCGTCGAAGCACTCCGCAAAGAAGGTGTGAAAGCAGGGCTGTTCCGTCCGATCACATTGTGGCCCTATCCTGCGAAGGCTCTGGCGAAAGCGGCAAAGAAGGTCGAAAAAGTAATCGTCATCGAATTGAGCAACGGACAGATGGTGGAAGACGTGCGCCTCACTCTGAACGGTAAAGTGCCGGTGGAGTTTTACGGCCGCGTTGGAGGCAACGTGCCCTCGGTCGCAGAGTTGCAGCAACAGGTGTTGACGCGCATGGCCGTAGCAGTCTGAGATCTGTTTCGACGAGGTGTTGATTCGGAGAGGATAGCGAAAATGGGAGACGAGAACGTAATCACGTTAGTAGATCCTGAAGTTAACTCCGAAGTGAAATCCGAAGCCGCGCCGACCGCCAGCAACAACGGATATGAAGCGGTCCACTCCAAGTCGCCGCTCTTCTATGACCTGTACGAGCGCAAATCAGAACTGAAGCACCAGACCCACTACTGTCCCGGCTGCGGACACGGAGTGGCGCACAAGCTGATTGCCGAGGCTCTGCAGGACTTGGGAGTACAGGACAAAACCATCTTCGTGAGTCCGGTGGGCTGCTCGGTGTTTGCTTACTACTATTTTGACGTCGGGAACGTGCAGGTTGCGCACGGCCGCGCTCCAGCTTCCGCCACAGCAATTAAACGATCTTGTCCGGACAAGATGGTTATCTCTTATCAGGGAGACGGCGATTTAGCTGCGATCGGTACCGCCGAGATTGTCCATGCCGCCAACCGCGGGGAAAAGATCACGGTCTTTTTCGTGAACAACGGAATCTATGGCATGACCGGCGGACAGATGGCGCCCACCACGCTGGTCGGACAGAAGAGCACAACGTCGCCGTGGGGGAGACGGCCCTCGAATGAAGGCTTCCCGTTGCACATGGCAGAACTTCTTGCCACGCTGGAAGCGCCGGCCTACATCGAACGAGTGGCGCTATCAGACAACAAGAACATCATGAAGGCGCGGCGGGCGATCCGCAAAGCGCTCGAGATCCAGCGCGACGGCGCGGGCTTTTCGTTTGTCGAAATTCTGTCGCCGTGTCCGACGATTTGGGGCAAAGATCCGGTGGAAGCGCGGCGCTGGGTTCTCGATAAGATGATCCCAACTTTTCCGCTGAATGTGTTTCGTGACCGCCGGCCGGAAATTCCAGTGGGTAAGGAGCCACCGCAACGAACTGTCGCCGATGTGCTCGAGATCACCCCGAAAGATCGAGCGCACGATGCTTCCACAGTGAAACACGCGCATCGCTTCAAAGACGTCCAGATCAAGATTGCCGGTTTCGGCGGACAGGGCGTGTTGCTCCTAGGACAACTCCTCATCGAAATGGGCATGCGCGAAGCACTGGAAGTGAGCTGGCTGCCGTCGTACGGGCCGGAGATGCGCTCGGGCAGTGCACACTGCCATGTGTGTTTATCGAAAGAACGGATCGGGTCGCCGCTGGTCTCGCGTCCCGACGTGCTCGTGGCCATGAATGAGTTCTCGCTACGGAAGTTTGCCCATGAAGTACCGAGCGGTGGACTCATCCTTTACAACGGCGCAAGCCTGCCGGCCGACTTTGCTGCTCCAGGCGTGCAACTGGTCGCCATTCCGGCCGCGGAGATTGCCGACAAGCTCGGTTCCACCAAGGCAACCAACATAGTGATGATGGGCGCTCTGCTGGAAGAGACCGAGTGTCTGGCTCCCGGAACCGCATTGAGCGTCCTTGAAGATAAAGTGAAGAAACTCGACCTGCTCGAGATTGACCGCAAGGCGCTCACCGCAGGCCGCCTGTTTATCGATGATCAGGCGCACGTTGGCGCAGTAAGTCAGCCCGACGGCTTCGCCTAGACTTGGCACAGCTACGAAAGGCACGTCGGAGCCAGACCGATTTTATGGAGGCTTGCAATGTCCACTGCGTGGACAGCACGATACGCACGGCGCACCAAAGGCATCACCAGTTCTCAAATCCGCGAATTGCTGAAGATTACACAAAGGCCGGGAATGATTTCCTTTGCCGGTGGCCTGCCCGCTCCCGACGTGTTTCCCATCCAGCGCTTCGAGGAAGCCTGCCACAAAGTGCTTACGCAGCAAGCAGCTTCGGCCTTGCAGTACGGGGCCACCGAGGGCTATGAGCCTCTGCGCGAACTGATTGCCAGCAACATGGCGCGCTATGGAATCAAGGCGAAAGTAGAGAACGTCTTGATCACCTCTGGTTCCCAGCAGGCACTGGACCTGATCGGAAAACTTTTCATCAACGCCGGCGATCGCGTGCTGGTGGAAGCGCCGACTTATCTCGGCGCGCTGCAGGCTTTCAACGTCTACGGCGCGGAATATGTTTCCGTTCCGGTCGACGACAACGGCCTACGTACTGACTTGGTGGAGAGGCCTTTGCGTTCGGGCCCCAAGTTCATGTACATTCTGCCCAACTTCCAGAACCCGGCTGGGACCACGCTATCGGAGGGTCGTCGCCACCAACTGGTGCTGCTTGCGGACAGGTACGGTATCCCGATTGTCGAAGACGATCCCTACGGCCAGTTGCGTTATGAAGGCGAGCATCTTTCACCCCTGGTTGTTCTCGACCGTGAAAATCTGCGCCGCGACAATGGCTATTCCATTGGCAATGTCATTTACCTGAGTACCTTCTCGAAGACACTGGCTCCTGGCCTTCGTCTAGGATGGATTGTGGCTCCTCCTGAGATCATCGGCAAGCTGGCGCAACTGAAGCAGGGCGCCGACCTGCACACTTCTACGTTCACTCAGTTCGTGGCCTACGAGGTTGCGTGCGATGGATTTCTCGACAAACACGTTAAGTTGATTCGCCAGGTCTATCGCGAACGACGCGACGTGATGCTGCAGGCTCTGAGAGAGTTCTTCCCGCCCACTGTGACTTGGACTCATCCACAGGGCGGTCTGTTTCTTTGGGTGACTCTGCCCGAAGGACTGGACATGCAGGCGATCTTCAAATCGGCGATCGAACACGACGTGGCGTTCGTGCCAGGTAATTCCTTCTATGCCAATGATAGCCATGAAGGCAGCCGCCACATGCGCTTGAACTTTTCCAACGCCGCTCCGGAGCAAATACGAGAAGGGATCGGCCGTTTGGCCACGGCCGTGAAAAGACATATGCCCGCCATGGCGCTTCGATTAGAGCTCCCGCTCGAAGTGTAAGAGCTATGAGGCTATCTCATAGGAATGGAAGTCGGGTGCGCCCGACAATTCGGAAGCGAAATCGTCACGTTTACACCAGCAATTCTCGAGTGAAGTAGTCGCCGGCTTACAGAATCGAACGCACCACGCCGCCATCCGCGCGCAGAGCTGCCCCGTTTGTCGCCGAGGACACGGGACTGCAAACAAAAGCGACCATCGCGGCAACTTCCTCAGGTTTAGCGAAGCGCTTCAACAGCGACGTGGGGCGCATGGTGCGAAAGAATTCGTCTTCCACCGCACCGGGGTCGGTCTTCTGCTCGGCTGCAAGTTCGCGGACAAACCTCTCTACACCTTCCGAGGCAGTGGGACCCGGCAGGACTGAGTTGACCGTTACATTAGCGCCCGTAGTCGTTTCGGCCAGGCCGCGCGCGATTGCGAGCTGCGCCGTTTTAGTCATTCCGTAGTGAATCATCTCGGCAGGAATTTGCACTGCGCTTTCGCTCGAGATGAACACAATCCGTCCCCAATTGCGCTTTTTCATTCCCGCAAGATAATGACGGCTAAGACGTACCCCGCTCAGGACATTGACTTCAAAAAGACGTTTCCAATCTTCGTCGTCGATCTGTTCAAATGGCTTTACTTCAAAGATTCCCGCGTTGTTCACCAGGATGTCGACGTCTGGAAAGCGATCTGTCAGCTTCTCTATGCCTGCGGCCGTTCCGACGTCCGCGGCTATGCCACCGACTTTGCCTCGAACGCCGGAGGCCCGAAGCTTGCTGATCGCTTCGTTGACCCGCTGTTCTGTCCTGCCATTTACAACAACGGAAGCGCCTTCGTTGGCGAGCGGTTGCTGCAATCGCAAACCCGATACCAGCCGTGCTTCCCGTGACCACGGCCAGCTTACCGTTCAGTTGTAGCTCCATATTGTGTTCGATGCAGCTACAGAAATCGATGATTCACCGGTTTGGCTGCGGGACGGATCTGTCTGCGTAAAGCGTTGCCGTGGTTGGCGGAACATCGTCACCAGTCACCGCTCTACTCCAGCACGAAAATATTCTTGTGGGCGCACATCTCCTTCAGAACCTTCGGCCATACCGTGACGCTCACTTCCCCGAGATGGGCTTTGCGCAGCAAGAGCATCAAGGTACGCGACTGGCCGATTCCACCACCGATCGAGAGCGGAATCTCGTTGTTCAGAATTGCCTGGTGATAGGGCAAGCGCATAAAGTCCAACTGCTTGGCCATCGTGAGCTGCTTCTTCAGAGTCTCGGCCGTCACCCGGATCCCCATCGACGTCAGTTCATGGCGCCGCTTGGTGACGGAGTTCCATACCAGGATGTCGCCGTTCAGTCCGTGCGTATCTTTGCTGGTCTGATCGTGTGTGTCGGTGACCCAATCGTCGTAATCGGCGGCGCGCATCTCGTGGGGATATCCGTCCTTCAACGGCCAGCCAATGCCAATAATGAAGACCGCAGGATGCTTTTGCAGCACCGCGGTCTCGCGCTGCTTGCGCGGCAGGTCGGGATACATGTCGAGAATCTCCTCGGCATGCAAGAAGACCAACTCCTCCGGCAGATCGGGATAGCGATAGTCTTTTAATTGCGGGAATAAGGATTGGGCAAACTTCTCTGCTCCGACGATTACCTTCCAGATCTTGTGAACCGTGGCCTTTAGGAAGTCAAGGTTACGCTGCTCGCTGATAAGAACGCGTTCCCAATCCCACTGATCCACGTATGCGGAGTGGTCGTGATCGAGGAAATAGTCCTTGCGCACGGCGCGCATGTCGGTGCAAATACCCTCGCCAACCTTGCAATCGAATTGCTTGAGGGCGACGCGTTTCCACTTGGTTGCGGCCTGCACAACCTGCGCGTCGATGGGATGCAGGTTGCGATCATTCGAAATGTGGAACTGCACCGGCGTGCGCGAGCCATCGCGATCCAACATATCGTTGACACCGCTCTCGACATCGACGATGAGGGGGACTTCGACCATCATCAGGTTGAGTTCCTTGCACAGGTTATCTTCGATATAGCGCTTCACCTGGAAGATGACTTGCTGCGTCTCTTTCGGGCTCAGCAACGAACGGTACCCGCGCGGCAGGACTTTTTCTAATTCCTTGTAATCGCCAATTCCCGGTCCAGCCAGGTCGGCTTTCTTATCTTTATCCAGCACAAGCGTGCTCATGTAGTTTCTCCTTAGCAGATGAATTCTGTGCCGCCCTGTCGACGCGCGGCCTGGCGAAGTTTCGGATTAACCGAGAGACGATGCGTGAAGTCTTAGGGCGTGAGCCGCGTGCTTTGACCCCAAATTCGGGCGTGGCATACTCCAGAACCGCCGCGATGATCAGTAGAATGCCGTCGAGGCCGAGAAAGGCCAACAAGAGCAGAGCAATCATGAGCACCGGCAGCTTCACCTCGCTCGTTGTTATTCTCCATCTGGATTGCCTGCAACGCTGTGACCGTCGTCACTTACTGCAGTAACCGAGGAACGCCCGACACTTCGCGGACCCCAAGTTACCCTCGGCCGGAGTCACGGCTGTGGGTGACCTGGATCACTGCACCCATTTCCGCCAATGTTGAAAATCTCAATAGGCAGCGATTATAGGTTGCTGGGTTCTTTTACATAGAGTTGGGAAGTTGTTGGCATCAGTGTTCACATCCGCCACAAACGTAGCTCGGGTTGCGAGAAGGGTCACTGCTTTCATCGAGTTGCAAAACTATACAAGGAGAAGAAACGAAATCATGAAGACCACAAAGCTGGTGATGCTGGTAATGACAATCGCGGTAGGGCTGTTCATCCTGATTCCCAATCTGTCATGGGCTGCCGACGACGGAGCCTCTCTCTACAAAGCAAAATGTGCCGCCTGCCACGGGGCGGATGCAGCGGGCAAGCCCGCCGCAAAGATTCCGAGCCTGGTTTCCGACGACGCAAAGAAAGCTTCTGATGCTGATCTGGCCAAGGACATCACGGAGAAGCCGAAGCACCCAGCGACAATCAAGAGTCTGACTCCTGACCAGGCGAAGATGATCGTGACTTACGTTCGGAGCTTACAGAAGTAGTAGCTGTTATTGGCTGTTCCTCTTTGCGCACCCGCTGTCGTCGCTAACTTGCGGGCGGCGAGGCGTGAGGGAGTATGAAGATGTCCGGCTCAATTCGGCGGACCGAAGTACAAGCCTGCCGATCCGTTGCCAGTCGGCAGTCTCCTTCCTCATTTGCTTCGCCGGATGGAACAGTCCGCCGGGTTCCGGATGCTGGCCAATCCGGGGCCCGGTATTTTTTTTCGGTTAGCCCGTCGAGGGTATTCTGCGCGCTTCCTAATCTGGTTCCATCATCGTACGCACTCTTACTTAATTTCTCTGGAACGGAAGGCCTGCTGGGAAGCGCCGAGGAGAAATTTCCATGAGTAAGGCGCTGTTATATGACGCGACGATGTGCATCGGCTGCAAACAGTGTGAAGCCGCGTGCGCGCAGCAGAACAAGCTGCCGTACGACGATAGAGTGGCCGCGGAGTCAGTGCAGTCGGAACATAAATATACGGTCGTCATGACCAAGGAC
The DNA here is from genome assembly GCA_003138975.1 of Acidobacteriaceae bacterium. GTDB lineage: Bacteria > Acidobacteriota > Terriglobia > Terriglobales > Acidobacteriaceae > Sulfotelmatobacter. The sequence goes on along the minus strand of PLHQ01000076.1, from coordinate 3,967 downwards.
GACAAATTCATGCGCCGGCTGTGCATGCACTGCGAGCGTCCTGCGTGCGCGTCGGTTTGTCCGGTCGGTGCTTTCCACAAAACCAAAGAAGGTCCGGTCGTATACGACGTCTGGAAGTGCATTGGCTGCCGCTATTGCATGGTGGCCTGCGCCTTCGCCCAGCCCAAGTACGAATGGGGCTCGCTGAATCCGCGGGTCCGCAAATGCATTATGTGTCCGGACCGAGTGGTTGCCGGCAAGCAGACAGCATGCGCCGAGATCTGTCCCACGGGCGCTACGAAGTTCGGGGATCGCGACGACCTCATTAAGGAAGCGCAGGACCGTATCCGCGACAACCCGTCGAACTACCAGCCTCGGATTTACGGTCTTCATGAGGTTGGCGGAACGTGCGTCCTTATTCTCTCCGGCATGAATGTGGAAGAGTACGGCTATCCCGCCTCCGCGAAAATCGGCGACACCCCGATGCCAGAATATACCGGCCGAGTGATGGAGAAAATTCCGGACTTTATCCCCGTGTGGTCGTTGGTGCTGGGCGGCATTTATTGGATTTCGCATCGCCGCGAAGAGGTAGCCGCCGCTGAAGGTGGTGAGAAAAACGGGAGTAAGCGATGAAGATCAAGCTGACTTTCTGGAGAGTTGTATTCCTTCTGATCATGGCCATGGGCCTGTACTCCACATTTGTTCGCTATTTCTATGGCCTGGGCGCGGTTTCAAACATGACGGATCAGTTTCCGTGGGGGCTCTGGATCGGCTTCGACTGCCTGTGTGGAGTGATGCTGGCGGCGGGCGGGTTTTGCGTGATCGGTGCAGTCTATTTGTTCAACGTGGAGCGATTGCACAGCGTTGTGCGCCCAGCGGTGTTGACTGCCTTCCTCGGCTATTTGCTTTTCATCGTTGGTCTATTGTTCGACCTAGGCCGCCCCTGGTACATCTGGCACCAGCTCATCTACATGAATCCGCACTCGGTCATGTTTGAGGTCGGCATGTGTGTGATAGCCTACACCACTGTTCTCTTCTTCGAATTCCTTCCCAACGTGCTGGAGCGCTTCAATCTGAAGACTCCCATCAAATGGATTAACAAAATCTATGCTGTGCTGGTCGTGTTGGGCATCCTGCTCTCAACTCTGCATCAGAGTTCGCTCGGTTCTCTCTATTTGATTATGCCGAGCAAGTTGCATCCGTTCTGGTACACGCCTGCACTGCCCTTCCTCTTTTTCGGATCAGCGATTGCGGTTGGTTTGGCGATGACGATTTTCGAATCCACGCAGAGCGCGAAGGCGTTGGGCCGTCACCTTGAATTGCCAGTCCTGGTCGAACTGGGTGGCGCGTTGCTGGTTGCTCTGTGGGTCAATGCTCTGCTGCGCTTCGAGGATTACGTTCATCGCGGCATGCTGGGACAAATCATTAAACCCAGCTATGAAGCGTATTTTCTGTGGCTCGAACTGACGCTGGCATTCGTGATTCCAATTACCATGCTGAGCTTCAAGAAGGTCAGGCTATCGCCACAGGGTTTGTATCTAGCCTCTGTCATCAGTCTGCTGGGATTCATCACCAACCGCCTGAATGTCAGCCTCACCGGGTTTGAAACATACGTCGGGCATCACTACATGCCGAAGTGGACGGAGTTCTCTGTGACTCTGATGATCATCGCAATGGGCTTTGCCCTGTTCGGGGTGGCCGTCAAATACCTGCCAATTTTCCCCGAAGAAGAACGTGCCGTGAAGCGCAGTCTTCCAAGCGAACCTGAGCCCGAGGTTGCCACAGCGGTATTGAGCCATGCCGGAGATTGAGCCAACTCGCGGCTACTTAGCATGGAGGCGGTTGAGTCGCAGCCTCAGTGCGAAGCTGATTGGGTCTCTGTTGGCAATGATGGTCGTAATCTTCGCTCTGCTCGGATATGCGAATATCCGATTGCAGCGCCAGCATCTAGAAGAAGCCACACTGACCAGCGCCGAGCGGGTCAGCGATGTAATTAAGCGCAGCACTACGTACTACATGCTGCGCAATGATCGAGAGGGGCTCTACCACGCGATTCAAACCATGGCAGATGAGCCCGGCATGGTCAAGGTTCGCATCCTTGACCAGGAGGGGCGGGTCAGCTACTCCACGGATGCAACAGAAGTCAGCCACGTCCTCGACAAGACAGCAGAGGCCTGCTATGGCTGTCACAATCAAGCCCAACCGTTGGCGCGGCTGAATCGTCCCGACCGCTTTCGCATTTATCGCAACGGTGGCGGACACCGCGTGCTGGGAATTATCACTCCCATTGAAAATCAAGCCAACTGCTCTAACGCCGCCTGCCACGCGCATCCTGCCGACCAGCAAGTTCTGGGCGTTTTGGACACAAATCTCTCTCTAGCGAAAGCGGACGCACAAATTGCGGTCAGCAGTGCCCGCTCGCTCTCATACACGGCGGGTGCAATGCTAATCGTCGCGGTATTGAGTTGGTTATTTGTCTGGAGAGAGGTTGGCAAACCCATCCAGGCACTCGAGAAAGGGACGGAACATCTTTCCCAGGGAGAGCTTGGCTACCAGATCGAGGCGCAATCCCAGGACGAAGTAGGGGATTTGGCGCGGTCGTTCAACGGAATGAGTCTGCAGTTGCGCGCGGCGAATGAGGAAATCGTGACATGGGCCAAGACCCTTGAAGATCGCGTCGACGAGAAGACCAAAGAACTCAGAAGCGCCCACGACCACATGCTGCACGTCGAAAAGATGGCCTCTCTGGGCAAGATGGCGGCGGTGGTAGCGCACGAGGTGAACAATCCACTATCCGGCATTCTGACCTACGCCAAGCTGCTCCGGAAGTGGGTAGAGTCGGGCCAAGCCGGGCATGACAAGCGCGAAGAGGCTATGCAATGTCTGGAACTGATCGCAACAGAAAGCCGGCGCTGCGGCGACCTGATCAAGAACCTGCTGAGTCTTTCGCGCACCGCGCCAATGAACGTTCAATCGACCGATCTGCATGCGGTGATGGATCGCTGCCTGATGCTGGTCCGGCACCAATTGGATTTGGGAGGAATCGAGCTGCAATTGAACATTGCGAAAGACCTCCCGCGCGTGCCCTGCGATCCGGCGCAGATTGAACAAGTCCTCATCGCCCTGATCATGAATGCGATCGATGCCATGCCGCGGGGCGGCAATCTCTGGCTCGATGCCCGTTTGAGTGATGATGAGTCAGAAATCGAGATCCAGGTTCGCGACGATGGAGCGGGCATCGCCCCCGACATCCTGCCGCATATTTTCGAACCGTTTCTGACGACAAAAGAAAGTGGCCATGGAGTCGGACTGGGCTTGGCCATTAGTCGGGGTATCGTGGAGCGGCATAACGGGCGCATCGAGGCCAAATCGGAGTTGGGCCGGGGAACGACCTTCAACATAAGCCTGCCAACTCAAGCGGCTGACCGTCCGTTGGCGCCCGTCAGCGCCGGGAATGACGCAATGAAGGTGAGGTGAACGAAGTGAGCACACAAGGAAAACTGCTGATCGTGGACGACGAACTAAGCGTGCGCGACTCGCTGGGCAAATGGTTCCGTGAAGAAGGTTACGAAGTCGCCACCACAGAAAACGCCAGCGACGCACTCACCCGGCTGGCGGAACAACGCTGGGATGCTGCTTTGGTGGATATCAAAATGCATGGCACCGATGGGATCGAACTGCAGCGGCGTATGCACGAAGTCGATCCGGAGTTGATCGTGATCATGATGACTGGCTATGCTTCCGTCGAGACCGCAGTCACCGCGTTGAAAAATGGCGCCTATGACTATGTGACCAAGCCGCTCGATCCCGATGAGATCGCACATCTGGTAAAGAACGCGCTGGCGCATAAGCGGACGGCGCAGGAGAACGTACTTTTGCGGGAGACGGTGGCAGAAGTTGCGCGTCCGGGAGATCTGATCGGACAAAGCACTGCCATGCGCAAGATCTTTGATGCCATTGAGACGGTGGGTCCCACGGACGCTACGGT
>PLHQ01000219.1 GCA_003138975.1 Acidobacteriaceae bacterium | reverse complement strand
TATTCAGATTCCTGCACAGAGCCTTACTTTCTTGAAGACGTTTTCTTATGGTCGAGGCCGGCGGCTAGACGCCGCCGGGACAGCTGGCGAGGACACCCGCGCTACGAGGAGCTAACGGACCACGCCTTCCAGCGGGGAACTGGCCGTAGCATACAGCTTTTTGGGCATGCGGCCTGAGAGGTAGGCCTGGCGTCCGGCGAGCACCGCGTGGTGCATGGCTTCGGCCATCAGCACGGGATCTTGCGCGTTGGCGATACCGGTGTTCATGAGGACTGCATCGGCGCCGAGTTCCATGGCAATGGCAGCGTCGGAAGCGGTGCCTACGCCGGCGTCCACGATGAGTGGCACGGCGGTGATCATCTCGCGCAGGATGCGGATGTGAGCCTGGTTCTGAATGCCCAAGCCGCTACCAATGGGAGCGCCAAGGGGCATTACCGCAGCTGCGCCGGCGTCGATCAGACGCTTGGCGAAGACGATGTCGTCGGAAGTGTAGGGCAGGACGGTGAAGCCTTCGCCAACCAGCACACGCGTGGCTTCGAGCGTGGCCTGCACATCGGGGTACAGCGTGGCCTGGTCGCCGATCACTTCGAGTTTCACCCAGTCGGAGAGCCCGACCTCGCGGCCGAGGCGCGCGGCGCGAATGGCTTCATCGGCGGTGTAGCAGCCGGCGGTGTTGGGGAGCAGGAAATACTTCTTGGGATCGATGTAGTCGAGGAGCGATTCCTTGCTGCGATCTAGGTTGACGCGGCGGACGGCGACGGTGACCATCTCGGCACCGCTGGCCTCGAGGGCGCGCGCAGTTTCCTGGAAGGATTTGTATTTTCCCGTACCAACGATCAGGCGCGAACGGAAGGAGCGGTCGGCGATATGAAGGGCGTCGGTCATGAGTCCATTGTAATGAAAAACTGCGCGGGAGACATTAATGGCTTGGCGAGGGCAGTCTTTGAGCAAAGGAGNNAGTTTCAGAGTGGGAGTGAGAGCGCCGTTGTCGGCGGTGAATTCATCGGGGACGAGGAGAACGCGTTTCAGTTTTTCGAATCGCGCAAGACTCTTGTTGATCTCTTCCACAATTCCGTCATAGAGCGCCCGGACTTTGGCGTTAGCGACAAGTTCGGCACGCGAGGAAAAAGCAATGTTGTTGGAGCGGGCCCAATCTTCGAGGAGCGCGAAATTAGGCGAGATGAGGACAAAGGCAAATTTGCGCTTGTCGCCGATGATGGCGGCCGTTCCCACCAGGGCGTTGAGCTTCAGGGAGTTTTCGATGGGTTGGGGAGCGATGAACTTTCCGCCGGAAGTTTTGATAAGTTCCTTCTTGCGGTCGGTGACGGAGAGATATCCATCGGCATCGATGTGGCCGATGTCTCCAGTTTTGAACCAGCCATCGAGAAAAGCGTTTTGTGTTTCTTCGGGACGGTTCCAATATCCCTTGAAGACGGAAGGACCGCGTACCAGAATTTCGCCGTCTTCGGCGATGCGGACTTCGAGGTTGGGAAGGATTTTGCCTACGGTACCGATGCGGTGGTGGATGGGCGAGTTCACGGCGATCACGGGAGAAGTTTCCGTCAGGCCATAGCCTTCGTGAATGCGGATGCCGACGGTAGCGAACCATTCGGCGAGTTCGCGGCCCAAAGGCGCGCCTCCGGAGATGAAGGTTTCAACGTTGCCGCCCATGCCGGCGCGAATCTTCGAGAAAACCAATTTGTTGGCAAGCTTCCAGCTGGGAGAAGTGGGAATCCCTCCGGCGAGAATTTCGGGCTTGTGGGCGCGGCCGACGGAAAGCGCCCAGCGGTAGATGGCGCGCTTGGGGAAGCCGCGAGCTGTCGTCTCAGTCTTGGCGTAGATTTTTTCGTAGACCCTGGGCACAGAAACGCAAAGCGTGGGTCGTACCTCCAGCAGAGTTTGGGGAAGATGCTCGATGAAGGGGCAGTAGGCGAGAGTGACGCCGTGGTAGAGCAGGGCGAGATCCACGTGGCGTGCGGTGACGTGCGAGAGGGGAAGGAACGAAACACTGACTAGCCCGGGGCGCATGTCGAAGTCGAGCAGAGAGCAGGCGATGTTGGACGCCATGTTGCCGTGGGTGAGCATCGCGCCCTTAGAGATTCCGGTAGTTCCGGAGGTGTAGATGATGGTGGCGACATCGTCGGGCTGGATGGAGCGGGCGAAGGATTCGGTTTGGGGATCGAGGGTGAGCGGGCCTTGCGTCATGAATTGATCCATGAGTATGGAGCTTGCGGCAAGATCGCTCGGGATCTGGAGATGATCCATGACCACGATTTTCTGAATTTGGGTTAGGGACAGAATGGTTTGGACTTTGCGAAGTTGATGCTCGGTAGAGACGAAGATAACGCTGGAGCCGGAGTCGCGCAGTGCGTACGCGGTTTGTTCCGGGGTCAAAGTGGCGTAGACAGGAACGGTAATGGCGCCGAGTAGCAAGATGGCGAAGTCGGCGATGGACCACTCGGGGCGATTCTCGCTGAGAATGGCGACGCGATCCCCTTTATGGATGCCCCATTCTTGCAGAGCGCCGCCGGTGGCAGCGACCTTGCTGCGGAAGTCTGAGGAAGAGATAGGCAGCCACTTTCCTGCATCGCGATAGAGCATTGCCCGGTCGAGATTGCGCTCGGTAGCCGCGAAGAAAATGTCGTTCAGGGTGGCGAGACTCATGGCGGCGTGGAACCGTGATCTGAAAGTGAATTTACTGCTTTAGGGTTGCATTCGGCAATACCCCTGGCTGTTCAGGCTGTAGGGAGTTCGAAAGAAAAGACCGAGCCGCGGCCGAGTTGGCTGGTGACGCCGACGACTCCGTTGTGGGCTTCTACGATGGCTTTGGCGATCGCTAATCCCATGCCGGTACCTTGTACGCTGTAGCGCTGATCGCGGCCACGATAAAACTTATCGAAGACCAGCGACTGTTCGAAGTCGTCGATGCCGGGACCGTGATCGGTGACGCTGGTGATGATGCGATCTCCCTTTCGTTCCGCGGTTATGGTGATAGGGGCGGCAGGCGGGGAATACTTGGCGGCGTTTTCCAGCAACTGCTTGAGGACTTCCGCGATCCGGTCGGAATCGACGCGCACCTTGGGCAGCGATGCGGGGACGCGCACTTCCAGAGGATGCTGGGCGAGAACCGTTCTGGATTCTTCCACGGCTGACTCGATCACGGTGGCAATATCCACGGGAGCCATGTGCAGTTCGACTTTGTGAGCATCGAGCTGAGCCATCTCCGTGGCTTCGCCAACCAGGCGGTCGAGGCGATCGGTTTCTTCGTTAATGACGGTGAGTAACTCCTTGCGCTGAGCTTCGTCGAGGTTGTAATCGGAGAGCAGGCCTGTGACTGCGGCTTTGATGCCGGTGAGTGGAGTGCGCAGTTCGTGAGTGACGGAATCGAGCAGAACAGCGCGCAAGTTTTCGCTCTGGTGAGCGGCTTCGGTCTGAGAGAGTTTTTCCATGGCCCCGGCGCGCTCGATGGCGATGCCGATCATGCTGCCGAGGGCCTCAAGAGTGGCCCGCGAGAGCGCGGGTCCGGCGATGCCCACGGCCCCGGTAGTGCGAGTGCCGAGATGCAGAGGAGTGAGAGAAATTCCGCGCTTGGAATCGATGACTGGCTCGCCGCGCGAACTGACCATTTGAAGATCCTGCAGCGGAAACCAAGTTACCTTGGGGTCGGTGCGGTAGACCTGCTGAGAACTGAGTAAATAAATGGCAGCGGCCTTGGCAGCGAATCCATCACAGACGTAGGCCGGAATCGCATTCAGCAGTTCGGCCACGTTGTCGGTGGCGAGCAAGCGCTGGCTGAAGCTATAGAGTCGTTCGACATCGCGGCGGCGCTGAATGGCGTCAGCAGTTTGCCGGCGGGCGCGATCCGCGAGTTCGCTGGCGATGCCGGCGGTTACGAGAAAAGCGAAGAGCGCTACCCAGTTTTGGGGGTCGGCGACGGTGAGGGTTCCGATGGGGGGAAGAAAATAATAATTGAAGGCAAGAGTGGCGAGCACTGCGAGAAAGACGGAGAAGCGAAATCCCCAATAGGCGGCGACCCACAACACCATCAACAGGAACGTTAAAGCTACGGTGGTGGGGTTTACGTGGACGATGCGCCGGTAGCTTTGTGCCACCAATTCGGCGGCTACGAGACAGGCGGTGTAGCGGAACAAGTGCTGTGGCCAGCGAGGCTTCACGGGCACGATTGTAACGTAAGCAAGGGAACACAACGAGAGAATGCGATGGCAGACTGGAGCGGCGGGGCAGCGGAGGATCTTAAACACAGAGGGCGCGGAGGAACACAGGGTACGCGAGCGCGGGACATGAGGATTCGACAATTTTCCTTCCGACGTGGAGAATAGCGGCGATGCCTAAGAGTCCCGAAGAATGGCTTAAGGAAGCGGATACGGCCCAGCGGCCGGCGGTGTTCAAGCTGTTTCTAGGCTATGCCCCCGGCGTGGGAAAAACCTATGCCATGCTGAGCGAGGGCGTGCGACGGGCCAGCCGCGGCGAAGAAGTAGTGATCGGCGTAGTGGAGACTCATGGGCGGAAACCGATTGGGGAGCTTTCTTCGCGGCTGGAGACAGTTCCGCGAAAGAAGCTGGAATACAAATCGACCATCTTTGAAGAGATGGATGTGGATGCCATTCTCGCGCGGAAGCCGCACGTTGTGCTGGTGGATGAGTTGGCCCACACGAACATCGAAGGCAGCAAGCACGCGAAGCGCTATGAAGATGTTTTCGAGTTGCTGGATGCGGGGATCGACGTTCTTTCCACGCTGAACGTGCAGCACATCGAGAGCCTGGCGCCGACGATTCGGGGTCTCACGGGTGTGCAGGTACGGGAGACGGTGCCGGATTGGGTGATCCGGCGGGCGGGCGAAATTGTGATGGCGGACTTGACGCCACAGGCACTGCAGACCCGCATGCGGCGCGGAGATATCTATCCGCTGGAGCGGGTGGAACGCGCACTGGCGAATTTTTTCCGAAATACAAATCTGGTTGCATTGCGGGAGCTGGCGTTGCGGCAGGTGACGCAGGCGGTCGACCGCACGCTGGCGGAATTGAAAACCGAGGACGGCCAACTGCTACAGGTGCGCGAACGGATTGCGGTGTGTATCAGTTCGAATCCGGCTGCACAGTACTTGATCGCACGTGCGGCGCGTATGGCTCAAGCCCTGGATGGCGATCTGTTTGTGTTTTACGTGGACACGGGCGCGGACGAGAGCGACGAAAACCAGCGAACTCTGGCTGATAACATCCGTTTTGCGGAGAGTGTGGGCGCAAAAGTGGTGAAAGCTGAGGGCAAAGTGGTGGCGGAAAAAGTTGCGGAGTTCGTGCGCGAGAATCACGTTACGCAAGTGGTTTTCGGGCGGTCGGCCACGAAGGGATGGAAGAGATATTTCTATCTTTCCGCGATTCATAAATTTTTGCGCGATACTCCCGCGGTGGATGTTCACATCGTGACTCAGGAAATGCGGTGAGTGAAAAAAGATGACGAACGAGCACCGGCGAATTCTAGTGGTGGACGATGAAGTGCAAATCACGCGGGTGCTGCGCACGACGCTTTCGGCGCAGGGGTACGACATCCGCGTGGCCAATGACGGGGAGATGGCGCTGGAGTTGATGAAGAACTGGACTCCGCATGTATTGATCACGGACCTGGCCATGCCCAATCTGGATGGTGTAGGCCTGTGTCGCCAGGTGCGGCAGATGTCGCAAGTGCCGATTATCGTGCTGTCGGTGCGTGGGCAGGATCGCTCGAAGGTGGAAGCGCTGGATGCCGGCGCCGATGATTATGTTACGAAACCGTTCAGCATGAACGAACTGCTGGCGCGAATCCGGGCGCAATTGCGACGGAGTCCGGAGATTGAGGAGCAGCCCAGCGCGATCACAGCCGGAGATTTTTCGATCGACTTGGATGCGCGCTCCGTGAAGGTGGTTGGGCATGAGGTTCATCTCACGCCGAAAGAATTCGACTTATTGGTGTATCTGGCGCGGCGTCCGGGCAAGGTGGTGACGCACCGTACGCTGCTGGCCGCTATCTGGGGACCCAATAGTACTGAGCAGCCAGAGTATTTGCGCGTTTTTGTGGGACAGTTGCGCAAGAAGATTGAGAGTGATCCCTCCTCGCCGAAGTATCTGCTCACCGAACCCTGGGTGGGATACCGGTTTGAACCGGGCTTATAGCCTTCGCTGGCCTTCTAGCTTTATGTCTTTACGAACATTTTATGGACCCTTTATTCGCACTTTCTCTGTTTTCGTGTCCAATGATTGTGGGGCTGAAACTTAGCCCCAAACAAGCGACGCGGATTCAGAAAGATCAAGAGTCATGTGGATTAACGAAGTAGCACCGGAACGGTTAGCAGAGCTTTTCCATCACTATCATCAGGCGCTGATGCCGGAGATTTCGAGCAAGGGCAGCGAAGGGCGCGGTTCGTGGAGGGAAGTTCCGCAACAGGAGAAAAGCCGCCTGGTGGCGGCGGCGCGTCTGGCGCTGCTCGAACTGGAGTCGATGACCGGCGAGCCGGCAAAGTCGCGGCAGTATTTTGCCCAGCCGGGCGAAGCGGAATGGGGCTGCTGAGCGGAGTCCGCGCTATTTAATTGAGTTGNNTTACGAATTCCTTACGAATTCCTTAAAACACTCTTACGCATGAAATGGTTAACTGAAACGTTTATGTGGGAGGTCTGCGCGATGATGCGGGAGGCCAGCGTATGGGCACAGCGTGGGTAATTGCAGCCATTACTTTGGCGGCGGCGGGGTTTATGCTGCGGTTTCTGATTGCTTTGCTGCGCGAGGGTGTGCCCTCGGTCTGCTACTGGGTTGTGCCGGTCCGCCGGAAACCTGAAAAAGAGAAGGACCTTGAGGTTCTGAGGCGCATCTACGTCGATGAGAATTGCCGCGCGACAGAAGCCAACCACAGCGAGTGTTACCGGCACTTATTGGTGAACGAAAATCATGAGATGGGAAAGTGCGAATCAAGTCTTATTACTCTCGACGTGCGTACTGTTTCTGGCAGTCTGGGCTGGCGCGCAATCCACTCAAAGCACAGCTACATCCTCTGGGAACGAAAACTCTAGTTCAGTTCAACAAACAGAACAGCAGGAAATGCGGGATGAATTGAAAGCACTACGAGCCGAAGTGGAGCGCTTGCGCGCGGAAGTTGAGCTGCACAGGAGCAGTGCGCCTGCCGATGATCGCGGCGAGGCGGCGCCAGCGCCGACGGGCAGGCCGAGCCTTCCACCGGTGACGGCGGCAAACTTTGCTAATCCTCCCGCGGTGGTTGCGTCAGGGCAGCCTAGCGTCGCCACGGCAACCAGCGCTACGCCTTCCGATTCCGCGCCGGCCAAGAAGGAGAAGATCGTCCCTTTCTCGGACTGGGACTGGACCTGGCTGAATGGCAACCCGCGCACCAAAGAAGCAGCTTTCGATTCAAAATTATTCACCCCGGAAATCCGGGCCGATGTTTCGTACACCTACGATTTCAACAAACCGGTAGACAACTCGATGGCGGGATCGAGCGAGATATTTCGCTCTAACGAAATCCAGTTGGAGCAACTCGGGGTTGGTGGCGATTTCCACTATGACAATGTCCGCGCCCGATTGATGACCCAGTTCGGCATGTATTCGGAAACGACGCCACGCAATGACCCCAGTCCGGCGAAGGGCCAGTGGGACCTCGACACTGCCTATCGGTATCTGGCAGAGGCATACGGCGGCTACCACATTAACGCGTTGAACGGAATCAACATCGACGCCGGAATCTTTATGTCGTACATTGGCCTGTTCAGCTACTATAACTTCGACAACTGGGCCTATCAACCCTCTTACGTTTCTTCCAACACGCCTTGGTTTTTCAACGGGTTGAGGGTTCAGATTTTCCCCAACCCGCATTTGAAGATTGAGCCGTGGTTCATCAATGGATGGCAGTCGTACGGCTCAGCTAACTCGAGGAAAGGTGTGGGTGGGCAGATTAAGTGGACTCCGAGACCCTGGGTGAACGTGATTTCCAATAACTATGGGCTGGGCCACGATGACCTCTACATACCGAACCGGGGCCGCATCCATACTGACGACAGCATCGAGATCAAGTATTTCGACAAACCGGGAAAGACCCTCGACAAAATGGCGTTGACCTTCACCGGCGACATGGGTTGCGAATTTGGCCCTAGCACGACCACGTCTGCCGGCGTATATCTACAAGGCGTGGCCTGCCACGGTAACACCAAGGACGCAAAGTCGGTTGGAGGTGACTATTTTGCGGCAGGAATCAATCCTAAGCAGAGCTTTATCGGCTACATGCTCTACAACCGCGCATGGTTCAAGAAAGACCGGTACGCAGTCACAGTCGGCGGAGGCCAGATCAACAATCCCGGACGCTATCTGGTTCTGGACCCTCCCATCAACGGAGAGACGGCACCTTCGGCGGCGATCAATGCACCCTACTTTACCGGAAATCCCTCGGACCCATTCAAGGCCTGGGATTCTTCGGTTACGTTTGACTACATGCCCAGTCAGTACGTCACCTTGCGCTGGGAATACGACTATCGCCATGCCAACGTGCCATACTGGTCGGGCCCGGGTGGAATCACGCCGCCGGGTTCGGGCGGAGTGCCTTATACCAATAACGGCTATCCCCAATTCTTCGCCTGCAACGATGGAAATTCGTCCATGCAAGAGACCGAAAGCGCCGCGGTAACGGCCTGCGGGGCGCAAGGCAGCTCCGTATGGTTCCCCGATCTGCGCAAAAACGAGCAGTTCATCGACATGGCCATCATGGTCAAGTTTTAGTGGAGTCACTGGCGCGAGGAAATCTTAGTGCGTGAGATAACAAGGCGCGAATCCGAGCAATGCAACTCGGATCGGGGGCTGGAGGGAATTTGAGATGCAGGACGCGATCTTTGTTGCGGTGACGATTTTGTTTTTTGTGATTTCGCTTGCGTACGTGCATTTCTGCGAGCGCGTGCGCTGAGGAGTATATGGGACCGATCATCATGCTGTTGATTTGCGTGGGATTAATGGTGTATCTCGTGTACGCCATGCTGCGGCCGGAGAAATTCTGATGACGACGAACGGCTGGCTGCAAATTCTCGTTTTCTTGCTGGTGGTCTTTCTGGTCACCAAACCGCTGGGTGGGTTCATGGCACGGGTATTCAGCCGTGAGCGGACTTGGCTGGATCCGGTGATGCGGCCGGTGGAACGGATCCTCTACCGGCTTACGGGCGTGGACGAAAGCCACGAGATGGACTGGAAGGAGTATGCGGCAGCGCTGCTTTTGTTCAGCGGCGTTTCCATGATCCTGCTTTATGTGCTGCAGCGGGTGCAGCAGTGGGCGTGGCTGCCGTGGAATCCGCAAAAGCTGGGAGGGGTTGCTCCGGCGCTGGCGTTCAACACCGCGGCATCGTTCACCACGAACACGAACTGGCAGAATTACGTGCCCGAAACCACCATGAGTTATCTGACACAGATGGTGGGTCTGGCTTATCACAACTGGGTTTCGGCGGCGGCAGGCATGGCGCTGGCGATCGCCTTCATTCGCGGCATTTCGCGGCGCGAGCAAAAGACCATTGGCAATTTCTGGGTGGACCTGGTTCGCGGCACGTTATGGGTGCTGGCTCCGCTGTGTCTGGTGGGGGCGCTGGTGCTAGTGTCGCAGGGCGTGGTCCAGAACCTGAAGCCTTATGACACGGTACAAGTGCTCGATCCCTACCAGACACCGCAACTTGGCGCTGATGGCAAGCCCGTGAATGGTCCTGACGGCAAACCGGTGATGCAGACGGTGAGTCAGCAGGTCATCGCGCAGGGACCTACGGCATCGCAGGAGATCATCAAGGAGCTGGGCACCAACGGTGGCGGGTTCTTCAATGCAAACAGCGCGCATCCGTTTGAGAATCCCACTCCGTTCACGAACTTCCTGGAGATGTTCTGCATCTTTGCGATTCCTTCCGCCTTTACTTACACGTTGGGAACAATGACCGGCTCCCGGCGGCATGGATGGGCCGTGTGGGCAGCGATGGCTTTGCTGTTCCTGGCAGGAGTCACTACGGCGTATTGGGCGGAAGCTCGGGGCAATCCCCTGTTAACGGCTGCCGCGCAGCACAGCCCGCAGCATTCGTCTTCTACGCTGCCAGCGGCGGGCAACCTCGAAGGGAAAGAAGTGCGGTTCGGTGTGGCGAACTCGGCGCTGTTTGCCACGGTGACTACCGATACGAGTTGCGGAGCGGTTAATTCCATGCACGACTCGTTCACGCCGCTGGGCGGAATGGTGCCCTTGATCAACCTCATGCTGAGCGAAGTGATCTTCGGGGGAGTGGGCGCGGGGATGTATGGAATGCTGATCTTCGTCATTCTTTCCGTTTTTATTGCCGGATTGATGGTGGGGCGCACGCCGGAGTATCTGGGCAAGAAGATCGAAGCCTACGACGTGAAGATGGCGATGCTGGTGATCCTGATTTTCCCTCTGGTGATTCTGGTGTTCACAGCGATTTCAGTTTTGTACAGCTTCGGTACTTCTGCCATGGCGAATGCGGGGCCGCACGGGTTCAGCGAAGTGCTTTACGCCTTCACCTCCTCCGCGGCCAACAACGGCTCGGCTTTCGGCGGACTAAGCGGAAACACGCCCTGGTACAACACGTCGCTGGGTCTGACCATGCT
>PLHQ01000012.1 GCA_003138975.1 Acidobacteriaceae bacterium | reverse complement strand
CGCGAAGGCCGGGCGACCACCAAGAATTGGACCTGGGAATAGATAGATGGAGATGTTTGAGAAAGAACCATTCGTCCGGCCGCTGACTGGAGGACCGGGAGGGGATGTCAGTGCGAAGGGCGGCCTTCCGCGGCTTACTCNNGTTAGACCTTGGCGGAGGGCGAAATCTGTGAGGAGCGTCACGGTCGCTAGTGCCGGAGGACACCGTCGCATCTCACGCCGGCGCTTGTTCAAGGGTGAGGTTAGTTTGGACAGACTTCCAGACTTGGATCTCAAACATAGAGAGGGCTGGGAGTGCATTTTATCCAAGCTGGTGGTGAGTGAAATGGCGATTTTTCGGTAGTGTCTTACTGAGTTAAGACACTACCGATTTATCGCCAGTTGACCCTTTCCCGGTTTGAACAGCTCGACCATATACCGAGAGAATGACACGCACGGTGGTCGCGTTTTTCGTGGTGAGCGTGTCGTGCTGCATTGGCTTCGATATACTCTGTGGGATTGTGAGATCCACAAAAGTGTGCTCTTTCTTTAACCGTCTTGGATACTTCCCAATTGCCCACGCGCCGCCGCCTCCCTGCTCGCATTGGTTTGGATCGGACTCGTCTGCTCATGCTCTAGGAATGTCGTGGGGAGTGGCGAGATTCGTGAGGCAGCTGGGAATGGCGACTTGGCAAGGGTCCAAGCGTTGCTCAAACACAATCCCGATCTAGTTTTCAGCACGGACCGCAGAGGCAATACGCCTTTACACGCCGCGGCCTTCAGCGGCCAAAGCGACGTTGCGGAATTGCTGCTAGCCAATAAGGCCGACGCAAACGCCAAGACCAGCGAGGGGTACAACGCCTTTGCAGTGGGCGGCAATTAAGGGCTACAAGAACGTTGCGGAACTGTTGCTGGCCAACAAGGCCGACGTCAATGCCAAAACGCACAATGGAGCGACGCTTTTGCTTTACGCTGACAAGAGGGGCTACAAGGACATAGCGGATCTGCTGCGCCAGCACGGCGGTTTCGAATTACCCGCTAGTCTGCCAGAGTGGCCCCACCCGTAGTGCAAGTTTTGGAGGGAAAGAGATGTCTCACTGGACTCCCCCATTTAACGACCTTGGTCCTAACGAAAGATCCCTCAAAAGGATGGTTCGACTCTATCAGGCGATAGCACTTAGTGACTAGGCTGTGCGCGCAAGAAAGAATAATGCGTTTCTGGTGAGTTAGCAGACCAGACTTTGAGGAGGCCGCTTCAGGCGGCCAGTTCATCGATTTCTCGGACGACGCCTTCGGCCGGGCTTACGGGATTACTTTTCGCTACCGCCCACCGCGCCGATTGCTCGATTTCACGTCTGTAACGCAGCGGTATTTCTTCCCAAGGGATATGATTGCCCCATGGGTTCGCCACTCGCCACCGGGCGAGAGCGGCTTTCAGGTATTGTGCCCCAAGAGATGTCTCAACCATGGTAACCACCTGCAAATTACGATAGTCTGAATGCCCGACCCTCGCAGTGATTGCTCTCACAAGGGTAAATCAAGTGATTTGAGGCGGATAGGCGTTTGACGCCAACTCTGTGGCGGGGTCGCCCCGCGAGCACGACGGTTCCTCCTCCATCGATCCGCATTTGGTCGTCCGCTCCGTGAACTGGTAGAGTGACAATCTGCAATCATGAATTCCAGAATCCTTGTCAGCGGGGTTTCCGGGCCGATTGGGGCCGCCCTTCTTCCTTCCCTCCGTACCAGCGGATGTTCCGTCGTCCGGTTGGTGCGTGGCACAGCGAGCAGCGAGGATCAGATCCCATGGGATCCGTCCGTGCCAATTGCTCCCCAGACGGTATCCGGCTTCGACGCCGTGATTCACCTTGCAGGCGAAGGCATTTTTGGACGATGGACTGCGGCCAAGAAGTCGAAGATTCGAGACAGCCGTGTGGTCGGCACATTCAACCTGGCGTCGGCTCTGGCGCAAGCGGAAGACAAGCCAAAGGTTTTCGTTTGCGGGTCCGCAATCGGCTACTACGGCAACCGCGGCGATGAAACATTGCGCGAAGAGAGCGCACCTGGTACGGGATTTCTCGCCGAGGTTTGCCAGGACTGGGAAGAAGCGACCACTCCCGCCGTGCAGGCCGATATTCGCACAGCTCATGTCAGGATAGGCATTGTGCTCAGCCCGAAGGGTGGCGCGCTCGGAGCCATGCTGCCGCCTTTCAAGGTCGGCCTCGGCGGCCGTACCGGGAACGGTCAGCAATGGATGAGCTGGATTGATGTACGGGACATGGTGGGCGCGATCCACCACATTTTGAAAAACGACTTGATTCAGGGACCCGTGAACCTGGTCGCACCCAAGCCAGTCAGGAACACGGAGTTCGCTACAACGCTGGCCAGCGTACTGTCGCGTCCGGCAATTTTGCCCTTGCCGGCGTTCGCCGTAAAGCTTGCGTTTGGAGAAATGGGGGAAGAACTGCTGCTCGGAAGCCAGAAAGTCGAGGCGAGTAAGCTGATCTCGAGCGGATATCCGTTTCGTTTTCGCGAACTGAGAGCGTCGCTGAAGGCGATTCTAGGCGGCTGATACTCAGTTGGGCTCGGAGCGCCGCATCTCTTCTTGCAGTTTTTGCAAAAGCTCGGCCCGCTGCTCCGTGCTCATCTCCCGCCGCAATTCTTCCAAGGCCAGCGCCACGATGTGGTAATGGTGCGCTCCCGCGTATTTGGGATCGGTCGTGATGTCGAGCCAGAGCTTGTGCATAAGTTCCACGTCCTGAGGTCGAAGGCGCGGATTGTGCGGCCCAATCGCGTACTCGCGCACTGTCCCGTCGGGAGCGCAGACTTCCAAGGTCAGGCGGGGACGGGGCTCGGGCATGCGCTCCCAGGCATCCCCGGTGAGCTTGGCTTGCTCGTCGGCCGATAGCTTATTAGAAAGCCCGCAGATGACTCGAGTGGAGTCCAACCGCTGCGCAGTCACCATGATGGCTTCAAACACGTCCGTCGCCGGGACCACCAGAAGAGAGATCGGCTTGCCTTCTTTCTCGGCAACGGCCACGGCGGCGGTGAAAAGTTCCTGCTCGTAGTGGTCGAAAACCTGGCTGGCCTCCATGACCGAGCCGCCGCCGAAGCTGGGCTCGCGATGGTACAAGCGGGCGCTCATGACGACCACATCTTGCTTGCCGACATTTGTGTGGGCCAGCACTTGGCGTAAGTAATACAGATTGCGCGGATCGCGCACCGCGACCAGGATATTTCCTGGCCGCACGCCCATTGCGCCGCTGCCCAATTCCTGGTTGCCATAAACACGGAACTGATCGAGTTGCTCCGGTTTGCCGTGGCGCTCCCTAGCAACATGGCGCTCGGAAAGCGTGAAGATGGTGAAGAATACGCCGCTGAAGATTACTCCGGCGATAGTGGCCTCGTACTTGGTAAACAGATTGACAACCGCCGTGATCAGGAGGACCGCGGAAATGAGGATTAATCCCACCGGAACTTCGGTCTTGCCAATGTGGAGGTTACCCGGCACTTTCCATGCCCGATTCCCCGGCTCGGTGAAGCGCAGCACCAGCACGGCGATGGACTTCATGGCGAAGCTCCAGATCACGCCGAACGCGTAGAGCGCCGCGAGCACGTACACGTTTCCCAGACTGAGCACGATCGTGAGCAACTGCAGGCCAACGATCAAATTAATGATCCGGTAACTGGTTCCGAAGCGGTGGTGCGGCTTCTGGAACCAGCTGGTGAGCACACCGTCTTCCGCCACGCGATTCAGAACCCCATTCGCTCCCACGATGGAAGTATTCTGCGCGCCCGCCAGAATCAGCACGCCCACCAAGACCACGAAGGCATGGAAAAGCAGCTTCAGACTCTGCGGCCCCGCCAGATACATGGCGATGCCCCCGATCAGGTTCGCGAAGTAGTCGGGCCGGACCTTGTCGGGGATAATCATCACCGCGAAGAAGGAAACCAGCGACGTAAACAGCAGGCTGTAGATGAAGATCACCAGCCCGGTCTTCTCCAGATTCTTCAGCTTGGGATGTTCGATCTCGCGATTGACCTGCGCCAGGGTCTCTTCGCCACTCATGGCCAGCACGGAATGACCGAAGCCCACGAAAAGAATGATCCAGGTGATGTGTCCAAACCAGGTTCCGTTCAGCCATCCCAGCGATTCCTTGTTCAGCGGAATCACCCCCGCATGCAGGGGGTTCGGCGGCAACTGGATGGGCGCACGCAAAACTGTGATGGTGCACCAGACCAGCAGAATCACCACCATGACAGTGGTGATCACCATGATCTGCAATGCCTTCTGGCTGGACTCGTGCATGCCCTGCGTGTTCTTCCACCAGAAGTAAGCCACCACGATCACCCCCAAGCCGGCGGCGAAGTGGTCGTCAGAAAAGTGCAAAGGACGGTGCAGGTACAAGCCCATGTCCTTGATAAAGCCTGCCAGGTATTGCCCGGCGGATACTGCGCTAATCGGCCCGGTCAGCACGTAGTCGAAAAGTAGCGCCGATACCGAGAATTTGGCCAGGGTTCCGCCCATGGCCTCTTTGACGACGCGATAAACGCCGCCACGCACGAACATGCTGCTCGATTCGATGTAGAGAGCCCGCACGGCATAACTGAACAGCATGACGCCGAGAATGAACCAGGGAGCGCTTTTGCCGATTACCTTTTCGGCGTCGCCCCCGGCGTAGTAAGCCGAAGATGCGAGGTCGGAGAGAACGATGGCGGAGGCTCGCCAGAACGAGATGAAGGTCAACATCACCGTGGTGGCGACGAAGACCTTTATGGCCGGTTTGGAGCCTTCAAGGGATGTAGCCATGCTTCAGAGGAATGCCTGACCGCAGATGCAGATAAACTTTGAAGATAGCACAGCCTAGGGAGCCCGGCGCACTCGGGCTAAAGCGAAAACGTGGCGATTAGTTAGCTGCTAGTCAGCCACGTGTGGTGGAGGTGCGCCCACGATTCTTCGGCGCGAGGTACGTATGGGTAATGCGGTCGTGCCAGCAGAGCGAGTCTTCGTCGAGGAAAACCCAGCCGTATCCCATGCCAAGAGAAACGGCCGAGAGATAGGATGCCAGTACGCGCCAGCGGCGGAGCCGTCGGCTAGCCGGGCTCCCATCGAAGCAGGTGAGTTCAAGTCGTGCCAGACGCAGCCCCAGTGTGGTGCCTGCGTAGACCACGAGCAAGTATTGGTAGGCCGCCCAGAATAGGCTGCTTAGTCCAGCCATTAAGCCAATCATCTGAAATCGCGGCGGCCGGATCGCGGTCAACTTCCAGAAAATAAAGCCGAAGAGTGCACCGGCCGCGGCGATGATGACGGCGTCGATGAGGGCGGATAGCAGCCGCCGCGCGACTGGCCCACCCTGCAGCGGAATGTCGATACCCGGCCGTTTCTCCAACTCAGGCTGTTGGGCAGGTTCAATCGTGATTCCGCCAAGTGCGGGGGGCGGTGGAACAACCTCCGGCGCCTCCAGAATGCGAGGACGGGTTATGACCGGCTCTGCCAATTCGTCGAGCGGAACCGGAGGCGGAGTCCAGGAGCGCGGAAACTCGATAATCTTTGCTGTAACTGGAGCCGTGGCTGGGGCTGTGATGGCAGCCGCGGTCGGGGCCGCGCTCGCCGCCGCATGACTAGGAATTTCGTCGGCATGAGGGAATGCTGAGGTCTCCTGATCGGCTTGCGTCCCCTGTAGCGCCAACGGGTCGGCCACCGAAGCGGCAGCGCCCGTGGTGAACTCGTCTAACGCCAAGGCTTGGTTGGAGACCGGCACCTGTGGAAAAGCGGACGACTCAGCCGAAACGCCATTGGCTCTGCCAGCTAGGTTATTTCCCTCGAAGCGCAAACGCAGCGATGGGTAACGAGGTGGACGCGGCTTGCGCCGCGATTGATAACGGTTCAGCCGCGCAGCCACTTCCTGACGCCACGCCGAAGAATCTTCAGGCGCACCCCCACTGCCAGTGCTGGGCAAGGCAATTTCGGTGGCTAATGGGGGACTGGGCTCGCAAGATCCCTGCTCTTTCGGCGATGTGGCCGAAGATTCCGCATCGGGACCCGCCTCGGGCTCTGCAAGCCAACGCGGCGGAGGTGTGGGACCCTCCTCGGAAGAGCACCGGCAGATGTCACCACAAAGCGAACAAGGCATGAACAAATCTTATGAGATCACCAGAAGTCGCCGCCAACCGGATAACCGCGAAGGACACGATAGAATCCAACCCACCGAACGCCTTTGCCTCGTGAGGCACAGCCGTGCTAACTTCACGACGACTGCTGCCGCTAGAAGCGTCCGAGCGCTTCTTTCGTGCGCTTCGGATGATTGCGTTCCGATGATCTTCTTCCGATGACTCTTCGCAACAGATTCCTTATCACGGCGGCGCTGCTTTGTCACCTGCTTCTCGTCCCGCCGTTAGTTACCAGCCAGTTGCCGCCTGCGAATTCTTCTTCGGCGACGCACGCTGCCGTTACGCCCGAAAAATCGGCAGACGCTGCGACTACCCCTTGCGGCCGCGCGTTCGCGGAACAATCCAACAACCACCCCACAGTCTGCGCCATCCAGCAAGAAAGAGATGGCGACGTCTATAAGTTGCACGGCGCCGTTGAAATCTATTACGAAACTTACGTTTTGAAGTCCGACGAAGCGACTTTCAACTCCGACACCAACGAAGCAACCGCCAGCGGACATTTTGCACTCGATGGCGGTCCCAACGACGATCACATTCGGGCCTCGCACGGCACTTACAACTTCGCGCTTGAAACCGGCAAATTTTACGATGTGACCGGAACCACTGGCCTGCGCTTTCGCGCCAACCGAGTAATCCTGACCTCGACCGCCCCTTTCGCCTTTACCGGCAAAGTCGTCGAAAAAACCAGCCCCGATCACTACCTGGTTTACGACGGCACCATCACCACTTGCGAGTTGCCGCATCCCAAGTGGCAATTCGACGCGCGCAAAGTGATTGTGGATGTGGGCGGCAATGCCAAAATCTACCGCAGTACCTTCGACCTGCATGGCATTCCGATGCTGTATTTTCCATACGCAACTCATCCCGTGGAAAAGGAGTCCCGCCAGTCCGGGTTTCTGATGCCGTCGGTAGGGCACTCTTCCACCAATGGCTACATGGTGGGCGATGCTTACTACTGGGTCATCAACCGCATGATGGATGCCACCGTGGGTGGCGAGTACTTTTCCCTGCGCGGAGGGTCGCAGCGGGGCGAGTTCCGGGTCCGGCCCAGCGAAACTTCCTATGTCGACCTGAACTACTTCGGAGTGGTTGACCGGGGCATTGGCACGCCTCCACTCAAAGAAGGCGGCGAGAACGTCCGCCTGAACGCTGCCGGAAACATCGACGGTTTCCGTGGCGTTACCAACATCGACTACTTGAGTTCATTTCTCTTTCGCCTAGCCTTCAACGAAGTCTTCAGCCAGGCGGTTTATTCCGAAGTGAAATCGCAGGCGTTTTTGTCCAAGTCCGCCGATGGCATCAGCATGAACGGATTTGCGGAGCGTTACCAGAACTTTCTGAGCACCACTCCGGGACAGGTGATCACCATACTGCACACCCCGAGTTTTGACTTTTCCGGTGTAGACCAAAAAATGGGGCGCACGCCGCTTTACTGGTCCTTCGACGCCTCGACCGCCGGCCTGTCACGCAGCGAACCGGAACAATGTTCGACCGTGGGCTCGTTTCAGTCATGCATCCCGGCTTTCCGCACGGCAAATCTGCTCGGCCGATTCGACCTAAACCCGGAGATTTCCTTGCCGCTGTTGTTCCGAGGATGGTCTCTGCGTCCAGATCTGACCTTGCATGAAACCTATTACACGCAAAGGCTGGTTGGAGAGAATGGCGAAAACCCAGGACAGGCCGTCGACGATCCAATCGACCGCCACGCCTTGGAGACGGCTGTGGAATTACGCCCCCCTTCACTTGAGCGCGTCTTCGACAAAGAATTCCTGGGGAGAAAATGGAAGCATGTGATCGAGCCGCGCGCCGTCTACCGCTTTGTAACCGGCGTAAACAACTTCGGGAATGTTCTCAAATTCGACGAGCGCGATATCCTCACCGATACCCACGAAGTTGAGTATGGGTTCGTAACCCGGCTCTACGCCAAGCGAACTTCGAATCAGCCGGAGGATTGCAGCAAAATCATGTCAGCTCTCACGGTGGGAGGCGCGGCGCCGGAATCGACCGTCCCCTGGCAGCATACCAATCCGCTGGCGGGTCCCGCGTGTCAGCCAGGCCCGCCGGTGCGCGAGGTCGTGACCTGGGAGCTGGCCCAGAAATACTTCCTCGATCCCACATTCGGCGGGGCCCTGATTCCCGGTCAGCGCAACGTGTTCACCACCACCGCCGACCTCACAGGAATCGCGTTTCTCACCGAGCCGCGCCATCTCTCGCCCCTGGTTTCCCGTTTGCGGGTGGAAACCAGCGCACGCACGGACGCGGAATGGGACATGGATTACGACTTCCAAAACCATCGGATCAACGCCAGCACGCTTCTGCTCAACTATCACATCGGTCAGGTGACCATGGGCGGGGGCGATGCAATTCTGCAGATACCCGGGCAAACCGCAACTTCGCCTTCCGGTTCGGCCGAGCCCGCGCGCTTCAACCAATTTCGCGCGGCCTTGGGATACGGCAGCGCTAACAGGCGCGGCTTCAGCGCCGCGGGTAGTTTTGGCTTCGACGCGAATGTCAACCAACTTCAGTTCGTCAGCGCGCAGGCCACCTACAATTGGGATTGCTGCGGCATGACGTTGGAGTATCGTAGTTACACGGTTGCCAATGTGCGCAACGAAAATCTCTTCCTCTTCAATTTCACGTTGGCGAACATTGGCGGTTTCGGAAGTTTGCGGCAGCAGGGACGGCTGTATTAACAATTTTCGCGGCGCCGCGGTAAGTCGCGAACGCATCTAAGTCTGGTAACATGACGCCTGTGTTCGCAGTGACGAATGATCTTGCATCCAAGAGCGCTCTGCTACAAGCGAGCCTGAGTAGACTAGGAAGCGTCCTCGTCGCCTATTCCGGCGGCGTCGATTCCGCTTACCTGGCTTGGGCTGCCCGCCAGGCTGTTGGAGATAAAATGCTGGCGATCATCGCCGACTCTCCCAGCCTCGCCCGCACCCAATTCTCTGACGCAATCGCGTTTGCCCGGGAGCAAGCCATCCCGCTGGAAGTAGTCGCGACCTCAGAACTTGATCGCCCGGAGTACATCCGCAACGATTCGCAGCGCTGTTTCTTTTGCAAAGATGAACTCTTCACGCTGATGGAAGAACTGCGTCAGGCGCGCTGCTTCGACGCCATCGCTTATGGCGTCAACTTGAACGACCAGGACGATTTCCGTCCCGGCCAGAAAGCAGCGGCCAATCACCACGTCGTGGCTCCTCTTCTCGATGCCGGCCTGACCAAGGACGAGGTTCGCGCCCTGGCTCGCGACGCTGGACTGCGCGTCTGGGACAAGCCCGCTTCGGCTTGCCTTTCGTCCCGCATTGAATATGGGCGCCCGGTTACGCGCGAGGCTCTGGCGGTCGTGGAAAAGGGCGAAGATGCCCTCCGAGCCATGGGCTTCCGCCAGGTCCGCGTGCGCCATCATGGCGAAATCGTCCGCCTTGAAATTGCCTGCGAGGAATTAAACCGCGCCCTCGATCCCGCCATGGCGGCGAAGTTCGCCAACATTTTCAAGGCGCTGGGTTTCAAGTTTGTCACTCTCGATCTGGAGGGCTTCCGTTCCGGCTCCATGAATACTTTGCTCGCGCCAGAGGCTTTGCTCCGGCGAACTGGCTGAGAATACCCGCGTTCGGTTACCGCATGGATGCTGACCTCCAGCATCCTTACTTTCTCCGCCTCTCCGGCGCTATGAGATAATCAACTTTTAACCCGTAAATGTTCAGGCGGTTCTTAGTGACCCTATTTCGACGCTCTTTTCTTCTGCTACTGGTCATTTGTCTCGGCTGTGCTGCCCAAACCGTTTCCCCCGAGCTAGCCCAAAAGATCGAGCGCCAAGTCCGTTCCTACTACAAAGTTCCGGCTGACCTTAAAGTGTTGGTAGGGCCTGCCTCACCCAGCCCGGATTTTCCCAACTATGACTCCGTGGTCGTGACCATCGACGGCGGCGAAAAGAAACAGGATCTCAAGTTTCTGGTTTCCAAAGACCATTCCTCCATGATGCGCATGGTTAAGTTCGACCTGAACAAAGATCCATACGCCGACACCATGAGTAAGATCGATGTCGCGGGACGACCCACGCGAGGAGCGAAATCATCCAAGGTCGTAGTGGTCAACTTCGACGACTTCGAGTGTCCGTTCTGCTCGCGCATGCACCAGGAATTATTTCCGGGAATTCTCAAAGAGTATGGCGACCGCATCACCTTCGTTTACAAAGATTACCCGCTGGTAGAAATCCATCCCTGGGCGACGCACGCCGCCGTGGACGCGAACTGTCTGGCCGCACAGAACACCAATGCCTACTGGGATTTCGCCGACTACATTCACGCCAATCAGCACGAGGTGAGCAACGAAAAGACTCCGGGAGCGCGAATGGAGGCGCTCGACCGGCTCACTATGTTGCAGGGCCAGAAGCATAACGTGGACACAGTTAAGTTGCAGTCTTGCATCAAGGCGCAGGATGATAGCGCGGTGAAGGCATCCATGAAAGAGGCGGACGGGATTGGCGTGGAAGCTACGCCCACGTTATTCGTCAATGGTGAGAAAATCGACGGTGCTGTGCCTCCAAGCGAGCTGCGCGCCGCGCTGGATCGCGCCCTGAAAGATGCCAATCTGCCTGTACCCGACCATGCGGCCGCGTCGACAGCGCCAGCCGCAAGGTGATTACTCAAAGCAGGGAGATTCGGCGGCGGTGCAGACCAAAGTTTAGGAGAGAGACTCTTTGAAAAACAATCCGGGATTCTTCCGGCTAACGGCACTGCTCACGGCTGCCGTTTTGCTGGCAACGCTAGTGGGCTGCAAATCGCAAGTAAGCGGGGATGTGATGGCCACCGTGGATGGCCGCAAAATCTTCCGCTCCGATGTGGACAAGTACTATGACAACCAGGTGGCCAGCGCCCAGCAAGCGCCCGCAGGCGAACAAGCCACCATCCTCCGCCTCAACATTCTGCGCCAGTTGATTGATGACGAGATGGTCATGCGCCGCGCCGAAAAGCTCGGTCTGCTGGCCACCGAGGAAGAGGTCGACCGCAAGCTCAACGAGATCAAGTCTCCCTACACTCAGGAGGAATTCGATCAGCGGCTGAAAGAAAAAAAAATCACGCTGGAAGACTTCAAGCGCGATATCCGCCGCTCCATCACCGTCGAAAAAGTGATGAACAAGGAAGTGTCCTCGAAGATTAACGTTACCGATCAGGACATCAACGACTATTTCGCCGCGCACAAATCCGAGTTCAACCTCATCGAACCGCAATACCACCTGGCCCAGATCTTCATCACTCCTACACCCAATCCCCAGGTCCACAACCAAAACAACAAGGCGCAGAACGAGGCCGACGCCCGCAAGAAGATTCAGATGATTAACAACCGACTGGACAGCGGCGACGACTTCGCCACACTGGCCATGAACTATTCTGAGGATCCGGAAACTTCCGGCAACGGCGGTGATCTGGGAACCGTTCCCGAGTCCTCGCTGCGCAACACCGATCCCGGCACGCGCGATACCGTGATGAAGCTGAAGCCTGGTCAGTACAGTCCGATCATCACTGTGGTGAACCCCGCGAACAAGCAAGCGGTAGGATTTCGCATTGTAAAGCTGGTATCGAAAGAGCCGGCGGGGCAGCGGGACTTGTCCGATCCGCGCGTCCAGCAGGCCATCCGCT
The DNA here is from genome assembly GCA_003138975.1 of Acidobacteriaceae bacterium. Classification (GTDB taxonomy): domain Bacteria; phylum Acidobacteriota; class Terriglobia; order Terriglobales; family Acidobacteriaceae; genus Sulfotelmatobacter. The sequence continues at coordinate 122,654 of PLHQ01000012.1, read as the reverse complement.
CGCAACTTCATGACCGGCGCGAGCAATTGCTGAAAGCCGCGTACTACGAACTGCTGCGCGATTCCGCCAAAGTCGAGAATTACTACGCCAAGAAAATACTGGATAGCAACGGGTTGATGAAATAGGGTAAGGGCCGGAAAGTCGCTGTTGCCGGCCGACCAACTCACTCTATGATCGCGAGCACGTCGCCCGCGTTCACAGCCGCGCCCTCGCTCACGAGAATCTTCTTGACGGTCCCTCTCTTCGGCGATTTGATTTCGTTCTGCATCTTCATCGCCTCCACCACGGCCACACCGGCACCCAATTCCACTTCGTCTCCGTCACGTACCAGCAGGCGCACCACCTTGCCAGGCATCGGAGCGACGATCTTTTTCGGACCGTGATCGTCCCCAGCCCGGGTGCGGCCGCGCAGGGAGCGCGGATCGCGAACTTCCGCGGCAAACCGCGTACTGCCTACCCACAAGTGCAAATCGTTTGCCACTCGTTCAGACTTGATCTCATACGCGCTGTTCCCGATGCGAAGCGAAAGCACATCGGGGCGCGCCAGAACGGCATCAACCTCCAACTCCCGCCCGTCAAGACGGCAGGACCAGCGCCCGTCGGCACGGTCAAGGTCAAGCCGGTAATTCTTGCCGTCGATGGTTACGTCGTAGAGCATGAGAAACCAGTTGCCAGCGGTCAGTTGCCAGTCGCAGGTGACCTCACCGTAGTGCCTCCCGGCGACTGGCACTCTTCCAGTTCGAAGCAGCCTTGTCACCCTCCGTACCTCTGCCAGCCGCGCCGTTGCCCAGGCCAGGCGCGGTTGAGCTGAGTGCGGCGAACATACCTGCGGCAATAGCAGCCACCTCCGCCGCTCTTGCATCCACCGCCTTATCTTCACTCCGCTTCAACATTCGATCGAGAAATCCGGTATCAAGTTTGGCCGCACGAAAATCCGCGTCGCGCAGGATACGACGGAACAACGAAATGTTCGTCTTGATCCCCCCCACAAAATATTCGCTGAGAGCTCGCGTGAGTCGCGAGATGGCCTGATCGCGATTCGTGCCGTATCCGATCAGCTTAGCCAGCAGCGGATCGTAGTCAATCGGCACGTTCCAACCCTCGTACATCCCACTGTCGCGCCGGATACCCGGCCCCGAAGGCGCCAACAGCAGAGTGATCTTGCCCGGGCTGGGAAAATAATTGTTGTCGGGATCCTCCGCGTAAATGCGGCACTCGATGGCATGGCCGCGGATGCGCACATCCTCTTGCGCGAACGGAAGCTTCTCCCCGGCTGCAATGCGGATCTGCAAGTGAACCAGATCCAGCCCGGTGATCAACTCCGTCACCGGATGCTCCACCTGCAACCTTGTGTTCATCTCCAGGAAATAAAAATTCTTCTGCTCATCGACGAGGAACTCCACCGTCCCCGCGTTGGTGTATGCCGCCGCCTGTGCCACGCGCACCGCGACTTCGCCCATCCTGCGCCGCATGTCAGGATCGACGATCGGCGAGGGGGCTTCTTCCAGGACTTTTTGATGGCGGCGCTGCAGCGAGCACTCGCGCTCCCCGAGATAAACCATGCTGCCATGTTCGTCGGCCAGCACCTGCATCTCGATGTGCCGCGGATTGATGATTGCCCTCTCGATGTAAACTTCGCTGTCACCGAATGACCGTTCCGCCTCGCTGCGAGCCGCTTCCAGTGACGACTTCAGTTGCTCGGGTGCGTGCACCAGCCGCATGCCTTTGCCGCCCCCACCCGCTGCAGCCTTCAACATCACCGGATAGCCGATTCTCCCAGCCACCTCCGCCGCTTCCTCGTACGACTCCACGCCGTGCGAAGTACCTGGCACGAACGGCACTCCCACCTTCTCCATGGCTTGCCGTGCACGCGTCTTAGATCCCATCGCATTCATCGCGGCTGCGGTTGGCCCGATGAATTTCACTCCCGCATCGACGCATGCCTGCGCGAACGTCGCATTCTCCGAAAGAAATCCGTAGCCGGGATGGACGGCATCGGCGCCGGACCGCCGCGCGACGTCGAGAATTTTGGGAATGTTCAGATACGATTCAGATGCGGCTGCGGCGCCGATGGGATAAGCCTCATCCGCCTTGCGCACATGCAGCGCGGCCCGATCGACGTCTGAATAGACCACCACCGCGGCAATGCCCATCTCGTGGCACGCGCGCAGCACGCGCACAGCAATCTCACCTCGGTTGGCGATGAGAATTTTCTTGAACATCGGGGTGCCCGCGAACTGATTCGACGAACTCACGATTCTACCGGAGATTCCACGCCGGCAGCGCACGTCTTCTTCTACTCAGCTGGATCACATATCAGTGTAACCAGAATAACTTTCGGGCAGGGCACGACTTAGATCGTGCCACCCCATCAGGCGAGGAAGAAAAATGGGCTTCAGCCCGTTGGGGAAGTCGCTGCATCGGCTAATTGAGGACGAGGTCGCTTCCCAGCTTGCAGCAGCAAGAATACTGCCAGAATAACCAACTCAGGCTCAATGGGGTGACGGTAGCGCGCGTGCGGAAACACAAAATAATAAGTCGTCGGGTAGGTCAGGATCAGTCCCGCAAAAAGCCAAGCCCCGCACACCTTCTGGCGCACCGCTCGACCCACCCCCCAGACAGCTAGCACCGACCCCGCCAGAAACAACGAACTGCGAAAGTCCCACAGAGCACGGCTGTCGCTAGGTTTGGGTACGCCGTTCCAGTAGTAGAAGAATCTCTTCAGGCTGATTACGGCGAAGCGGCCGGGATTTTCCCGGACCCATCCGAAGGCCAACCGCTTACAGTCTTCCGCATAGGCTAGTTCGCCCATGCGTTGGAACTTCTCAAACTCAAGCTTGTTGAGATTGGGCTGAAGGTAGGCCATCAGCATGCCCTCCGCGCCTTTCGAATTGCCCAGGCGAAACTGAAGCCCGAAATCATCTCGTAGAAAAACAAATCGTCCGAACACTTCATAGTTCCTGACAAGCCACGGCGAGAGCACAACCAAAAAAATCGCGGACGACAGCGCGATGCCAGCGAACGAAGGCAGCCCGTTCTTGAATCGCTGGCGCCATATCCAGAGCCCACACAACGGCAGGAACGCGAGCATCGACGGATTTGCCAGCGCACCCACGCCCCATAGGCACGCGAATATCACCCACCCTTTTAATGCGCTCCACTCCTGCAGTTCCAGAGCGACCAGAAAGATCAGACTGAGCACGAGGGGCGTAAACGTCGTGTCCCAAATCCAGTGAATCGACCAATACCATATGTAAGGATTGAGCGCCCATCCCCACGCCGACCAGACCGCAACGCGCTCGCCGAATGTTCTGCGAGCGATCAGAAAAATCGGAAGGGTCGTAAGCGCGGCGAAGAGACTGTTGATCATCAGCAGGACCCATGCCGAAGCATAGGTATAAATGCCGAAGAGCTTGAAGACTCCGGCCATCAGGTACGGATAAAGCGGAGGCTCCCACGCCGTCGGGCCGGTATTGCTGCCGTAAGGATTGCTGAAGCCTCGTCCCAGAGCGACGGAACGAGCGATGCGCCCCATCTCCCACCCAAAGGCGAAGTGATCTTCTTGCGGGCGCGTGCGATATTCGCGAAACACGCCGATCATCGCCACCTGCAGAACAAACGACCACAGTACAAGCCAGAACACAGACTTGGGAATCGGCGGCGGAGATGGTTTTTCCATCGAGCGGAAGTGTATCAGGGGAACGAACCGCGGCTAACAAAGAGTGCTACTTGTCATTCCGGCGGCAGGCGAACGGAACTCACGCGAAATGGCGATTGCAGTTTGGCTTCCGCCGTGGCTGCCTTTGCCCATCGTGCGCTGCGACTGAAGCGGTAGCGCAGTAGCGTCCAGATAGCCAGCCAGCCATCCGAATGACGAATCTTCTTGCCTTCTCCCGCCGAGCGCGGCGAGTAACTGATCGGCACCTCAGCGATCTTCTCACCCATGCGACACAGCTTCGCAGTCACTTCAGGACAAAACTCGAAACGGTGGCAATCCAGTTGAATTTGCGCAATCAACGATCGCCGAAAAACTTTGTAACAGGTCGCCTCGTCGTGGATGCCCGCACCATAAAGCACATTGGCGAGATGCGTCAAAAGTTTTGCGCCCAGGAAAAATCGCAGTCCGCGTTCCGGACGGTCCGGGCGCACGCCGTAGACAACGTTCGACTCAAGCCGTTCCAAAGGCCGCAGCAGGGCAGGATAGTCCTGCGGATTATATTCGAGATCTGAATCCTGAATCAGAACGTATTCCCCACGAGCGTATTCGAGCGCCGTGCGTATGGCTGCGCCTTTGCCGCAATTCTTCCCGTGGAAGGCTACAGTTACATCATCGGCTAGCGGCATAGCTTGGAGTTTCTCGCGCGTTCCGTCGGTGGAACCATCATCCACGATGACGATCTCTTTCTTCACTGGCGAAGCATGGATGGCCTGCAGCAACTCGTCCAGGTGGGCCGCCTCGTTGTAGACGGGCACAATTACAGACACGCATCCCGCCCACCGGTCACCCTCGGCGACCGCGCGGCTACTCGGCGACGCCTCCAAGGACGCTACACTCGTCATACGAAAACCCGCCATGCAGAAAGCCCGCTTAATTGTGGGCTATTCTTAGCATAATATCATTTGGATTCCGCACACTTGCGCCAAGATCCACCATGCTGCCTTCGAAAATGGCCGTAGACACCGTGAACGATGACGCAGGCCAATCGCTGCACGCTCGCTCTGCGCCGCCGCTCTGGACACGCGCTTCAGTGTTCACGCTAGCCTTGCTGGCTGCAGCCGCTGCGGTATTGCGATTTCTGTTTCTCGTGCGCAAACCCTTCTGGTTTGATGAGTGCTTTAGCGTGGAGGTCGCCCGCCTTAGCTGGCATGACTTGGGGCGACTACTGTGGCGGCGCGAAGCGAATATGTCGCTATACTACCTGCTGCTGCGAGGGTGGTTGGATTTTGGCTCCGGTCCATTTTTTATTCGCAGCTTGTCGGTGATCATTTCTCTCGCAACTTTGCCTGCCATTTTCTGGCTTGCCGGCAAGCTGTTTGACCGGCGCGTGGCTCTGCTTTCGGTCGCGCTGATGAGTCTCAACGCCTATCACATTCGTTACGCGCAAGAGGCACGCAGCTACTCGCTGTTTGTGCTGCTGGCTACGATCTCAAGCGGATTCCTCGTCGCAGTCTTGCGGAATCCGTCTCGCGGGAACCGCGTGGGATATGTTCTCGCCAGTGTTCTCGCGGTCTACGCGCACCTCTATGGCTTGTTGTTGCTGGCAGCGCATTGGTTGGCAGTACCCGGGGGGGATCGAACGCGGGAACGCCTTTGCTTTCATGCCCTGCGGCGCTCCTGGATCTGGATTGGCTTTGCATCGTTGCCGTTGATGATCTTCGCGGCCAAGACTGGCGCCGGGCCTATCCGGTGGATTCAACGGCCTGGGCTTCACGACTTGGTGGATTTTGCAGAACATATTTCAGGCAACGATGGAGTCGTTCTGTTGCTGCTTTACGCGGCCGCTTGCGTGGCTGCGATCATGCCGCTAGAAAAGGTGATGCGGACGTTTCGGTGCACCGATATCAAATGGAACGTCTGGCGTCTCCGCTTTCTGCTGATCTGGCTGCTCTTTCCGGTGGCTCTGACGCTGCTGTTGTCGCTGGCGCGTCCAATTTTTCTGGGACGCTACTTCATCTTCTGCCTGCCGGCGCTGATGATTCTGGCGTCGGCTGGTCTTGCGAAGCTGCCGAGATCGTGGCTCATGGCCGCGAGCCTTGCGGCCATGCTGCTACTTTCTCTGCAAGGAACGCTCTCTTATTACGATCACGATTTCGATCTTGAGCGCGACGGCTCGGAGGCTGCAGCATACTACGTCCTCGACCACGCGCAACCGGGCGATGCCATTCTGTTTCACATTGCAGAGGCACGCGTACCATACGAATTTTTCAAGTCGATTCGCGCGATCACGTCGCCACAGGAGGTTGCTGCTGGTCCGGAAATTATCTATCCACGTCACGGCTATCGCCTCGACTATCGTGACTTCACCGGCAAGCCCATCAGCGACTTCCTGCACTCGGCACCGAGCCACTACTCGCGGGTGTGGCTCGTCCTCATGAGCAACGGAACTCCCGGCTACCCCGATGCCACTACGCTGATGCTCAATCAGACTCTCTGCGAGTCGTTTCCACGAGTCGAGCGGGCGAAATTCCCCCAGGTCGAATTGAGACTCTACAGCAGACCTTGACTTGGCCAGCTGCGGGTGGAATCTCAAGAAGAACCGCTTGGCGCGGGAGGGGAGTTGTAACATGGGATTGGGATTAGTTTCTGCGGTCACTCGTGCTGGGATAAGGTCGCATCAAACAGCCCACGGCTTGCCCGTGGGCCGTTCCCGCCGCTACACGATTAGGATTTCAAACCCGTGCCCAGTCAATCCCGGACTATTTCGGCTGATCCAAGGTGATGCCTTGCGTTCCGGGCTGCTTCTCGGCTTTGGCTTTCTTGGTGCTTAAAGTCTCGTCGACCCAGTGGTCGGCGGTCTTCAGATCTTCCTGACGAGCGGCGAGGTCGTCGCATTCCACGTCGGCCCTCTCGCGGTACATCAAGTTCAGATAGGCCATAGCGTCGTCGTAATCTGGACGAAGCTTGATCGCCGTGTTCAGGCTGTCGATGCCTTCCTGAATCAGCGGGCCATTTTTCTCCTTCAATTCGGAGCAAACCTTTTTCTGATCTTTGTTCTTGGGGTTTAGATTCTCATCCGGCTTCATGCCAAGTTTGGCGCGCTCTTCCATGCGCGGCTGGTAGCAGGCTGTCCAGTCGATAACGCCCACCGAGTAGTAAGGTTCGGGATCGTTGGGGTCGATATCGGCGGCCATGCGGTAATACTTTTTGGCGTCGTCAAACTTCTTCATGTTCAGGTAAAGGTAGGCGATACCCTTGGCGGCGTTCACTTTCTGATCGCGCGCCGGATTCATCTCGAGCACGTGCTGGTATTGCTCAATGGCCTGTTCCGCCATTTTGTTGTTATCCGGCGTATCGGCGCCGGGAATGTATTGCTGCGCGAAGGCCGTAGCCAAATACATTTTGGCGTTAATCAGAGTGGGATCCAGGGCAACGCTTTGTTGGAAGTGGTCAATCGCCTCTTCAAACTTGGCGTTTTTGTAGGCGGTGACGCCCTTGTTCAGTTGGTCGCGGGCGCGCAGTTTGCTGCAGCCCACGGAAGAAAGGATCGCCAGCACAGCGGCCGCCAGCGAAAGCAGTCGAATAGATTTATTCATTGCGGTATCAGTCTCCCTTGCCACAGCATCGTAGGCCCAGAGACAGCAATTTGACAAGCGCTGGCAGCACACGGCATGGGAACCGGGGCCCCCGTGCTCGGCTCAATGCGATAGGCGGCGTCCGGGCGCTTCCTTAAAACTCGGACCTGTGTCTAGCCGCCCGCTTCGATTTTCGCCGTAATCAGACCGACCTTATCAACTCCGGCGGCGTGCGCGATATCGATCACGTTGGCCACGTCGGCGAAGGGGATTGGGTCATCGCCCTTCACAAACATGACTTTCTCGGCGCGAGTTTTGTAGATATCAGCCAGACGTCCCTGCAGATTGTCCCAGGTAGCATCTTCCTGATTGATCTTCAAGCCGGGTTCCTGGCCGGGGCCACGATCGATGAGCTGCACCACAATCGTGCGGTCGGGTGTGTTGTTCTTGGGTGCGTTGGGCGGGGGCGGCTGAGGCACCAGCGCGTCCAAACCTTTCGGCGTCAGCGGCGTGATCACCATGAAAATGATGAGCAGCACCAGTAGCACGTCAATGAGCGGAGTCACGTTAATATTTGCGCTTTGGCCTCCGCCCGTTCCAACTGCCATACTCATAGTCGATCTCCTATTGCCCAGGCGCCGCAGCGGCGGGTGGGGTGTTTGGAGCGCTTGGAGTGCTCTTTCTCTGGTCGGTGAGCAAGCCCAAATCGTCCACACCGGCAGCGCGTACGCCGTCGACAACCTGGACCACGTTGCCGAAGTGGGCGCGGGCATCTGCCTTCACGTAGACGCGCTTGTCTGTGCGATTGGCCAGGCGATCCTTCACTTTGCCCGTCAAGCTGTCTACTGCAACCTTATCGGCGCCGAAGTAGACGGTTCCATCGCGCATCACGGACACCAGCAGAGCGTCTTCCTTGTCTGCATCGGCCATCGGCGTGGGATTGTTTACCTTGGCCATATCCACGCTGATACCCTTCTGCAACATGGGCGTGATCACCATGAAGATAATCAGCAGCACCAGCATCACATCCACCATCGGAGTTACATTGATGTCGGAGTTGACCTTGGCGCCTTCGTTTCGTTTTGCGATTGCCATAGCGTGAATCTCCAGTACTTCCAAGTGTTCCGCGAGAGTCAGGAGGGCCGGCGCCAGGATTGATCCCGGCGCCGGACAAGCAACTCACAGCGGAGGTCCGACAGCTAGAGCGGACGAACCTTAGGAACGGCGAACGTCCCGCCGCTTCAGGAAGTAGTCGATCAGTTCGCTCGACGAATTGTCCATCTCCACATCGAACGCTTCGACGCGCCCGGTCAGGTAGTTGAACATCATAACGGCGGGGATGGCCACGAGCAGCCCGAAAGCCGTGGTTACCAGCGCTTCCGAAATGCCGCCTGCGACCGCACCCAGACCAGTAGCCTTCTGCTCAGAAATACCTTTGAAGGCGTTCAGAATGCCCATCACCGTGCCGAACAGTCCCACGAACGGGGCCGTTGAACCAATGGTGGCCAGACCGCCGAGTCCGCGCTTGAGTTCGGCGTGGACGATGGCTTCGGTGCGCTCGAGAGCGCGCTTGGAGGCTTCAATGGTCTCACCGGGGATGGCGCCGGGGCTATCCTGGTGGGCTTTGAATTCCATCAAGCCAGCGGTTACGACCTTGGCCAGATGGCTCTTTTTGTTGCGCTCGGCAACCTTGATGGCCTCGTCGATGCGGCCATCGCGCAGAGCTCCGGCAACTGCTGGAGCGAAGGCGCGAGACTGCTTGCGGGCCGCGTTGTATGCCATAGCACGATCAATCATGACTCCGATCGACCAGCCTGACATGATGAACAGGATGATGACCACGATCTTCGCAATGATACCCATCTGCCTCCAGAGCGAAATCGGGTCCCACCCCACTGCGCCACCTTCTTGCACAATCCAGGCAGCTACCCGGGGAACATGATTGAGAGCTACTACTGCAAAGTTAGCTAACATGAGTTGCTTTTCCCTCCTCGGAACTTCTTAGACTTTGATGCGAGATTTACACACTGCGCAAGAGCACGACCGCAGAAAGTCGTAGTCGCGCTCACACTTCAGCGCTGAAAGGTGCGCCGACCGGCCTCCCGAACGGACTCTCCCGGCCACCGTAATTGGGCGGGAAGGGAGGGCCATTCCGCTGTCACTTTCTAACGTTGCTGCGTCACAACCACTGCGTCACGCGTTCCTCGCCACACCAGCCGGGATCTAGCCTCCGGCAAGAGTGAAGTTAACTTGTACTTCGGTATCGACTTCCACGGGTTCGCCGTTGAGCAGATATGGCTTGTACTTCCACTGCTTCACGGCGTCGATGGCCGCGGGAGCCAACATAGGATGCCCGCTTACCAGTGAGAGGTTTTCGATGGAACCATCCTTGCTGATCACAGCCCGGAGTATAACCGTTCCCGAAATGCGAGCCTGTCGCGCCAGAGGCGGGTACGTCGGGTTGACCTTGCGGATCAGGAGGCCTTGCGAGACGCCTTGGGAAACCCGCACGCGTTGCGGGGCAGCGACCTTAGGCACGGCGACAGGCGTGGAACTGATGATCCCGCCAATTACGCCACCCATCTGGCCACCGGGAATGCCTCCCGGAACGCCACCGACCACACCAGAGGATGCCATCGCCGGTGGGGCCTCGTCTTCCTTGATCATCTGAATTTTTTGCGGAATCTTGGTAGGCGTGCGCAGCGCCCCGTTCACGATGTCGGTCTGAATCTGGTGCACCACGTGCACCGGCGCGGCAGCCGGGGGTGGCGGAGGTGGTGGCGGCGGAGGTGCCACAAGGAAAGTCATCAACTGTTGCTTGGGCAGGGCTTCGGTGAAGATGAGGGGCATCAAAACCATGATGCCGATCAAACCTATCTCGATAACGATCGCTAAGGTCGTTGTCCGTCCCCGCTTCGTCTTGAGCCTGCCACCGGATTCCAGAAGGCTATCTTCAAACATAATTGTTCTCCCCACTTTAGAGCCTACGTAAACTTAGACACCGACCGATTACCCTTTGCTCCCGAAATCGATTCCATTGCCAAGACTGGCCAGCCAAGCCCTTCCCGGCCGTGAAAACTGTTGCAAACAAAGGCGTACCGCAAAAACGCCTGCAACGCGATCAGACAATCATTTAGTCCGGACCGGCGTGGCCATGGGCCTTTTGCCTTTATTGATCCGCCAATCCTGATAAGCCACTAAGATCGGAGCCGCAATTGCGATCGACGAATACGTCCCAATTAAGATGCCGATTACCAGTGCGAGGCTGAACCCGCGAAGCACCTCGCCGCCGAACAAATAGAGTGCAAGTACGGTAAGGAAGGTTAGGCCGGCTGTCAAGATGGTTCGACTTAAGGTTTGGTTGATGCTGCGGTTAACGACTTCCGACAGCTTCTCGCGCCGCATGAGTTTAATGTTTTCCCGGATGCGGTCAAATACCACGATCGTGTCGTTATTCGAGTAACCAATCAAGGTCAGAATGGCAGCGATCACGGTGAGAGAAATGTCTTTGTTGAGCAGCGAGAACGCGCCCACGGTAATCAAGGTATCGTGAAACACCGTGACCACGGCCGCGACGCCGTATATCCATTCAAAGCGGAACCCGAGGTAGATCAGCATTCCCGCCAGCGAATAAGCCGTCGCGAGCAAGGCTTGCCTTCGCAACTGTGCGCCCACTTGCGGCCCAACGATCTCAACGTTGCGGACGCTGAAATCCGACAAGAAAAAGCCATCTGGCAGAGAAGCCACCACTGCTGGATCGACCGGACCTTTTAACTGATCGAGCGAACTCAGCACGCCGCCTTGCCCCTTGTCCCGAGCATTCACAATTGCCTGCGCTTGCTGGGTATATTTCTGGTCGGCATCCGAGCCCAAGTGCATCGGATCTTTGTCCATCAAGTAATTCTGAATGGCCAAAGAACTGGCATTGTTCAGATCCGCCTTGCCCGCCGGGGCGTTCGTCTCCAGCGTGTTGATGATCTGAGTTTTGCCCCGGTCCAGCGCCTGCTCGCTGGTTTCCTGCACGTCGAGGTCGATCAGCACTTCGTTATTGGAAGGCTGGTCATAGCGCTGAATCTTCGCGTTGTGCAGACCGGCGCGGTCCATGGCTGCCCGCAGCGCGTTGTCGTTTGGCGTGTGCGAGAACTTCACATATACCAGAGTGCCGCCGCGGAAGTCCACGCCGTACGGGATGCCATGCCAGAACAACATCGAGAATATACCCGCCACACTGAACACGAGTGAGAAGGCAAGAAAATACCACTTCTTCCCGAGAAAATCTATGTTGGTATTGCGAAAGAACTCCACCGGTTGTTTAGCCCCTTATCCACGTATGACTTCTCAATCTAAATCTCTCGTTTCCTGTTTCTGGTGCGTGCTCACCGGAAACCAGAACTGCTAAATGCTCAACGCTTCGCCACGCTGCTTGCGACTCAGGATCCAGTCAAAGATCACGCGGGACACGAATACGGCGGTGAACAAATTCGCCAGCAGACCGAAGGTGAGTGTGACCGCAAACCCCTTCACCGGCCCGGTTCCGAACAGGAACAAAATTGCCGCCGAAACAATGGTAGTGACGTGGGTGTCCACGATAGTGACCCAGGCGTGGCTGAAACCCTGATCTACAGCGGATGGCGGCGTCTTGCCGTTTCTCAACTCTTCCCGAATGCGCTCAAAAATTAGCACATTGGAGTCCACGCCCATGCCGACCGTAAGGATGACCCCGGCAATCCCCGGCAAGGTCAACACGGCCTCGAAGTAGCCCATGAAGCCAAGCAGGATGACGAGGTTCAGCAATAGCGCGACGTCAGCATTGATGCCTGCCGCACGGTAGTAGATGAGCATGAAGATCAGCACGGCAAGCATACCGACAACCGCCGCCCGAACGCCGGCGCGGATCGAATCCGTGCCCAGCGACGGCCCGACCGTGCGCTCTTCCAGATACTTAATGCCCGCTGGCAGCGCGCCCGAGCGCAGGATCATCGATAGATCCTTGGCCTGCTGCTGGTTCATGCTGCCACCGCTGATCTCCCCGGTATCGCGAATGGCCTCTTTGATGTTCGCGACTTCCTGAACTTTGTTGTCGAGGACTACGGCCAGACTGTCGCCCACATGCGCGGAGGTGAAGTTATAGAAGCGCTGCCCGCCCTCGCCGGTTAGCTGGAATCGCACGTTCGGCTGACCGTTCTGATCGGTGCTAGGCTGGGCATCCCGCAGATCTTTTCCTCTCACTGCGGACACGCGCGACACCAGATACCAGGATTGGTCGCCTGAAGGAGTTCCGGGAGCACCATGCCCCGGCAGCAGAATCGCATCCGGCGGCAAAACGCCGCCCTTATCCTGCATGGCAGCCTGCTCGCTGGGATACGGTCCGCCCAATACCTGTTTGATCTCAAGCATGGCGGTGGACTGCATAATGTCCTTCACGCGCGCCGGATCGTCAACGCCGGGCAACTGCACTAGAATCTGGTACTGGCCGAGGCCGTGCTCTTGAATGGTTGGCTCACTCACGCCCAGCGAGTCAATGCGGTTGCGGATGGTCTCGATGGCCTGGGTCACAGCCTTGTTTTTCAGATCGCTGAGGATCTGCGGCTTCATGGCCAGAGCCCAAGTGTTCTCCGCTCCCGAAGTCAGATTGTATTCAGGCAGGCGATCGTTGGCGATATCCAGCAGATCTTTGCGCGAGTCTGCCGGAACACCCTTCAGAACAATGCGATCCGGATTATTCTGCGGGTCAGGCTTCGTGATATCCGCGAAGGCTATCTTGCGCTTGTTGAGCTCCTCCTTGAGAATTTCGACCGCATTGTCGGAATCTACATTGATCGCGTCATTCACCTGGACTTGCAGGATCAGGTGGGTTCCGCCGCGCAAATCCAGACCAAGATGAATGCGGTTGGTCATGGATGCGAGCAAGCCCTGGCCCGAAAAGCTCTGAGGAATGCCGAAGATCCCGAACAAAAATACGAGCAGGACTCCGACGATGAGTACCAACTGCCAAAGAAGATTCTTATTCATGGAAAACTTAAAGTCCAAAAATCAGGTTGTACCGCAATTACTTGGTCTTAGCCTCTTCCTCCGTGGTCGTGACCTGGGTCACGGAGGCCTTGGTCACTTCCAGCACGAGATTATTAGGAGGAACGCGCAGGTGAACGCTATCATCCTTGAGCGCCATGATCGTTCCGCGCAACCCGCCGCTGGTCACGACCTTATCTCCGGTTTTAAGGCCATCCAGCATGGCCGTCCATTTCTTCTGACGACGCTGCTGAGGCAGGATCAGCAGAAAATAAAAGATCGCAAATATGAAGATGAGCGGGGCGACGCTCAACCACCCCATCCCGCCACCAGCCTGCACCGCCAAGAGAAAATGCGTGTTCATCTAAGTACGTTCACCAGACTCTCTCACCTACATAACCGCGCTCCTGGAACCGATCCGCGAACAACCGCCCATGCCTACACTCACCACGGCCCTGTCATTTCACGACGGGAGTGCCGATCGATTCCGGCCGGACCATCCACTGCTCAGGCTTGAATCCGGGAAGGTCTTTCCAGAGAGGTCTACGGTTTCGGTTGAGACCAAGCGCTAGAAAGAACGGGACTCTTCCCCAAGTCGAATAGAATGACGCACCCGCCGCATAGTGTCAAGGTAGAAACTCAGGTTGTGCAGGGTATTTAAGACCTGAGCCAGCACTTCATTCGAAGCATAAAGGTGCCGCAGATACGCCCGGGAATAGCGCTGGCAGACCCGGCAGAGGCAAGTGGGGTCGAGCGGGCCGGCATCCTGGGCAAAGCGCGCCTGCTTGATTGAAATTTTTCCCTCCGAAGTGAAGAGCAGGCCATGGCGCGCCGCCCGTGTGGGCAAGACGCAATCCATCATATCGACGCCGAGGCTCGCGTACTCAACGATCTCGTCGGGAGTACCCACCCCCATTAAGTAGCGCGGCTTGTCGGCAGGAAGGTGTTCGAGAGTCGCTTCGACGACCTCGCGAGTCCGCTCCCGAGGCTCACCAACGCTGAGCCCTCCAATGGCATATCCGAGGAAACCGATCTCGATCGTGCGCTCGGCAGATTCCTTTCTGAGAGCCAGATCCATGCCGCCCTGGACTATCCCGAAGAGCGACTGTGTCGAGTCCGCGCTACCCCACGGCACCTCATGCTTGCGCTCCTCAAAATATTTCTTGCTGCGCTCCGCCCAGCGCAAGGTCAATTCCATCGAGGCCTGCGTGCGGGCGCGATCGGCAGGATATTCCGTGCACTCATCGAACGCCATGATGATGTCAGCGCCGAGTCCGATCTGCGCGGCCATGGCGCTCTCCGGGCTGAAAAAATGCGAGGAGCCATCGTGATGCGAGCGAAACGTCACGCCCTCGTCGGTGACTTTGCGAAGTTCGTTCAGGCTGAAAACCTGGAAGCCGCCGGAATCAGTCAGGATCGCCCGCGGCCAGGCCATGAATCCGTGCAGGCCTCCGAGGTGGCGGACGGTCTCGACTCCCGGCCGCAGATAGAGGTGATAAGTATTGCCGAGAAGAATCTGGACCCCGAGTTCTTCGAGAACATCCTGCGAGACGGCTTTGACCGTGGCGGCGGTGCCTACGGGCATAAACACGGGAGTTTCGATCTCTCCATGGGGCGTGACCAAGCGACCAGCGCGGGCCGCGCCGGCGCGGTCCCCGACTATGAACTCAATGGACATTGTTTGCGATTGTAGCAACGGTGCGAGATCAGCATTCAGGACTGGCTCACCGCCAGTGGAAATAGTTCGCTCCGCACGCCACCATCGTCCCAGATTAATTTGCCCACGCTCACAGGAAGTTTGAAGCGTCTTGGTCCGGCGCTGCCGGGGTTGAAATAGAGCACCCCGTCGCACAACTCCTGTTTGGGAACGTGGCTGTGACCGCTGACTACGACGGTGAATCCGGCAGGTTTCGGTTTGAGATTCAACTGCGCCAGATCGTGCAGCACGTAGATGGAAATGCCCGCCACTTCGAGGACTTCGGTCAGCGGCAACTTCAGTGCCCACGCGCCCTTGTCGATGTTGCCGCGGATGGCGGTGACTGGGGCAATAGCAGAAAGAGTTTCGACGATCTCTGGCGCGCCCACGTCGCCGGCATGGATGATGCGATCCGATCCGCGCAGAGCTTCGATTGCTTCTGGGCGCAGCAGGCCGTGGGTATCGGAGATGACGCCGATGAGGATGCCAGTTCTCAGTTCTCGACCGCAGTCTTCAGCAATTGATTGATTTCGGAGTGGGCGGGCGCATCTGCCAACAATTCGTAGGTGCCGCTTGTTTTCATTTCTGCGGCGATACGGCGCAGGGTGCCCAGGGTGGCACGCATTGGGCCGGAACCGAGGCTCACTCGTGCCACGCCGAGCGCTTGCAGTTCTCGCACAGATGGCGACCCCGGCCCGGCGAGAATGTTCACCGGGCACTTCAAATCGGCAACCAGTCGTTTGATCGTGGTCACCTCCTTAAGACCGGGCGCGAACACGCAATCGGCGCCGGCGTCGCGGTAGGCACTCAGGCGACGGATGGTCTCGTCATAGCGGCTCGAGGGTTCGCCCCCTTGCAGGAGATAAACATCGGTCCGGGCATTAATCACCAAGGCAACATCGAACTTGTCCGCAGTATCACGAACCGCTCGAATCTTCTCCACTTCCACGGACAAATCTAAGAGCGGCCGCTCCCGATCGCCGGTTGCGTCTTCGAGGTTTAAGCCAATCGCCCCACCCATAATCACGGCACGCGCGGTCCGCGCCACGGCTTCCGGGTCGTTCCCGTATCCTGATTCGACGTCGGCGGTAACGGGTACCTTCACGGCCAGTGCGATGCGGGCTATTGTCGCCATCATGCGGTCTTTGTGAATCTTCTGCCCATCTGGATAGCCAAGAGAAAATGCCACGCCTGCGCTGGTTGTTGCCAGGGCAGGAAAGCCTGCCTCTTCGACGATGCGAGCGCTGGCGACGTCCCACACGTTGGGAAGCAGCAAAGGATCGCCACCGGAGTGCATGGCGAGGAAGGCCTTTGCTTTGTTCTTTTGCTCCAGGTCGGGTAGGGGCATATCAAGGAATTGGATGCGACTAGCGGCTCCCGTTCTTCATCTTCTCAACAAACTGTCCCATACTCACCACTGCGCGGCCGACTGTGCCGCTGCCAATTTCACGCGCATCGTCGCGTGCGCTTACGCGCAGCACGTAGAAGCGACCGTCGAACAACTCCAGCACAGCTGTGGCTTGCATGTGGGTGCCTATGCCGCTCGCCGCGCGGTGCTGAATGTTGATCGAAGTCCCCACGGTAATCTCGTCGCCTTCGCAGTAGGGTTGCAACGCATGAAAAGCCGCGGTCTCCATCAGGCGGATCATATCGGGAGTGGAATAAACCAGCGGCAATTCGGGGTGATGCGCGGTCAACGTATGCTTGAACTCGACAGTTTCGCTGGCCTCACCGCGCGCCCCGATGGGAATCTCCTTCACCATGCTGATCTTGCTTGTTTTTCCTTCCAGACTCTAGCGGCGAAGAGCCAATGATTGCGGGAAACGCCCCGCAGAAATCATTGGCTCACGATGCTGACGACCCCGCCGGATCACACCGCGCACGTCATCCGCGCCGCCTCAATGCCATCCAGAGCTTGCCACAACATTCGGGCTGCGTTCTCGGCCGCATCCAGGGCCGCGTCCGCCGTTTCCGGTTTTGCCACGATGCGTTTCTCCAATTGCTCGCGCCAAACATTTGCGTGGTAAATATCAGCTGTCGCGTGCAGCGCGAAGTAGCCGCAGGTCTTGTCGTCGGCGCCGTACATTTCGCGCAGCCCGCGTTCTTTTTCCTTGGCCACCTTGGGCACCTGAGATTCGTAGACATAAAACGCGGCCAACGCCTGTTCCGCCGTGCCTTCACTGGCCACGCTGTGAAAGTATCTCATCAGTTCCCCGATCTGCTTGACCGGCAGGTGCCATTGCATGTCTCGTCTCGATCCTATGCCTTCGGCAAAATCGAGCCAAAGCTCAGAGTGGGGCACAGCTTCCTTCCCTGATTTGCCCACGGCACCCTTCTCGTCGCACATATTGGCCAGAACCGCTCTCCTGAGTTCCCCTTCATCCAGACGAAGCGCAAACTCGGCCAGATAGCAGGGAAACGCTTGGACGTGATGGTAGTAATGGCGGGCATATTCGCGCAGATCTTCGCGCGTCAACTCACCCGCTGCCCATGCCCGGTAGAACGGATGGCAAAGCAAGTCGTACCTGGCGATCGATGCCTCCAGTTGCTCGAAGAACTGAATGCTATTCATGATTGCCTCCCTCGCTTCCGGTGTGAATCCCTACTATACGGTCCAGCCCGAAGGGCGGCAAGTGACTGGGATCACGAACACGGCCAACTTGTTAGAATGAAAGCAGAAGGGCCGCGGCAAAAGCTGGGAACGCCATAGGATCAGGATTAAATCGTCCCACTAAATCGTTTCAAAGATGCAGTTCACGGAACAATTCGACGTAGTTGTGGTTGGCGCCGGCCATGCCGGATGCGAGGCCGCGATGGCCGCCGCGCGCATGGGACTGAAGACCGCTCTCTACACGCTGAACGTCGACCTGATCGCGCAGATGTCCTGCAACCCCGCTATCGGCGGCATCGCGAAGGGACACCTGGTCCGCGAAGTCGACGCGCTTGGTGGCATCATGGGCGAGATCACGGACGCGGTCGGCATCCAATTTCGTCTGTTGAACACTTCGCGAGGCCCGGCCGTGTGGTCACCGCGCGCTCAGTGCGACAAGCAAGCCTACCGCCTCAAGATGCGCGAAGTGCTGGAGTCGCAGCCGAATCTGAAGATCAAGCAGGCGGAAGTGGCAGGGTTGATTGTGGAAGAGACCTGTCAGCCGTTAGCTTTCAGCTCCCAGCAAGGCGGCGAAGCGGATTTAACTGAGAAGCGAGAACTGAGAACTGAGAACCCACGCCGGATTCTCGGCATTCGCCTGCGCGATGGCCGCACTGTGGGCGCGCGAGCTGTGATCATTACAACGGGGACTTTTCTCAATGGACTGATCCACTGCGGCGAGCAGCAGTATCCTGCCGGACGTTCCGGGGAACCGAATGCAGTTTTGCTCGGTGAGTCCCTGAAGAAGCTCGGTCTGCGCGGCTGCCGGCTGAAGACGGGAACGCCGCCTCGTCTTGACGGACGCACCATCGACTGGTCGCGCTTCACAGTGCAACCGGGCGATGCCGACCCGACTCCATTCAGCTTCCGCACCAAGCGCGTGGCGCATCACGACTCGCAAGTTCCTTGCTACATCGCATGGACCTCGCCCGAAACGCACCGCATCATCCGCGAGAACGTGCACCGCTCGCCGATGTATAGCGGGCAGATCCAGTCGATCGGGCCGCGCTATTGCCCGTCGATCGAAGACAAGATCGTCAAGTTTCCCGACAAGGAGATGCACCAGCTTTACCTTGAGCCCGAAGGCTTGAACACGCACGAGATCTACGTCAATGGCATGAGCACGTCGCTGCCAGTGGAAGTGCAGCTCGCCATTTTGAAATCAGTCCCCGGTCTCGAAAGCGCCGAGATGCTGCGTCCCGGCTACGCCATCGAGTACGACTCGATTGATCCGACGGAACTGCAGCGCACTTTGGAAACGAAGAAGATCGCCAGCCTGTTTCTTGCCGGCCAGATCAATGGCACCTCCGGCTACGAAGAAGCCGCCTGCCAGGGCCTGATGGCGGGCATCAACGCGGCCTTGAAAGTGAAGGCGCAGCCCCCGCTGATCCTCGACCGCACCGAAGCTTACACAGGGATCCTGATCGACGACTTGATTTCAAAGGGCACCAACGAGCCCTACCGAATGTTCACGTCGCGAGCGGAATTCCGCCTGCATCTTCGCATCGACAACGCCGATCGCCGGATCACGCCACACGGCCGCCGCGTGGGATTGATCTCCGATGAAGCCTGGGGCGATTTTCAAGCCAAGCAGCAGCGGCTGGAAAAGCTGAAGCAGCTTCTGGAGAAGACGAAGCTAACGAGCGCAATGCTCGACGGGCAGCTCACAGGAAATGAGTGGAGTTTGGCACTCGGACAAACTTATGCGCAACTGCTTAAGCGTCCCGAGATCACAATCGAGCAGCTCGTTCCGGTCCTCAAGGAAGTGATGCCGGAATTCTTCGCTCGGAATAGTTGCACGCCATCTTCGGTTTTAATTTCATCGGAGTTGCGCAACGAACTCAAGTCAGTGGAAACCGAAATCAAGTACGAGGGCTATCTGCTGCAACAGCAGCGCTCCATGGAACGAATGAAGAAGTCGGAGCAACGGTCGATTCCTGGCTGGTTCGACTATCACTCGGTGAGCGGCCTCTCGCGCGAAATGCAGGAAAAGCTCACCCATGTGCAGCCGCGAACGCTGGCCCAAGCTTCGCGCATTCCTGGAGTGACGCCAGCGGCGGTTTCGTTGGTCAATGTCTATATTGAAATCCAGGCGCGACGCCGCGAGCAAGCGGCGGCCATCTAGGAGCCAAGCCCTATGATCGGACGGAAATTAATACTGCGTTAACAATCAAATATTACTCAGAGGTTAATATTTCCGCCATGCAAGATTCTCTTCACATTGACGATCACCCCGGAGCGCAGCCGGGACAGCGTGTTTTGCAGTTGGAAGGGCCGCTGGTGATGACAACGATGTTTCAGTTTCAGGCCACGGTGCGGGCCGATACCTCGCGCTCGCTGATCATTGATTTCAGCAATGTCCCATATGTGGATTCGGCTGGCATTGGGGCGCTGGTGGGAGCGTACGTCACGCGCCAGAATAACGGGCGGAGCCTGGCGCTGGTGGGCGTGAGCGAGCGTATCCACAACGCCCTCAAAGTCACGCGGGTCGAGCAGTTCTTTCGCTTCTTCGACTCCGTTAACGCAGCGGAACAAGCGTCCCCTGCATAGCTACGGGCTTTCAGTCGTTACAGTTTGACTGCCTTTCTCATCCCTCCTAAGATAAGTTTTCCCGCTCAATCCATCCATGATCGGCCAGACCATTTCGCATTACCGCATCACCAGCCAACTAGGAAGCGGTGGAATGGGAGTGGTCTACGAAGCTGAAGACCTTGATCTGGGCCGCCGTGTCGCGCTGAAATTCCTGCCATCGCAACTATCGAGCGATCAAAATGCGCTGGACCGTTTTTTACTTGAGGCCCGCACTGCTTCGGCGCTAAGCCATCCCAACATCTGCACGATCTACGCGGTTGAAAAGGCTGGAGACCAGTCGTTTATCGCCATGGAGCTGCTGGAGGGCGAGACTCTGGACCGTCGCTTGAGCGCCGGGGCGGTGCCGGTGGATCGCCTGCTGGAGTGGTGTATTCAGTTGTCAGACGCGCTCGAGGCCGCGCACGCCAAAGGAATTATCCATCGCGACATCAAACCTGCGAACATATTTATTACTCAGCGCGGACAGGTGAAAGTTCTCGATTTCGGCCTCGCCAAGCTGGCGCGTCCTGAGTTGACGATGGAAACCATTGGAGCAACGCAGGATTCACCGGGACCGTTGCATCTCACCAGTCCGGGCGCGACTGTTGGCACCATCGCTTATATGTCCCCAGAGCAAGCGCGCGGCGAAGAATTGGACGCGCGTACGGATCTGTTTTCTTTAGGCGTCGTGATCTATCAGATGGCAACAGGGCGCTTGCCGTTTTCCGGCGCAACATCGGCGGTAGTTTTTCACGCGATTCTTGAACTCGACCCGGTACCGGCGCTGCAACTGAATTCCACGCTGCCGCCCAAACTGGATGAAATCATTGGGAAGGCTTTGGAAAAAGACCGTGACTTGCGCTATCACTCGGCCGGCGATCTGCGCGGAGACCTGAAACGGTTGAAGCGAGACACGGAATCCGGCCGCAAGTCCGCGCAGGCGGCTTCTATCAGCGCTCCTGCAGTCTTCGTTGTTGCGTCCTCCTCGGCGGTCAACGCCGCAGAGTCTTCGGTCCAGCGCCCTTCCGTAAGTTCCGCTGCGATCTCCGTTGCGCGGCAATACAAACTCAACACCGGAGTTACGGCGGGAATCGTATTGCTGCTGTTGGCAGGGGCCGCTTGCGGAATCTATGCTTACTTCACCCGTAGCCGCTCGGCTCCGTTCCAGGATATTTCTGTCACCAGGGTGACCGACACTGGCGACGCGGTACTCGCCGCCATCTCGCCAGATGGCAAGTACATCCTAAGCCTGACCAGAAAAAACGGGCTGGCTAGTCTCAGGCTGAGGAATGTGCCTACCAACAGCAACACTCAGGTGCAGCCTCCGGCGGACGTGTATTACAACGGCCTGCGCTTCTCCCCGGACGGAAACTATTTCTATTTTGTACGCAGCGATCCGGGAAATCCGGAGCTGAAGTTTTTGTACCGGTCTGCGCTATTGGGGGGTAATCCGCAGAAGCTCGCAGCCGATGTGGATACCAACATTACTTTTTCACCGGACGGGAAACGGTTTGCCTTTATGCGCTACGACAACCCGGATCCTGGCAAGTACCGGCTCATTGTCCGTTCGGTGGAGGGTGGAGACGAAAGAGCGCTGAGCAGCGGCCCTACCAGCGACGCTTTGTACCAACCCGCGTGGTCGCCTGACGGAAAGATTATTGTTGGCCAAATGCTCGACGTGGCGAATGGATTGATCCGGTTAGTAGCGGTGGATGCAACCACGGGACAGCGTAAGGCTTTCTTCAGCAGCAACCAGCGCATCTTCGACAAGCCCTCCTGGCTGCCCGACGGCAGCGGCGTGCTGGTCCTGGGGCGCGAACAAAGCTCCAATTTCGCCCGCACGCAAATCGGTTTCGTTTCCTATCCCAAGGGCATGTATTCTCCGGTCACGCGCGATACAAATAGTTACTCTGATCTTAGCGTCGCGAGCAGCGGACACATTCTCGCCACGGTGCAGAATGAGAGCCGCTGGAATTTGCAGGTGATGCCCACTGGGGTGCAGGCGGCGCAGGTGCGACAGGTCACGCCAGCCGACGCCGACACCAACTTCACCTGGACGCCGGAGAACCAGTTGATTTCCGACAAGGCGAACGTGCTCAATCTGATCGACCCGACAACGGGCAACAGGACGGTGATTCCGGGTCAGGCAGTAAGCGGCGCCCCGTGGGCTTGCGGTGAAGGGGGTGCCATCGTCTTTGTGAGATTTCAGAGCGGCGTGCAAAACATCTGGCGCATGGATACGGGGAGCAATTTCAAGCAGATTACGAATGGCAAGCTCGACACGAATCCAGTGTGCTCGAAGGACGGCAAGTGGGTGTTCTTCATGGAGCACGACGGAGAACGGAAACTGGCCAAAGTGCCGATCGATGGCGGAGCCTCGCAAGTCATTTCGGAGTCGCCGGTCTCCGGCGCTTTTGATGTCTCGCCCGATGGGAAACTCGCCGCATTTCCCACGCTGGAACATTCCGGAGAGCACAAAGAAATGCTGGCCGTGGTGGAAACGGAGGGCGGTAAGGCCGCGAAGTTGCTGGAGTTCGAACGCTCGCGCTTTGGCCTGCTGCATTTTTCACGCGACGGCAAAGGGGTGATTTATCCGGTGCGCGATAATGGTGTCGACAACCTATGGTTACAGCCACTTGATGGTTCCAAAGGCAAACAGATTACGGATTTCACTTCCGAACATATTTTCGATTTCCACTGGTCGTTTGACGGCAAGCAGTTGGCTTTGGTTCGCGGCCATACGGACGCGGATGTGGTTCTGATTCGCGACGCCCGACCGTAGAAATTGCGTCATTTTGTAGTCGGGTCATTGGGCAATTGAAAAGCATAGGCCGGGCATCTCGTCGATTTTCAATTACCCTCACTCAATTGCTCAATCCCCAAAATAAAAGGCGACCATCTCTGGTCGCCCTTTTTGCGAATTGTTAGTTGCGAAGTGGTTTAGGCACCCTTCACGTTCTCGGCCTGCCAGCCCTTGGGGCCTTTGACCACGTCAAACTGTACCTGCTGACCTTCCTGCAGGCTGCGGAAGCCGCTCGCCTGAATGGCCGAGAAGTGCACAAATACGTCCTCGCCGTTCTGGCGGCTGATGAAACCGTAGCCTTTGGCGTCGTTAAACCACTTCACTGTTCCTGTTTCCATGGTGTTGCAATGTTCCTTTGTTGTGATATAGCGCTGAAACTTTGGAAGGGTTCTTCTGCAGGCAGGTCACGCGCTGGTAAGCGGAGAAACTGGGTACTGCGAAAAACTCTAAAGTCAAACGCAAGCAGATTGTATTTCAAGTGCCTCAAAATAGCTACAAGTTTTCTTTTACTTCACATGTAAGCACCTTACCCTCAGTAACTTACAAGATCCTCGCGGAACCGGCCGATTCTGGGGACCAGGACTTGTCCGGAAGCAAAGGGCACCCTCAAAAACTGTATTATCTAGGATATGCATTTCCGCAAGCTTCTGATCCTGACTATTCTGGTAAGTCCGGCATGGGCGGGCGTGGTGGAGGATGTCCGCGGCGCTTTGGCGCAACATAGTTTCACTGCAGCCGACTTGTACCTCAAGTCCTACGTCGCCAAGAACGGCGTCACCGCTGAATATGTCGAAGCCTACTCATGGATGGCGCGCTCAGCTCTCAGTAATGGCGATTACGGCCAAGCCAACGATTACGCCAAACAAACAAAAGCTTTGGCGCTGGAGCAACTCAAGCAGCGTCCTCTCGATTCCGAACCGCACCTGCCGATCGGACTGGGCGCGGCGATTGAAGTACAGTCGCAAGTGCTGGCGGCTCGCGGGCAGCGTGACCAAGCCGTCGCAGTTTTGCAGACCGCACTGCGCACGTATGGCAACACTTCGATCCGGGCACGCCTGCAGAAAAACTTGAATTTGCTTTCGTTCGAGGGCCGGCCAGCGCCTGCGCTTCGCTCCGAGCAATTTTTGGGATCGAAGCCCCCGGTGCTTGCCCAGCTGAAGGGTTCGCCGGTGTTGCTGTTTTTCTGGGCACACTGGTGTGGCGATTGCAAAGCGGAAGCGCCTATTATCACCCAACTGCGCTCCGAATTTGCGCCCAAGGGATTGACCGTCCTCGGTCCAACCCGGCTTTACGGCTATACGGCGCAGGTGGAGAATGCCTCGGCTAGTGATGAACTCGCTTACATCGACGCAGTACGCCATCGCTTCTACGCCGGACTGCTGGACATGCCAGTCCCTATCAGCAAGTACAACTTCGACGTGTATGGCGCTTCGACAACGCCTACGATTGTGCTGCTTGACCGCGCGGGCAAGGTCGCGATGTACCATCCGGGAGCTTTGTCTTACGACCAGCTGAAGACGGAGATTGAGAAGGTCGTTGCGCGATAGGAATTCTCAAGCGGCCTCAACTTCGCTGAGTGCGCCGGTTTTCACGTCGTAGACAAAACCGCGCACCGGGATGTGCTTCGGGATCCAGGGATGGGACTTCACGCGGCGTAGTTGCTCCCGGACGTTCTCTTCCAGATCATCAAACGCATGGAAGTGGGCAGGCGCACCCGCGCCGGTGCCCATCTTTTTCGCCAGCCTAGTCTTGAGTTCGTCTTCCCGAACTTTCAGCAATCCGCAGTCGGTGTGGTTGATGATGATGAACTCCTGCGTGTCAAGCAGGTGATGCGAGACGATGAGCGAGCGTAACGCATCTTCGGTGGCGATCCCTCCGGCATTGCGAATCATGTGTGCGTCTCCTGGCTTCAATCCCAGGCAGCGTTCAAACAGGATCCTGGAATCCATGCAGGCGAGGACGGCCAACCGTCGCCGCGGCCGCACCGCCAGATCTCCCAGGTTGTAGTTCTTTACAAATTGTTCATTGGCTTTCAACAGTTCGTCGGCGACTGACAAATTTCTGGCCCTCGCTGTGAGTTCTTCCGGCCGCGAATTTCTTCCACACGCATATTCGGCCGCTGGTTGTTGCACCAGTTTAACCGCTACAATCGCCCCGTGAATATCGACGACACTATCGTCGCCATTGCGACTCCGCCGGGTCGGGGCGGAATTGGGGTGGTGCGGCTTGCCGGACCGCAAGCTCGCCAGATCGCCGAGCCAATGTTGCGGCTGAGACATGAGATGGAGCCAGGCAGGGCAGTTTTCGGGGAGTTGGTAGAACCGAGAAGTGCGGACGCCCTATCTCGCGAAGAAGCATGCCGGATCGACGAAGTGGTCGTCACTTACTTCCCGAAACCGCACTCTTATACCACGGACGACATCATCGAGATTGCGGCACACGGCTCTCCGGTGGTGCTGCGGCATATCGTCGAGATGTGCATTGCTGCTGGGGCGCGCCTCGCCGAGCCTGGCGAGTTCACCATGCGCGCGTTTCTGAATGGGCGCATCGATCTCACCCAAGCCGAAGCCGTGCGCGACCTGATCGACTCGCAGACTCTTTACCAGGCGAAGATCGCCGCCCAGCAGCTTGAGGGCGCGCTTTCCAAGCGCTTGCAGCCAGTCAAACGGAAACTGGTCGAGTTGATCGCTGTGCTCGAAGCTGGTATCGATTTTGCCGAAGACGACGTCTCCGTCCTTCCCGATGCTGTCATTCTCGAACGGATCTCCGCGGTGCACCAGCCGCTCGAGCAGCTTGCCGCAACCTTCGCTTACGGAAAGATCGTGCATGAAGGATTGACGCTCGCGATTGTCGGACGACCCAACGTAGGCAAGTCCAGTCTCTTCAACCGCCTCGTCGAGCGCGAGCGCGCCATCGTTACGGCGACTCCCGGAACCACGCGCGATCTGGTGAGTGAAAGCGTCGCCATCGGTGGCATTCCGATCCAGCTTGTCGACACCGCTGGAATTAGGCAGGCACTTGACGAAGCAGAGTCTATCGGCATTCGGAAATCCATGGAAGCATTAGCTGACGCCGATTTGGTGCTGGTTGTTCTGGACGCTTCGCAGCCAGCCTCAGTGGAAGACGAGGAACTGCTGCGGCAAACACAGAGTCGTCCGGCCATCGTTGTGGGGAACAAATGCGATCTACGAGTCGGAGCCCGGAAGCCGGCCACCGGCGGGCAGTCCCAGCCCCTCATCTACGCCTCTGCCCTGACGGGCGAGGGCGTCGCCAAACTACGCAGCGAAATTCTGCGCCACATCGGCGGCGAAACGGGAGCTCAGGCCGAAGCTGGCTTCCTCACAAATGCTCGCCATCAGGGATTGGTAAAAGACTCACTCGCGGCGCTTGACGCCGCTACTGGCGCGATAGGGGCCAGGATTCCGCACGAGATGCTGCTACTCGATCTCTACAACGCCCTTGGGCCACTCGACGCTATCACCGGCGCTACCACTGCCGATGACATCCTCAACTTGATCTTCAGCAGGTTCTGTATCGGAAAGTGAGGCGTGATCAGGACGCTAGTGCGAGGGGAGGGACGCCTTCGCAGCGTTGTCCGGCTGAAAGCCGATCTTGTCCAACATCGGTTGGATCTCCGGATTGGACATAAACAATTTCCAGATCAACCCGGTGCGATAATTTTCCACCATGACCACGATCGGGGCTTGGTCGAGCCCCATGTACACGGGCGAAAACCAGTTCTGCGTTAAGTTGAAGGCGTCGCGTGGTCCGTAAACTCCCCAAAGCCGGTCTCCGAGTTGGCGATAGAAAAACTTGAGCGCCGCCATTGAGGCCTCTGGCGTGTAGGGAAACGAAGAGAGTGCGCCGGTCGGGGTGATCGTGCCATTGTCGGTCGCACGGTCGGGAGCGTGGGCTAAATAACCTAACTGATCGTCGCTTGCCGTCAGGCCCCAATCATCAGCACTATAGCCTTGGAAGTGGCCAGGATTCGATTCGCAGTAAGCCTGATCGATGAGCGCGAGATTGCGGTTATTGTCAAAGTAATCGGTGTACCGATCGTGGATGCCGCGAGGATCGAAGCCCATGAACGAATATTGTGTGAAGAATAACGGCCCTCCGGTACCGACGCCCACGTCGAGCTTGATGCCGAAGTAGGTGTGGCCGTTTGAATAGCGATCTCCTTCGTTGGAACCCGACCACCCGCTGCGGTATGCAATTGCCGCTTCCGACTGTCCTGCCCAGCCCGTGTAATAAAGGCTAGCTGGCACCCCATGCGTGGGCGATGCAATGGCCAGCAGGTAAGTGATCATGGTTTCGTTGAATCCGGTCAGCCGGTGATCGATGAACCAGGACCACTGCGAAGACCAATGCCACAACAGCGCGTTGTTTTGAGGAGAACGCCGATACCAATCCCACTCGACGGTTTCCCAAAGCTGGGTAATTCTCCGATAGAGACTTTGGCCGGCTTCACCATCGCCCTTAAAGTACTGGCGGGCGGCCAACAATCCTTCCAGTAAAAACGATGTTTCCACCAGATCGCCGCCATTATCAAACATGCCGAACACCAACATGGTCTGCGCCGTGTTGCCATTTAAGAAGTGAGCCCAGGCGCCGTGATAGCGTTGAGTTTTATCCAGAAAATCCAAGATCTTCGTGAGACGTTCGATGCCTTGCTCTCGGGTAATGAACCCCCGATCCACTCCCACGATGAGCGCCATGATGCCGAATCCGCTGGCACCCGTCGCAACGATGCGCTCATCTCCGGGAACGTTTTCGAGCGTCGCCCCCGCCATCGGATGAGCTCCTTCCCAGTAATAACGAAAGCAGGCTTCCTGCAACATGGTGAGCAATTCATCGTCGGACAACTCTCTCGTGGACGCGGTCGCTGCTCCGGAAAGAGCGGACTGGCGGTAAGATCGATCGACTGCCTTAACCCGGTACGTTGCGGTCACTCCTGAACGCCCAATGAAGTCAGTGTAGCGATTGATGTCCGCACTCTGAATACCGATGGGTTGGAACTTGTGCTTTCCTATCGAGCGATAGATGGCGTAGCTTTGCAGATCACCCTCTGTAACCGGATCCCAACTGATGTCGATATGACGATCGTAGCCTTTGGCTTGTACATTCTTAGGCGATCGAGGAGCACTCCTCACCTCAGGGGCCACGGGCGTAGCCACGGTCCGGTCGTCGATCTTGATCTCGTCGATGATTAATGTTCGAGGCGTGTCGTCCGCAGCACCCTGACTGAAGTACAGGCTGTGAAGGTCACGTGCCTGAAAGGGATGGACAGAGGCAGTCTCAAACTCGCTGAGCGGTAGCCTGACCTGAAACCAACGTTTTGCGGGCACGTCGCCGGAGATGCTGTCGAGCTTTACCGGTGCTGTGAAATCGTGCTCCTCGTCTTCCAATTGTATGAAGGGCAAATCGGCAGCAGGAATCGCTTCCGGCGAATAGCACCACATGTAGAGCGTGTCGCCGCGGAAATCCGTCAACCGGTTGCGCATGCTGACCACTCGCAACTCTGTTTCCCAACTTCCACCCGCCACCGAACGCCAATGCAGGCGCAGAGCATTCGGGGCAGTGAAGAAGTTCTTCTTTTCCACAGGAAGCGCGCCAGACAATAGTTCGATTGTGCTGGGAAATACCGCCCTCCCGCTGCTGTAGTAGTAATAATCAGGCGTAATGCTGTTATCGAACACCACGTGGTTGTAGTAGTCGGTGGGCACGGCCGCACAGCAAGGAAAGACAAGTAGGATTACAAAGCAATAAAGGCAGAAAGACGAACGCACCACGTGCTCCCGCTCTTGGCAGATGGAGAGAGTTTTTGTTGCACTCAAACTCGCAGTTTAACATAGGAATAATGAAGCATCGGGGAAGGATGTCTCCACTCCTCCAGGGAGACTTGGCTGGATGATAGATTCAGGTATAGCGTTCTTGCGTCAAAGTGTTGCCCCTATGGTGTTGGCGTTTGATTCGAGGACTGTGTCCAGTTGACAACGAAAAGCCCGGCCTCAAGCTCCGCACCTTCAGCACGGTCCACAGCGATCAGGAATACACAGATCGTAGGTGTCCTGCTTCTATTCGCCGTGGTGTATGTCGGATCACTCTTTTCGCCCGGGATGCAGGACGATGCGGACTCAACTCACGCGGAGGCCGCGCGCGAAATGCACGTCACGCACAACTTCGTGACGCTGAAAATAAATGGCAACCGCTACCTGGAAAAAGCTCCGCTGATGTACTGGGCAGTTTCTTTGTGCTACTTCTTCTTTGGCACGAATGAATTCGCCGCGCACTTGCCGGTTGCGCTGTCTATGTTGTTTCTTGTGGTACTGGCCTTGCGCTGGGGACGTCGTGCTTTCGGCGATCGCGCCGCGGTTTACGCGGGACTGTTCGTTGCAACAGCGGCGGGGTGCTATCTCTTCACGCGAATCCTGATCCCGGAAGCCATTCTCAGTTTTTTCATTGCCGCGTCATTCTACTTTTTCGCCACGGGCCTGGAAGACACCTATGCCTGGCGCTGGTATGGCGGCTACGCCTGCATGGCGCTGGCGGTACTCACCAAGGGACTGCTCGCCATCGTCGTCGTCGGATTGGCCTTGCTGCTATACGTTGCAGTCAGCGGCGAGTGGAGGCGCTGGCACGAGTTCCGTCTCTTCACCGGCACGCTGCTCTTCCTGGCGATTGCCGCCCCCTGGCACTTGCTCGCGGGCATCCGTAATCCACACTTCTTCTGGTTCTACTTCGTGAACGAACACTTTATGCGCTTCCTGGGCAAGCGCATTCCAAAGGACTACAACAAACAGACCAATTCCCTCTATTGGACCCTACACCTTGTGTGGCTGTTCCCCTGGAGTTTTTACCTGCCAGTGGCCCTGCGGCGTCCGATTGCAGAGTGGATGGCACGCCGCAAGCTGGGTGCAGCCAAGATACCCCGGCCACCGCTGAACTTCCGCTCCAGAACCGAATTACTCTGCCTGGCCTGGGCCGGAGTGACGCTTGTCTTTTTCTCGTTCTCCACCAATCAGGAGTACTACACGTTTCCGGCCTACTTCCCGATCCTGTTGCTGATTGCCGCGAGGCTCGCAAATGACGAAGAGTCGGGTTCGCGGCGCTGGCTTCTGTGGACCTCGGGGGTACTT
The DNA here is from genome assembly GCA_003138975.1 of Acidobacteriaceae bacterium. Classification (GTDB taxonomy): domain Bacteria; phylum Acidobacteriota; class Terriglobia; order Terriglobales; family Acidobacteriaceae; genus Sulfotelmatobacter. The sequence continues at coordinate 92,553 of PLHQ01000012.1, read as the reverse complement.
GCGCTGATCTGCATAGCTATTTCGGCCGTGCTGGCAGCAGGGCTGTGGAACTCACGCCACATTCCATTCGTGCCCGACATTGGCACTGTGCTCGCTAAACCGAACCTTCAAGCCGAAACGCTTTCGATGGGACATATGCTCGATCTGACGGGGGAATCTTTCGCTGCGCTGCGCCTCCCGGCAATTCTGGCTGCCATTGTCCTGCTGATAGGGCCGGCCTTTGCATTCTGGCTGCGGCGGCGCGGCGCACAACTCGCCGCAACGTGGACAACTGCCATCACCATGGCAGTGTTCCTGATCGCAGCACACATCGCTCTGGTACGCTTCGATCCTTTCCTTGGATCGCGAAGCATGGCCCGGGAAATCGCTCCTGAACTAAAGCCCACCGACCGCGTGATGATTTACGGCGATCAGTCGTTTGGCTCGTCGCTATTGTTCTACTTGAGGCGGCCGCTTGAACTAGTCAATGGAAACACGACTTCCATGTGGTGGGGATCCACATATCCCGATGCTCCGCGTATTTTTCTGGACGATCAGGGACTGCTGCGGGCGTGGAATTCGAACGAGCGAGTTTTTCTTTTTGTACCGCAGCACGAACGCGCGAAAGTGGAAGCGCTGCTGCCGGGACGGCTGCACATAGCCAGCGAAATGTCAGGCAAAGTGATCTTTACTAACCATCCCTAGCGGCGGGAGACTACAGAAACTCCCTGCTTCGCAGTTGGCAGAGAGTAGCCTGACATCACCGCATCCCTCCGGAACATTTGCACCGTTTCCTGCGAGAACCCATGCAGGTCTTTACCCACGAGAGGAAGTTTCTTCAGAATGTCAGTCGTCGCCGTAATGACGTGGCACCCAATCTCGTCTGCCTGAAAAACGTTGAGCAGTTCCCGCGGACTGGCCCACATGAGTTGAGCGTTCGCGTCGTTGACAATGGCCACCGCTTCGCGCATTAGGGGCACAGGATCGCGGCCGGTGTCGGCGATACGGCCGGCAAATACGGAAACGTAGGCGGGCGCGTTGCCCTGGAGTGCCGCGCAAACATCCCGCACCTGCTCCAGCGTGAGCAGCGCGGTCACGTTCAATTGAATTCCTTCGCCGGAAAGCCGCCTGACTAGATCGTACGTAGACGCTCCGTTTGTGTTCATCACAGGGATCTTGACGAAGACATTCTCACTCCAAGCCGCAATGTGCCGGGCCTGCTCCTCCATCTCCGGTTCTTCATCGGCAAACACTTCAAACGAGATCGGACGGTCTTGAATGGTTGCCAGCAGATCCAGCGCAAACTGCTGATAATCCGTAACTCCTGTGGCTCGCATCAAGGTGGGATTGGTTGTGAAACCTTTGATATAAGGCTGGCGGTATAGCTCGAGGATGCTGGCCTTGTCAGCCCCGTCCGCGAAGATTTGTATGCGCAAGTCGGACACAGCCTTCATGCGGGATGCGCTCCTTTTGGCGTGGAACGGATGATCCAGTCAGCCGCTTCGCGGAGAGACCCTACGCGCAAGTCGGGAACACGGTCTGGAGGTCTCTCCGAATAGCCGTAATCGATAAGAATGGTCCTACATCCTGCATTATAACCGGCCTCGATGTCGCGCCATCGGTCGCCAACCATAAAGCTGGCCGGTAGATCGATGTTATGCTTCCGCGCCGCGTCGAGAAGCATTCCCGGCAAGGGTTTGCGGCAGTCACACTTGTCCTGATCGGTGTGGCAACACACGAGGATATCGTCGAGCGGAAGACGTGCGGATAGAGCCTGATGCATCGCGTCAAGCGCCTGGCGTGACTGCTTTCCTCGCCCGACATCGGGCTGGTTGGTCACAACCAGCAATTCATAGCCGTGTGACTTCAAGTCCTGCAACGCTTTTGGAACATCGGGAAGTATTTCCAATTCTTGTGGCGTGGGCGGCGGAAACGGCTTGCCTTCTCGAACAAAAGCCCGGTTGATAACGCCGTCGCGGTCAAGGAAGACGGCGCGCCGTTTGCCGCCCGGCCCCATCGATTCCCATTTCGTCGCCTGAATCTTTATCGCCGGATGCGAAACCAGCAGATGCCAGACAACCGCCTGGAAAGCTTCAGTATGCGGAGTAGTGTGCGCAGGATTCACCGTGGGAATCAGCACGCAAGCATCGGCAACGGTTGCGGTATAACCGCCGTCGCGGCCAACGATGCCGATGATTCTTGCGCCGACCGACTTCGCATACTTCAGAGCGGCAACCAGGTTCGGGCTTATGTTTTGCTCAACGTTTCCACCACCAACCGAGAAAATCAGCAGCAAATCGTCGGCGCGCAGTCGGCTCGTGCGCAGCCAGCTATCGAAGATCGAACTCCAGCCTTCATCGTTCGTGCGTGCAGTCAGCTCCGATACGTTGTCCGTGGGCGCGTAAGCCTCGATGCCCGCAATCTTGCGAAAGTCATTGACGGCATGCGAAGCATTGGCCGCGCTTCCGCCCACTCCGAGAATAAACAGGCGGCCGCCCGCGGCGCGAGTGCCAGCGAGCAGTCCGGCAGCTTTTTCAATACTCGCCACATCCAGCTTCGCTATGATCTCGCTTGCCTCGGCGAGAAAATCCTCGGCAAAGCTTGCCCTATGAAAGCTGCGGCTGCTCATTTCCGCAGGGCTCCTCGTCGGCTCAAGAAACTCGTCATCTGTTTCAATCCTGCTGGCGAACCTATTTCATAAAAGCGCTCATGCACTTCCACGGCGGCCAACTCCCCGCTCTGGAGAAGCTCTGTATAAACGTCGGCCAGGTCCATCGTCCCCGTTCTGACAAAAGCTTCCGCCCGAAAAACTCCCAACCCATAATCGATATAACGCATAGGGGAAGTGCGACTCTTCTTGTTGTAAGCCTGTATGCGCCCCGCTTCAAATTCCACATTGCTGGCATCCCACTGCCCGTCGTTACGGAATATCGTCATCAGGCCCAGCTTCCCGCTTTGCAAGAATTCCTTCTCAATCGCGGCATAGTCGCAGGCCAGATACGAATCGCCATACATCGCGAAGAAACGTTCTCCCAGCTTCGGTAGAGCGCTTCTGATTGCTCCAGCCGTGCCCAACAGCGTTTTCCCATCGTAGGAATACTCGACCTTCACTCCGAAAGCGCTGCCATCGCCGACGGCGTCCTCAATCATCTCACCCAGATGACCGACGCACAGGATTACTTGTTGGATGCCGCTGGTTTGCAGGAGCCGCAATTGGTGCGCCACAAACGGTTCGCCGCCTATTTGGACCAGTGACTTCGGAACTTTTGCCGTCAGCGCTCCCAGGCGCGTTGCCAAGCCGCCGGCAAGTATGGCCATAGGTAGCATGGTTTCTAGGAATGCGCTAGAACCGAAGTTCCGCTGAAGTCAAACTGCAACCGCACCTCGCGCAATCCGGCGCTTCGCATGGCAGATCGAAGACGAGTTTTGTCCTCAGTGTAGAGCAGCAGAAATCCCCCACCACCGGCGCCGATCAGTTTGCCGCCAAGTGATCCGTGGGCGCGCGCCAAATCATACATTTCATCAATGAATCCGCTGCTCATCCCTGGAGACCGCTTCTTCTTGTGCTCCCAATGCACGTGCATGAGTGCAGCAAACTCGCGCAGATCGCCCGCCAGCAGCGCGTCCCGGCTCTCGTGCCCCAGTTGCTTGGTGAAGTGCAGATTCTCCAGCATCTCGCTGGCGTTCTCGCGGGTCCGCGTATCTTGATCGCGCAAAACTTCTGCCGCCGAGCGCGATGCTCCAGTGAAGAACAGCAGCAAACTATCCTCGAGATTAGCCAAGGTCTCAGAGGCAATCTTCAAAGGCTCCGCAACCACACGGTCGTCTGGCAGAAACTCGAAACAAGTGATCCCGCCAAATGCCGCGATGTACTGATCTTGCTTGCCGACCGGTTCCTTCAGTAAATCGATTTCGATGTGACAGGCCTGCTCCGCCAATTCCTGCGGAGGCACAAAATTCCGTTTCATGGTGTGCAGCGCCCGCAGCAGCGCGGTCGTAAAGCTCCCAGACGAACCCAAGCCTGTACCGGCGGGGATGTCGGAGAGGCTGACAATCTCGAGGTACGGTCCCGTCACCCCGGTCAACTGCAGCGCTTCCCGAATGATGGGATGCTGAATTTCCTCCCAACGCTCCACATCTTCCAGCTTTGAGTACTTCAAGATGATCCGCGGGCGAAACGCCTCGTTGATCGTGATGTAGACGTATCGATTGATTGCAGCGGAGAGTACAAAGCCTCCGTGCTTCCGGTAGTACGAGGGAAGATCGGTGCCTCCTCCACCCAATGAAATTCGCAACGGACTTCGTGTGATGATCAAACGATGGGTTCCCTAGAGGCCGGTAAGTATAGCGTATCTAAGTTCCGGACCTCACAACTCCGTCTTCACCGCTGCGGCGTCTGCACTCACGAATTTGATTGTGGCCAAGACCGCCTCTCGTATACCCAGTCGCGGCCGCCAACCCAGGGCGCGGATGCGCGAGCAGTCCAGCAGGATAAATGGACTATCCCCGACCCAGCCGCGGTCGCCGCCTGAGTACGTCAACTTCGGATGCAGACCGAGATGCTCACAAATCCAGGCGATAGAATCGTTGACCTCGCAATATTCGTCCGTCCCCAGATTGAAGATGTTCACCCTACCATCCGCTCTGTCGATGGCAGTAAGAATAGCGGCGATGCAATCCTGCACATACAAATACGATTTTTTCTGATGGCCGTTGCCCAACACATGAAGATGTTCCGGATGCTCGGCAAGCTGCTGGTAAAAATCGAATACGTGTCCATGCGTGTACCGCTCCCCCAGGATCGACACAAATCGAAAAATGTAGCCTTGCAGGCCGAATCCTTCGCAATAGGCATGGATCAGACCTTCCGCTGCCAGTTTGGATGCGCCGTAAAAGGAGGTCTGAATGGGAAAAGGACACGTCTCTGGCGTCGGAAAAACATTTGGCTCTCCATATACCGATCCAGTTGAAGAAAACACGATCCGCTTGCAGCCTTGCTCACGCATGGCCTCCAGCACGTTCCAGGTTGCGATCGTATTTTGATCCAGATCCTTGCGGGGATGATCGGTTCCAAAACGTACGTCGGCATTGGCGGCGAAATGGACTACGAGTTCCGCTCCCTCCATGGCTTGTGACAGATTCTTGCGGTCGAGTAAATCTGCCTTATGAAAAATAAACTGAGGATGGTTAGCGGCGCTTTGCAGAAAGCGCTGCTGTCCGGTGGACATGTTATCGAATCCAACGACGCTGTGACCTGTGGAAAGCAGTCGATCGACCATATTGCTGCCGATAAACCCAGCCGCACCCGTAACGAAAACCCGCAATCGAACCTCCCACTGAGAGAAGGAAACAGATTTTCAAATGTTTAAAGAAAGTCCGCTAACTTCGATCCGAAGATGACTGACGGAGCGCAATTCGCGTTCCCTTCAATTCGAAGCGGCTGTCGCGCCACACATAGCGTAACTTCAAATAACTGGCGAACCATACAGCAAAACCGAGTACGTCGCGCAGCGGATAAAGCCACGGCGCGCGCCGTATTTTCCGATCTCGAACCACTGTCCAGCCTATAAGCCATGCTTCGGCCAGGCGGTTTAGCACCGCTATCCCCAGCAGAATCGCTCCAATTCCCCAGTGTCCCAGTAAACCTGCCGCGACGAATCCGAGCAGACCGTAGGGCATGGCGAAGATGAGTCCACTTCCGAAGTGGCCTTTGGGACGAGAATAGCGCGTGGTTTGCGCCCAGCGCAGCTGGTTTTGCCACATGTGGCGGAACGACTTCTGGTTCACCACATGATCGATGACGTGCCTCGACAGCACGACGCGGTAGCCCGCCTTCGCGATCAGGTTGCCAATGGCGAAATCGTAAGCAATATAATCCCGCAGCGCAGTGTAACCGCCAATGCTTGCTAGTGAATCCTTGCGCACCACGGTGGTTGGACCTAACCCGAACTTCATTCCTTCGAGCAGATTCGCCACCAGCACTCCGGCCGTCATTTCCACCGACATGCCGACGGCCGTGAGCCCGGAGAAGAATCCCGCAGCATTCTTGCCGCGATAAACGCACGTTACCATGCCCACCTGCGGGTCGAGCAAGGGCGGCACGATTTCTCGCAGATAACGTGCGTCAACCTCTACGTCGCTATCCGTCGTGACCAGAATTTCGTGCGCAGCCGCCTCTGCCATGCAGTGAAAGGCGTATACCACCGGATTGGGCCACGGCGTTCCAGTCACCAGAATACGAGTGCGGATGTGCGGATAGCGGGTGCTAACTTCCCGTACCACTTCGAGCGCTGGATCGTTCGCTTCGTCCGCAGCAAACAGAATTTCGTAGTCGGGATAATCTTGCCGGAAAAAGCTTTCGATGTTCTCCTTGAGTTGCGCTTCCAAACCGTGTACTGGCTTGAGCACGGAGACTGGAGGAAGGTGCGCATCGTCGGGAACGGAATGAAGCTGTCTGCGCGCGTCCGCGTGAAATCGAATGACTCCCACCGCCGCGAGGCCAAGAAACACAGCCGAAGACAAAGTACCTATTACGGCCACACCCAAAACGGAATATAAAATCAGCCACATCAAATTTGCATTGTCCTCAATAGAACCGTCGTCGGCCGCACCGTCAATTAACCGGTGCGAATACACCTGCTGACCATCAGAACAGCAACTCACACTATACATTTCCGTTCGGCACAGGCGTAAGGCGCACGTTCTTCTTCCTAATGAAACTCGGAAGACTCTAAGGAAACGGATCTTGTAGCACTTGTGGCTCGCCTCAGCTCGCACGCACTCTGTTCGGCACGCCGATTGCTCAATGACACTCCAAGGTTCCGTGGCGCGAAATGACGAGTTTGCGGCTGCTGCCAGTGCCAGGCCCGGCGGCTGAGCGGAGTCTGCATACGAAAGGAGGACAGCCATGCACATTCACCCCAACCAGATCAATGCGAACGTTCAAATGGATGCTCTCTACGCGGCGGAGAAGGCCGCCGCCAAACGAGAAGTTGAGTGCACCAGAAGGAAGCTGCTGGAGTTTGCCTCGGAACTGGCCGGAGAGACTGATTCCGGAGAAGACTGCATTGTGAAACTGGGGGCACATGAAGAAAGTGGGAAGCAACAAAGCCAACAGAACCAAGCTGGCCGGAAGAGACAAGAAAAACAGGGTGACTCAGAGGACGCCAATAACTCTATTTCGGACTGGGTCTAGCCAATATCGACCCTAGGATGCAACACTGCGGACAAAACTTGTTAAGTTTCTGTATCACTTCGAAAGCCCGGCAAGCGCATCCCGGAACATCGCATCGAATGAACTGCTCTTCCCGTTCTTGACCACACCCGCCAGTGCTTTCTCGGCTGCGGGTCGCTGATAGCCCAGGTTCAGCAACGCAGACAGAACATCCTGTTCCATTGCACTCATTGCAGGAGCGGCAAGCGTGGAAGTCCCCACGGCTTCGGGTAGTTTGTCCCGCAGTTCGAGCACCATGCGTTCGGCAGTTTTCTTCCCGATGCCAGGAATTTTCGTCAGCCGAGCCAGATCATTGCCCCGGATTGCACCCGCCATTTCGTTCGCGGCCATGCCGCTCAGAATGGTGATGGCGAGCTTCGGTCCGATGCCGCTCACGGTGATCAACTTCTCAAACAATTGCTTCTCGGCGGGCCGGAGAAATCCGTAGAGTGCAATCAAGTCCTCCCGCACATGTGTGTAAATGTGAAGCGCGACTTCCGAGCCATTGGCGGGCAACTCGGAAAAAGTGGGCACACTGATGTTGATTTCATAGCCAACGCCGGCCGTTTCAACCACAACCTGGTTTGGATGCTTGGACAACAATCTTCCGCGCAGATGGGCAATCATGTTCAGGCCATTGTAGCCGCAGGAAGTTTCGCTCGTTCCAGCGAGCAGGAAAAACGGCAGGGCCGACCCCCTGCCGTTTTCGTGATGCAAATTTCTCGGTCTTACTTTTTGTTAACAGCTTTCTTCAGTTCGGCCCCAGGGGAAAACTTCGCGACCTTGCGGGCAGCGATCTTGATAGTGGCGCCAGTCTGCGGATTGCGCCCGTTCCGCGCCTTTCTCTGCGATATCGAGAAAGTGCCGAAGCCTATCAGAGCTACCCGATCCCCTTTGCGCAACGCCCCAGTAATGCTGCTCACAGCAGTGTCAATCGCAGTTGTAGCCTGCGCCTTGCTGATTTCGCAAGCGCCAGAGATCTTGTCAACCAGATCGGCTTTATTCATAGTTTCTCCTCGCAGGTCTCGTTCATACCCAGCACAATACCGGGAGGACAAAAAAGCTCGTGTCTGAGTTGGGAAACCTGACGGGAGGTATTCTCCTCTCTCCGTAGAGAATGTCAACTGTGAAAATCCGCTCCCGAAGCCTGTTTCGTACCCCCTGGTCCCGGATCAGGGCGGAGGGTGAGGGTTTTGGGGTACCCGGGAGCAGTTTTCCTCGTCCCTCCACAGCCGTCGTCGCGCCTTCACAGGTTGTGCACAGGACTCTGGCCTTTGACACTTGCGGGAATCGAGCGTTTGGGTGCAAAGTCAGACGACAAAGTTTTCTCGAAGAAAGGTTTTCGAAGGTTGAATGTGATCAGAACCGCCGCGGAGGTTTGCCCTCTTTGCGAGGGCACGGGATGGAAGACGCTTCCAGCTGTCCCTAGTGCGCCCCGAGACCGTCGGGTTACGCGTTGCGATTGCCAGCTGCGCGCGCGGAACCAGACTTTGCTAGCGGCCGCACGCATACCAGCACGTTACGAACATTGCGAACTCAGGACTTTTGAATTCGACGGTTTGCATCGTTCGCTGGCTCCAGCTCGTATGGCTGCCTGCAAGTTCGTGGAAGAGTACCCAGTCGATAAGACCGGTCTGCTGCTGATCGGCACGATTGGTGTAGGCAAGACCCATCTGGCGGTCGGGATTATTAAGGAACTCATCCTTAGCAAAGGGATTGCGTGTCTGTTCTACGATTACCGAGAGTTGCTGAAGCAGATACAGAACTCGTACAACGATACCGTCAAAACGACAGAATTGGACGTGCTTCGGCCCGTATTCGAGACCGAGGTCTTGGCGTTGGACGAACTCGGCGCGGTCAAGCCCACAGATTGGGTATGGGATACGGTAAGCCTCATCCTGAACACTCGGTATAACGACAATCGCACGACCATCATCACAACGAACTACCCTAATCTCGCCGAACGCCAGCGCCTGGGCAACGTAAGCAGCCGAAGCTCTGAAGCCGCCAAATATGCGGCGGAGAGAGAGACGCTGGGCGATCGAATCGGTGATCGCATGCGTTCCCGGCTGCATGAGATGTGCCGCATCGTTACGATGGAGGGCACAGATTTCCGCCAACAAGTCAAGAGCGCCAGCTTTCGGTAACACCCCAGGCTCGACCAATTGGAAGACATCTCCTTCTTCGCCTTATCCTTGTGAATCCGTGGCAAGAACGAGGTTCTCCGTGTCTCAGTGCCTCCGTGGTGANNTGACCGAGCGGCTGGAATTCGCCCCTGAACGCGATGCGGAGATCTTTTCCGCCGTGCCGGCCGCGCCGGCTGTGTTCTTGCTGCGTGCCGACGACTCCCAGGCCGAGCCTTACGTCAGCAAGACAGCGAATCTTCGCCGGCGGCTGCAACGGCTGCTGGGGCCGGTCGAAGAGCGCACCAAAAAGCTCAACCTGCGCAATCGCATCCGCTACATCGAGTACGCGCCGACAGGCTCCGACTTTGAATCCGGATTTGTTCTCTATAAAGTTCTGCGTTCCACTTTTCCCAGGACTTATGCCAACCGCCTTCGCTTCCGCTTTGCGCCGCTGGTAAAGCTGCATCTTGAAAATGAATATCCGCGGGCCTCCATCACCACGCGGCTAGGACGCCTCAAGGCCCGCACACTTTACTACGGGCCGTTTGTTTCCCGCACAGCTGCTGAGAAGTTTATGAACGATTCGCTCGACTTCTTCAAGATGCGGCGCTGCGTAGATGATCTGCATCCCGATCCCAAATTTCCCGGCTGCATCTATTCCGAAATGAAGATGTGCCTTGCGCCCTGTTTCAAGGGCTGCACCGACGAGGACTACTCTGCCGAAGTGGCCCGGGTGCAAGCCTACTTCGACTCAGGAGGAGAATCTCTAGCCCGGGAGTGTTCTGCGCAGCGCGATGCCGCGTCGGCCAATCTCGCATTTGAAGAAGCCGCCGCGATTCACGTACGTCTGGAAAAACTGGAGCCGACACTGAACCAACTCTCCGAGATCGTCCGCCGGCTCGACCGCCTTTCTGGACTGATGGTCCAGCCTTGCCATCTCGCGGACACGATCATTTTTTTCCGCGTGGACAGCGGAGCGATCTACGGCCCGACGACTTTCTGCATCCAAACCGGGGAGCATACGAAGTCTCAATCGATGGAATCGCGGGTGCAGGGAGTTCTGGATTCATTCGTGTCCGCGAAACTACGTCCCGCGCTCGAAACCATGGAACATCTTGCGCTGCTCAAGCGTTGGTACTATCGCAGCCATCGCATCGGCGAAATATTTCTTGCGGATGATAAAGGTGTCTTCCCGATGCGCCGCATCATACGCGGCATTGGCCGCGTGTTGCGAGGCGAGGGGCCGGAAGAAGGTCCAGTCACCCCGAGTCAAATTCGAGTGGGAGCAACGGAAATCCCAAGTTGAAGGGAGGAAGAAGGAAGGACGAAATGGCGATCAAGGAATCACAAGACAAACTGCTTCGCGAGCATGTGGTTTACCTCCTCAACGGCGGTGGCGCCCATGCAGGTTTTGATGATGCGGTAAAGGGCATGCCCGAGAAGTTGCGCGGCGTGAAACCCGAGGGGCTGCGGCACTCCGCCTGGATGCTGCTCGAGCACCTCCGCCTGGCGCAGTGGGATATTCTCGAATTCAGCCGCAACTCCAAGCACAAGTCTCCCGAGTGGCCTGAGGGTTACTGGCCCAAGACGGAAGCTCCGCAGAGTACAGCTGCATGGAACAAAAGCATTCAGCAATTCCGCGAAGATCTAAAGGCCATGCAGGATCTGGTGGAGAATCCGAAGACCGATTTGTTTGCTCCTATCCCTTGGGGCGATGGCCAGACCATTCTGCGTGAGGCACTGCTAGTGGCTGACCACAATGCCTATCATGTGGGGCAGTTAATCGACGTGCGTCGTCTGCTGGGCGCCTGGAAGGAATGAAGCGGGCAATCGTTACATACGCTTTCAGTTGCGGCTAAGTGGCGATCGGCGACCGAAGATCGGAGGCATTACGTCCCTCCGAGGCTTCGTGGCATTGCTTGGATTCGGATCGCTTCCGGAACACAACTTTTACTCCCTCCCGCCAATGCTCGTCAATGCCCACGAACTCCCACTCGATCTCAGGAGAGAGATAGCGCAGCAGAGTATCCGCGTTTCGCTCCGCTGACCAGCGTCCCATTCTTGACTTCGGCCTCCAGCACGCGCCGTACCCACAGATGAAGCAGGCAGCGGTTGTGCTCACCTGAAATCGAGTACTTGGATTGCGCCAGGTCAAATGCGACAGCGCCATTTTCCAGCACGACAGCTCCCGCCGCCTCGCTGAGAAACTCTTGCACGGTGCGAGTTAGAGCTTGCGGCGTCAGCATCGGCATTTGGCATTGTCCACTTTCCGATTGTCCAGCGCGAACAGATCAGCCGTCTGTGACATGTGACCATCGTCATAATTTCCGCCGGGAATGTTCCTCCACTCCCAACTCATCTTCATGTGGGATAATGGACACATTCGCTCAACTGAGTCCGCGTTCAGCACGGCGGCATCTAATTCTTGTGGGTAAAAGTTTGGACAAACAACTTCCGGATAAGCAGCGTTTCTTCTTTGACCACTACGGGGTCACCGAAAACGATCTTGAACATTACCTGGCGGCAGCTCTCTCTGCCGGCGGTGACTATGCCGACCTTTATTTTGAATTTCTCTCTTCTACCTCGCTGATGGTGGATGAGTCGATGGTCAAGTCGGCTTCGCAGGGCATCTCTGCCGGTTGCGGCGTGCGTGTGGTTTCTGGCGAGCGCACGGGATATGCCTATACTGACGATCTTTCCGCCAGCCGCATCTTGCACGCAGCGCGCACTGCGGCGCTGATTGCCAGCGCTCCGGCTAAGACTCCCGTTGCAGGGTTTCAGAAAACCGCTGCTCGCAGCTTGTATCCGGTAGTTTTGCCCTCGGTCGATGCCGAGATCACCGCCAAGGTTGAGCTGGTGATGCGGGCAGACAAGGCTGCGCGTGGTTATGATCCACGCATTCAGGAAGTCCGCGCCAGCTATTCCGACGAACTGCGGAATATTCTGGTTGTCGCTTCCGACGGTACTTTCGCCGAAGATTCCCAGCCACTCGCCCGCATGAACGTTTCCTGCATTGCCAAAACCGAAGGCAGTTCCGCTCGCGGCGGCTCCGGCGGCGGCGGACGCGTGGCTCTCGACTTCTTCTTCGGCGACAAGAACCCTGAGTTCTTCGCCAAGGAAGCAGCCCGGCAGGCCATTCTCCAGCTCGACGCGCGTGAAGCTCCTGCGGGCGATATGGAAGTCGTACTCGGCCCGGGATGGCCTGGAGTTCTGCTCCATGAAGCGGTCGGACATGGGCTGGAGGCTGATTTCAATCGTAAGAAGACTTCCGCTTTTGCCGGTCTTATTGGCAAGCGCGTAGCCAGCGAAAAATGTACGGTCATCGATAACGGAACCATGCCGTGGCGCCGCGGCTCACTAAATGTGGACGACGAAGGCGAACCCACGCAGGAAACTGTGCTGATTGAAAAAGGGATTCTGAAAGGCTACTTGAGCGACAAGCTTTCCGCGCGCCTGATGGGCATTTCCGACACGGGCAACGGACGCCGCGAGAGCTACGAACACATTCCCATGCCGCGCATGACAAACACTTACATGCTGGCGGGTCAGGACAATCCAGAAGATATTATCCGTTCGGTGAAGCGCGGCATCTATGCCGTCAACTTCGGCGGAGGCCAGGTCGACATCACCAACGGTAAGTTCGTGTTCGGAGCTTCGGAAGCTTACATGATTGAAGATGGCCAGATCACCGCGCCCATCAAAGGCGCGACGCTGATCGGTAATGGCCCGGACGTTCTGACCCGGGTTTCGATGGTGGGTAACGATTTGAAGCTCGACGAAGGTGTCGGCACTTGCGGCAAGGACGGGCAGGCTGTGCCCGTCGGTGTCGGCATTCCAACGATCAAGATCGATCGCCTCACCGTCGGTGGCACCGCAAAGAAAGATCCTGGCGGGTTCATGCAGTAAGATCTGGTTCACCGCAGGGACGCAGCGTCACAAGAAATTCTTGGTCTCACATTTTGCAGATTCTTGGTTTTGTCTGTGTCTCTGTGACTCCGTGGTAAAAAGCCTTTTTATGCCTTCTACGCAACTCGAAACCGGAAGCCCAAAACTAGAAACTGACCTTCGCGAACTCGCAGAGGACATCGTTCGCCGTGCCATGAGGGGCGGCGCAACCGCTGCCGAATGCGTGGTGCGCGAAGGGGATGAGTTCTCTACGCTTGTCCGCCTCGGCCAAGTCGAAACGCTCAAGGAATCCGGATCGAGATCCATCGGTGTGCGCGTATTTTCCGGTCAGCGTGCAGCGAGCACATATTCCAGTGACTTTTCCCCAGCCAGCCTCGACCGCATGGTGAAGTCTGCGTTGGAACTTTCGAAGATCACGTCGGAAGATCCATTCGGAGGAATTCCTGAAGCGTCGCAACTCGGCTCGCTCACCGGCGATCTCGACCTCTATCACGAAGATGTCTATTCGCTGCCCGGCCCCGATCGTATCGACTACGCTCGCCGCGCCGAAAAAGCTGCTCTCGACTTCGATCCGCGCATCAAGAATTCTGAAGGCGGATCGTTTGACGCCGCCACCGGCCACAAAGTTCTGGCCAACTCGCGTGGATTCGTCGGCGAATACCGCCGGTCGTATTGCTCCGTGGCCGCCGTTCCCATCGCACAAACAGAAGACGGCGCAATGCAGCGTGACTATTGGTTCTCGGTCGCGCGGACGCTCAGTAAACTTGAGTCGCCTGAGCAGGTTGGCAAGGTCGCGGCCGAGCGCACGCTCCGCCGCTTGGGCGCGCGCAAGGCAAAGACGGCACAGGTCCCGATCATCTTCGATCCCATGGTTGCGATCTCAATCCTGGAGCACATTTTTGAGGGGATTAACGGGGACTCAGTCTACCGCGGCGCTTCGTTTCTCGCCGGCAAGCTGGGACAGAAAATCGCCGGCGACAACGTCACCATCGTCGATGATGGCACCATTCCCGGCGGCTTCGGAACAAGCCCATTTGATGGCGAGGGCGTGCCTACGCGCCGAACAGTTGTGATCGAGAGAGGGGTGCTCAGTTCCTACTTGTTGAATACATATACTGCGAAGAAGTTGGGGCTCAAAACAACCGGCAACGCTTCCCGCGGACTTGCTGGTACCCCAGGCATCGGACCCGGCAACTACTTCTTGCAGCCGGGTACCAGGACACCGAAGCAATTGATTTCTGAAATCAAGGAAGGTCTGTACGTCACCGAGTTCCTCGGGCACGGCGCGAACTTGGTGACTGGCGATTATTCTCGTGGCGCGTCGGGCTTGTGGATTTCGGGAGGAGAGTTCGCCTATCCTGTCGAAGAAATCACGGTGGCCGGAAACCTCAAAGAAATGTTCTTCAGCATTTCCGAGATCGCCAACGACCTGGAGTTCCGCGGATCCGTGGCCTCTCCTACACTGCGCATTGATGGGCTCACCGTGGGCGGTGAATAGCAGAGCGTTCCATGAAATTCGCCAAGATCATATTTTGGATCGCTGGCATTTGGGGCGTGTTGGTTCTCACGCCGCTGTATTTCATGTTTGCTCTGATCGGGCAAAAAGATCCGCCGCCGATCACCCACCCCGCCTTTTATTACGGCTTCGTCAGCGTGGGCCTGGCCTTCCAGTTCGCTTTCTTTGTGATTGCCAGAGACCCGGTCCGCTTCCGTCCCATGATGATTCCTTCGGTGATCGAGAAATTTGGCGCCGGCGCTTCCTTCGCCGTGCTTTATCTGCAGCATCGCCTAACTCCAGGAGATCTGGCTCTCGGCTGCGTCGACGTGGTGTTCGGCGTGCTATTTCTAACCGCTTTCTTCAAGACCAGCAATTAGCGTCCAGAGTACAATCGACTTGCATGGGCGGCTTGATCCAGCCAACTCCGGTAAGCGAAGAACCCGATTCCAGCGGACGGACGATTGCTATTGCGGTCGCGGTCGTCATCGTCGCGGCCGTGGTTGCGGCGTTTCTGCTTCGAGGTAAACCGAAGGGACCGACTGGGCCACCGCCGTACGCCGCGAATCTTAAACTCTCCGACTTGAAAATGAGTGCCGCGGAGAATTTTGTTGGAGCAACCGTCAGCTACGTTGACGGAACCGTCACCAATGCTGGCGATAAGACGGTCACGCATGTGGTTGTCGAAGTGAACTTCAGAGACGACATGGGTCAAACCGCCCAGCGCGAAGAGATCGCGCTGCAGGTGCTGAAGACCACTGGGCCGTATCCCGAAGCGGTGGACTTCAGCGTCTCCCCTCTCGGCCCTGGCCAAAGCAGACCTTTCCGGCTCACGTTTGAAAGCATCTCCGCGCAGTGGAACCACCAGTATCCCGACATCCGAGTCACCGATGTCGCAGTGAAGTAGCCACCCGCTAATCAAAATTTGACAATCGGTACAATGAACGCATGGCCGATGGAAAGCCATTCCGCTTAACTGAGTCGGTAAAAGCTGCGGGTTGAGCGTCNNAGCGTCCAAGCTGAGTCCGGCGGTGCTGGACACGGTGCTTGGGAAATTAGCCCAGCAACATGATCCGAACGTGCTAGTCGGCTTCGACCACGCCGACGACGCCGGAGTGTATCAAATCGCACCCGACCAGGCACTCGTTCAAACCGTCGATTTCTTCACTCCTATCGTCGACGATCCCTACACATTCGGCCAGATCGCCGCGACCAATGCGTTGAGCGATATTTACGCGATGGGTGGAAAACCGCTCACATCGCTGGCCTTAGTGTGTTTTCCCGAGAAGGCCGATCTCGACATTCTCGAACACATCCTGGCCGGCGGCCTCTCGAAAATGATCGAAGCCGCATGCTTCGTGATTGGGGGCCACAGCATTCGTGACGACGAACCCAAGTTCGGATATGCCGTCACCGGCCTCATCCATCCGAAAAAAGTCCTCACCAACGCCGGGGCAAAACCGGGCGATTCTCTCATCTTTACTAAGGCGCTGGGCACGGGCGTGATTTCCACGGCAATCAAGAAAGGCAAAGCTGAACCAGAATGGATCGATGCAGCCGTTCAATCGATGACCACGCTGAACAAGCGCGCCGCGGAGGTAATTCAGCAAGGGGAATTCCGCATTCACGCCATGACCGATGTCACAGGCTTCGGCCTGATCGGGCATGCTCGGGAAATGGCGCTGGCGTCCAATGTATCGCTACGGTTGCACACCAACCGCATTCCACTTCTCGCGGGAGCCCTCGAGTGTGTTCGCGCCGGACACATTCCCGGTGGTCTCAAGAACAACCGTGACTTCGCCGAATGTGTGGTCGATTATGACCATGGAATTTCCGAAGACTTGAGGGCGCTTCTATTCGATCCTCAGACCGCGGGCGGACTTATGATCTCGGTCACACTCGAAGACTCGGCGCAATTCGCGCAGTCTCTCAACGCGGCAGGAATATCCGCGGCAGAAATCGGCGAGGTCCTGTTTCGCACCAAGCCCCTGATCGCAGTTGGACTCTGATCACCAGCCCCGCATCTACCGCTTGGGGTCCACCAGTTCCCATATTCGCGCCAGATGATGATCGTCGTGTTCGGCTACAAAATACAAATGGTCTACGAGCCGCATCGGAGTCTTCAAACGCGGATGGGGAATAACCCGAGCAAACAGGGATGTGTCCAGTTCGTCCACGCACTTCAGTAGTTTCTCTCTGGCAGCACGGAACTCCGCCAAAATCCCTTCTAGCGGGCGGGCGTTGTGATTCGCTTCGTCGGTTTTTCGATTCTTCAAGTCTGCTGCGGTGAGTTGGGCGCTGCCCGCAACGTAATCGTCGACTCGAGCCAGCCACAGCGGTTCGAGATCAAGCAGGTGACCGGAGTGTTCCTGAGCCGACCACTTTTGCTGCGGCTTCCTAACCAGGATTTCCCGAGAACGGCCGCGCAGCACTTCTTCGAATCTCGCGGGAGTGCCGCGCAGGCGCGCCAACAAATTCGGATGCAGTTCCGCCGGAAACGAAAACTCGAACTTACGTTCAAACCAGATGGGCACCTGACTCATGGATTCCGCCGATAAACGAATGATGGCAGCAGCATCACACGACTCACAAATTCCTACATCGCAAGCCGAGGTTCGTGCATCTCTTAGAATGGTGGAACACGTTCCCTAATTTTATCTTCTGCGAGGAGCTAGCGTGCAATTTCGCGAACTTGGACGCAGCGGTCTCAGAGTCTCTGCCCTCGGCTTAGGCTGCATGGGCATGTCGGAGTTTTACAGCGGACGCGACGACGACGAGTCCATCGCCACAATTCATCGCGCTCTCGAACTCGGTATCAACTTTCTTGATACCGCGGACATGTACGGCCCGTATAAAAATGAAGAATTGGTTGGTCGGGCAATCAAAGGCAAACGTGACAAGATCGTATTAGCCACGAAGTTTGGCATCGTTCGCGATCCCGCAAATCCAACAGTTCGCGGGGTCAATGGCAAGCCAGATTACATCCGCCGATCCTGTGAAGGAAGTTTGAAGCGCTTGGGCGTTGAGACGATCGACCTCTACTATCAGCATCGCGTCGACCCTGCCACGCCTATTGAAGAAACTGTTGGAGCCTTGGCCCAACTTGTGAAAGAAGGAAAAGTTCGCCACATCGGCCTTTCTGAGGCGTCGCCGCGAACCCTCCGACGCGCCGTGAAAGTCCATCCCATCACGGCGCTGCAAACTGAATACTCGTTATGGAGCCGCGAGCCCGAAGACGAAATTCTCGCTACTTGCCGCGAGCTGGGCGTTGGCTTCGTAGCCTACAGCCCACTTGGACGCGGTTTTCTGACAGGACAGTTCACCCGGTTCGAAGATTTTCTGCAAGATGACTACCGCAGATTCTCTCCTCGATTTCAGGGTGAGAACTTTCAGAAGAATCTGGACCTCGTTCGCCGGGTCGAGGAAATTGCGAAAAAGAAAGGCTGCAAGCCCGCGCAATTGGCGCTAGCATGGGTGCTCGCTCAGGACAAGAACATCGTGCCCATCCCAGGCACCAAACGCCGCAAGTATCTGGAAGAGAATGTTTCGGCGATCGGTGTGAAGCTCAGCGAGGACGATCTACGCCGTATCGACGAAATCTTTCCCACCGGCGCCGCGGCTGGACTTCGCTATCCCGAGCACATGATGAGCATCGTGAACGGATAGGCTCCACACAAATTTAGGGCGGCTTCGGGCCGCCCTAAACGCAGAACTCGCTCAGATCACTTGCTCGTCATGTAGCGTAGACGAGTGAGGAAGTCGCGATGTCCTTCCCGTTCGGTTAACGCCCGGTGGGCGTCGCCGAGCGCGGGATTGCTGCTGAAAAGGTCTTCGAATGCCTTGTTCACTTTGTCCAGGGAAGCCGCATCGGGTATGGTGAAGTAATCGTAAACGATGCCCAATTTATCCTGGTGGTAGTCTTCGGTGAGCTGCCCGTACGATGTGATCGAGCCCTCCGCCAGCAGCTTCTCCAATGTCGGCACGAAAGCACTTTTCGTGAACTCGCTGTAAGCATGCATCTGGCCCGCCTTCACTTCCCAGCGCGACCAGGTGAGATAGCCAGCGGACGCGCCCGGCCGGGAGTTGTAAATATCCCCCGTCAGTATCTGGTCCCAATGCTTGGAAGCGCCCTGTACTGCGGCGCCAACCGACCCTGGCTGAGCGTAAATTGCCTCCAGCGCTTTCAGCAGGTTGCCTTCGGAAGTTGCGGTGAACCAGCTTCCGTGCGTGGGTTCGCCTTCCTGGTGAATCAGGTTGTAATAAGCGCCGTAACCGATAAGGGTGCCATCGGCGACCAGTTTGTCGAGTAAGGGCTTATCCTGCTCGTCCAGTTTCGCCATGTCGCCCCATTGGGCGCGAGGAACGTCCCATGTCGCAACATATGTGTAAACCCTCGGCTTACCCTTCGCCGCCGTCTGCGCCTGCAACGGCCGGACTGTGGCCAAGGCAAGGCAAAGAGTCAGCAAGCAAACGCCCCAGATGGTTCGCTTTTGCATAATTCTCCTTATTGTGTTGGAATTCCGGCGAGAATAGGTTCTCTCCAGTATGATGCCCCAATTCAAATAGAGCCGGCCGACTCAAAGTTGCAGACTAAACAGAACGTCCGCCTCTAGAATGTAAGCGGGCGCAATTGTACACGCCTCGAAGCTTTTTTGTCTTCGCTGCCACAAAAAGTTAGGGCGGCCGACAGGCCGCCCTAAAACTGACAACTGAGAACTGCTCTAAGCTCGCGCCGGACTTTCCCCGCCCTTCGCAATCCCCCGCCCCGGCTCCGGCTTCAACACTTGCTGCACGCCTTCATCGGGCTTGGACGGGGACTTCATCGGAGGCAGTTCCTTACCGTCCACCAAGAGCAGCACTTCAGATGCATCCAGCACTTCCCGCTCCAGCAAGGCCGCCGCAATCTTCTGGAGCGTGTCGCGGCTGCCTTCCAGAATGTTCTTTGCCGTTTCGTACCCTTGGTTCACTAGCTTGCGGACCTCGCCATCAATCTTGATGGCGGTGTCTTCGCTGTAGTCGCGGTGCTGGCTGATCTCGCGGCCCAGGAAGATCTGCTCTTCCTTCTTGCCGAAGGTGAGCGGACCCAGGCGGCTCATGCCGAACTCGCACACCATGGAACGCGCCAACTCGGTGGCCCGCTCGATGTCGTTGCCCGCGCCCGTCGACATCTGCTTCAGGAAGACTTCCTCGGCCACGCGTCCGCCGTAAAGCATGGCCAGCCGCGTTTCCAGATACTCGCGTGTGTAGTTGTGGCGGTCGTCGGGCAGATGCACGGTGACGCCCAGCGCCATGCCGCGGGGAATGATTGTGACCTTGTGCACCGGGTCGGAGTGTTCGCGCTTCGACGACACCAATGCGTGACCGGCCTCGTGATACGCCGTTACGCGCTTCTCCTCGACGCTCAGCAGCATCGACTTGCGCTCGGCGCCCATCAGCACTTTGTCTTTGGCGAGCTCGAAGTCGTACATGGTCACTTGCTTGCGATTCATGCGCGCGGCGCTCAGCGCAGCCTCATTGACCATGTTGGCCAGGTCGGCGCCCGAGAAGCCCGGTGTGCCGCGGGCCAAAACATTCAGATTGGTGTCTTCAGAGACGGGCACCTTTTTGACGTGAACGCGGAGGATTTCTTCGCGGCCGCGTATGTCGGGCAGGCCCACCACCACGCGGCGGTCGAAGCGGCCGGGGCGCAGCAGCGCAGGATCCAGCACGTCGGGGCGGTTGGTGGCCGCCACCAGGATCACGCCATCGTTCGACTCGAAGCCGTCCATNNATCTGCTCTTCCTTCTTGCCGAATGTCAGCGGTCCAAGATCGCTCATGCCCCACTCACACACCATCTTGCGCGCCATTTCCGTGGCCCGCTCGATATCGTTTCCCGCTCCTGTGCTCATCTGGTTAAGGAACAATTCTTCCGCTAGTCGTCCACCCATCAGGATCGCCAAGTCGGTTTTCAGATATTCCCGGGTGTAGTTGTGCCGGTCGTCGATAGGCAATTGCATGGTGACGCCCAACGCCATGCCACGCGGAATGATCGTGACCTTGTGTACCGGATCCGAACCCGGAAGCTTCGCAGCCACCAACGCGTGCCCGGCCTCGTGGTAAGCCGTCACTTTCTTTTCCTCGTCAGAAAGGATCAGCGACTTGCGTTCCACGCCCATCAAGACTTTATCCTTGGCAACTTCGAAGTCGAACATCAGCACAGCCTTGCGATTCTGCCGTGCAGCCGCCAACGCCGCTTCGTTCACCATGTTGGCCAGGTCCGCGCCGGAAAACCCCGGCGTGCCGCGGGCCAGCACAGTGAGATCGACATCCTCTGCGAGAGGAATTTTGCGGGTATGCACACGAAGGATTTCTTCGCGTCCGCGAACATCGGGACGGCTGACTACAACGCGCCGGTCGAAACGGCCTGGTCGCAGCAACGCTGGATCCAGCACGTCCGGCCGGTTCGTCGCCGCCATAAGAATGACGCCTTCATTTGATTCGAAGCCGTCCATCTCCACCAGCAACTGGTTCAACGTCTGCTCGCGCTCGTCGTGACCACCGCCAAGGCCGGCACCACGATGCCGTCCCACGGCGTCAATCTCGTCGATGAAAATGATGCACGGGGCGTTCTTCTTGCCCTGCTCGAACAGGTCGCGCACGCGGCTCGCGCCAACGCCCACAAACATCTCCACGAAATCCGAGCCGGAGATCGAAAAGAAGGGAACGTTGGCTTCGCCAGCGACGGCTCGAGCCAAAAGTGTCTTGCCGGTTCCCGGAGGCCCTACCAGAAGCACGCCCTTGGGAATCCTGCCACCAAGTTTTTGGAATTTCTGTGCCTCGCGCAGGAATTCGATAATCTCGCGCAACTCTTCCTTAGCCTCTTCCACGCCAGCTACGTCCTTAAACGTGACTTTCTTCTGCTGCATCGAAAGCAAACGCGCTCGGCTCTTCCCGAACGAGAGCGCTTTGTTGCCGCCAGTCTGCATCTGCCGGATCATGAAGAACCACAGTGCACCCAGCAGAATGAGCGGAGCCCACGTCCCCAACAATTGCAGCGGCCAGCTTCCACTGTTGGCGTCCCGGAACGTCATCGAGACACCCTTGTCGTGGAGCTCCTTGATCATCTCGGGATAATTCGCCGGGACCGTGGTATGGAAGGCGGAGCCGTCGCTGTATTTCCCGTGCAGCTGCATGCCGTCAACCGTGACATCGCGCACCTTGTTCTGGTCCACGTCACTCGTGAACTGAGAAAAATTGACTTCCTTGTCCTTCTGCCCGCTGCGGCCGGCCTGAATCACCTGCCACAACAGTAGCGCAGACAAACCAATCACCAGCCAGAAAGCTACGGTTTTGACTGTCGAATTCACCAAGAAGCTCCTAAAGAAACCGAGGTCCAATCGAACGTCTGACGCCCGAGGCTCCCGCCACTACATTAGATGCCGTTCAACCAATTTGGATAGGGAAATTCCCTAAGGTCCTTATCCTACCGTTTCATTCTACCTTTTCCTTCGGAAAAAGGCGCGTCGCTTTCTTCGTAACTTAAGTCATCTGCGGAACTGGCGCCGCAGCCAGGTAGGGGATATTGCGGTTGGTTTGCTCCGCCGCGCCCAATCCGTAGCCGACAAGAAACGTATCATCGACCAGGAAACCAAAATAGTCCGGCTGCAACGCCACGCGGCGGGCCGACTGGCGGTCGAGCAGCGTCACCAGTTTCACGGAAGCTGCGCCACGAGCGCGCAAGTCGTTCATCAGGAACTCGCTGGTCACTCCCGAATGCACCAGGCCCTCGACCAGTAAAATATGCTGGCCGTGAATATCCGGTTCGTGGCTGAAGAAAATCTCGATGATCTCGCCCGCGTGGTTGCTGGCCTGCTTGCTGTACTTCGGCTTAATGAATTGGCAAACAACGGGCACGTCCAACGCCCGCACCAGGTCGGCCATGAACATGAATGCATTCTCCAGAACGGCCAGGGCTTGGATCGTCTGTCCCTTGTAGTCGTCGGAAATATGGCGACCCAGTTCTTTCACCCGCTTTTGGATCTGTTCGGCCGCGATGACTTGACGGAGCGGCTCAACTCTCGTTGCGTTCATGAACCGGCATTCCTCCTGTTTCTCATCACGACCTGAACTGCTATTCGACGCTGGCGGGGAGCATTTAGACCTTGTACTCGTCTGGCGCCCACCGCATCTCCCGGATCAGAATCGCTTCCTGCTCCCGTTTGGCGTGCCAGCTGGCTGGAACCGGAAAGCCGCGCATCCATACGATTTCGTCTCCATTCACAATGACTGGCCAAAGCCTGCGCTCGGGTTGGGAAACGTGTTGCTCCTGCAGCAGTTCCTTCACCTTCTTGGGCGACTTTGTGTGGGCTGGCCAAAAGCGGTCGCCCGGACGCCAGTTCCGCACGATCAACTGCTTTCGCAATAACTCCGCGCGAAGAAGTTGTTGCGGATTATACTCCGCAATCTGCAACTCTGGACCGACGTGCAATGCTGCGATAACTAGCCCCAGTTCCCCCACAAAGACACGTCCTGGCACAGGCAGGGTGTATTCATAGTCCGGCACACGCTCGTTCCGGCGTAGGTCGGGCGTGACGAAAGCGATAGCCTCGGGTTCGCGAACAATCCGCCAGCCAAGGGGAAGCGACAATTCTTTGCCCGACGGACCGTCCTCGGCCGCAAATCGCAAGATGTCTTCGATGTGCTTGAACTCCAACGGAATGCCCGCCTGTTGTCCGATTGCCTTGAGTACCCTTCTTTGCACAGCGCGCGGCTCGGTCAGCAGCCACGGCCTGCTCACGGAAGCATTCATCACCGCCGGGCCGGGCTCGCCAAGCCGCTGTAATAACTTCGGATCGGGTAGTTGAGGCGACTGGATTTGCACCAATGATTGCGAATCGGCGAAACCTGGGAGCCCGCGTGTCCATTCCGGTTGCGACCACTGCACCACCGTCCCCAGCCAACCTGAGATTTCGTTCTCCCAATAGTCTTCCTCGTCGCGCGCAATCTCCGCCAGTTCGGCAATGCCCTCGACCACCGAGGGATTAAACTCCCGCTCCAGTAAAGGAAGCACCAGCCTGCGCACTCGATTGCGCGTGAACTTGGAATCGGTGTTTGTCGAGTCTTCCCGCCATGGCTGTTTGATGTCGGCTAAATACTGCTCCAGTTCGCGCCGTCGGATTTCCAGCAGTGGCCGGATGATTTCGCCGTAGCCTTCCCCATCCTCATTCTCGACCACGATGCGCGGATAAATTCCCCCAAGCCCCTTCGGTCCGGTACCCCGAATCAACCGCATTAGCACGGTCTCGGCCTGGTCGTCGAGCGTGTGTCCGGTCGCGATTTTGTCTAATAAATGCGCAGAAGATGAGTCCGGTTCGGTCTCGGAGCCGTCAGTCGACCCCAGGAGTGATTGGAAAAATCCGTACCGCAGTTCGCGCGCCGCAGCTTCGACGCCGGAGTGTTCATCGGCAGCATGTTGCACCACGTCGCCGCTCTCGGAATGAAATTCCAAGCCGAGTCCACGAGCCAGTCCCTCGACAAACTGCTGATCCGCGTCTGACTCGGCAGCGCGAAGTTTGTGGTTGAAGTGAACAACGGAGAGGACGATGCCGAGTTCACTGCACAGCTCGAGTAACAACCGCAAGAGCGCAACCGAATCAATCCCACCCGAAACTGCAACTCCAATCCGGTCTCCAGCCCGCAGCAATTCCTCTCGGCGGATATGGCCCAACACGCACTCGGCCAGTTGATGCACGGGAACATGTTACATCGGCAGTGAACATGGGACGGGCAGAGGCGAGCTGGCCCTGGCCGGGCAGCCTGGGTGGCTGTTCCACCTGAGCATTTACAGCCCCGGGCTCTTCTCCGCGATCAGCTTCTTAATCTTCTCCGCGAAATCCACCGCTGCCATGTCCTCGGTCTTCTCTTTTCCACGGGCGCGAACGTTCACCTTTCCCGCTTCAGCCTCTTTATCTCCCACCACCAGCAGGAACGGTACCTTCTGCATTGCATGCTCGCGGATCTTGGCATTCATCTTCTCATTGCGCGCATCTACTTCGACGCGCACACCGATGGCCTTGAGCTGATCCGCTACCTTGTTCGCATATTCTGCATGCCGCTCGCTGATGGGGATCATCGCCACCTGCACTGGCGAGAGCCACACCGGAAACGCGCCCGCGTAATGCTCAATCAATACGCCGAAGAAACGCTCCACCGAACCGTAGAGCGCGCGATGCACCATGACCGGCTGTTTGCGTGAACCATCCTCCGCCACGTACTCCAACCCGAACCGTTGCGGCAGGTTGAAGTCAAACTGCACCGTGGAGAGCTGCCACAACCTCCCGATGGCGTCCACCAGCTTGATGTCTATCTTCGGCCCGTAAAACGCCGCCTCGCCGGGAATCGTCTTGTACTCGATGTTTCTGCGCTTCAACACCTTCTCGAGCGATTGCGTGGCGTGGATCCACTGCTCTTCGCTGCCTACAAAATTCTTGCGGTCCCCCGGATTCCAGGTCGAAAGCTCCGTCTGGAACTTGTCGAAGCCAAAATCCTTCAATACATCGAGAGCGAAATCCAGGCAGCTGGCAATCTCGTCTTCGATTTGCTCCGGCGTGCAGAAGATATGCGCGTCATCCTGAGTAAAGCCACGCACGCGCAGCAGGCCATGCATCACGCCCGAGCGCTCGTAGCGATACACCGTCCCCAGCTCGCCCAACCGTACCGGCAAGTCGCGATAGGACTTCAGCGAGTCCTTGTAAATCAGAATGTGTCCCGGACAATTCATCGGCTTCAGCCGGTATTCTGCGTCGTCGAGCTCCATGGCATCGAACATGTTCTGGGCGTAATATCCCTCGTGTCCCGAGGTAAAGAACAACTGCCGCCGCGCTACGTGGGGCGTATAAACCAGCGAATAGCCGCGCTTCACGTATTCTTCGCGCATCCAGTCTTCCATCTCTTTACGGATGATCCCGCCTTTGGGATGCCAGAAAATCAGCCCCGGCCCGGCCAATTCCTGGATCGAAAACAGATCCAGCTGCTGCCCCAGCACCCGATGGTCTCGCTTCTTCGCCTCTTCTATTTGCTGCAGATGTGCGTCGAGATCTCTTTTCGAGAAAAACGAAGTCCCGTAGATCCTCTGCAGTTGCGGATTCTTCTCATCGCCCAGCCAATAAGCTCCGGCAATGTTAAACAACTTGAACGCCTTGATCTTTCCGGTCGACGGAATGTGGGGCCCGCGACAAAAGTCCGTAAACTTTCCGGTGCGATAGATCGAAATCTTTTCATCGGGCTTGGTGAATTGCTCGATGAAATGGCATTTCATGAAGTCGCCTTCTTTCTTGAACTCTTCCAAGCCTTGGTCGCGAGGCAGAAACTCACGCGCATACGGAATGTTCTGCTGCACCAGTTCCTGCATCTTTTTTTCGATTTTCTCCAGATCCTCGGGAGTAAAGGCCGTGGGCCGGTAGAAGTCGTAGAAGAATCCACTCTCGGTCGCCGGACCGTGGCCGAGCTTGGTCTCAGGAAAAAGTTCCAGCACTGCCGCTGCCAGCAGATGTGCGGACGAATGCCGGTAAACTTCCAACGACTCCGGATCTTTGTCGGTAAGCAGGCGAAGATCGCTGTCTTTTTCCAGCGGTTTTGTCAGGTCGATAAGATCGCCGTTCGTCTTAGCAACCAAGGCCGCGTCCGCCAACCGCGGGCTGATGGATTTCGCAATCTCGAGCGCGGTCGTGCCCCTAGGAACATCCTTCACGCTTCCATCCAGAAGCTTCACATGAATGCTATCTGCCATAAGTTGAGACCTACAGAGGTACTGAATCTTTCAGTTTATTGGAGGGATTCAGGAGGGTCAAACGGGCGCACCGGCAACGCCAAGGCGGGCTTTCACCCGCCCTTCGCCGTGTCAAACCACTAGTGAGCTATGTCCTTGACGTGAGTGGCGACATACCACATATTGCCGAACGCGTCCTTCACGCCTGCGCTTCGGTCGCCGTAAGGCTGGTCGGTTGGTTCCGAGATCGAAGTCGCTCCCGCCGCCAGCGCCAGTCGGTACACGGCATCGCAATCTGGAACGTACAGATAAAACATAGCCGGCATCGGTGGATATTTCCCGTGCGACTCGCCCATCTCCACCACCGAATCGCCGACGCGAATTTCCGCGTGATGTACCACGCCGTCCGGTGAAGAGTACTTCGCCAGTTCCTGCGCCCCGAACGCGCGCTTCAGGAATGTGATTACCGGTTCGGCCCGTAGCGGATGCAAGAACACATTCACGTTGTTCAATCCCTTGGGAATGTAGCTCTCGCCTTTATGCGTGGCGATGTACCAATAATTCCCCGCTGGATCTTTCACGCTGGCGGAGCGCTCGCCGTACTCCTGGTCCCGCAGTTCGTCAATCAAAGTCGCCCCCGCCGCCAGCGCTTTCTCGCAGACCGCATCCGCATCTTCTACGTAGATATGCAGCGCATGGGTATTCGGTGTGGAGCGGAACTCGCGCCCCGGAATACCGCCGCCCATCATCAGCATTGAGTCTCCGATCCGCACCTCGCCGTGCACACCGCCCGCCGATCCCACGGCGCGGAACGTCTCCTCGGCTCCGAACGCCTGCTTGGCGAACTCCAGCAGCGCAGGCCCGTCCTCGGCCACCAGATACGGCGTTACTGTGCGGAAGCCCCTCGGAATCGGATTCACCTCCGGCTTCTTCGCCCGTGCCTGCATGGCGTTGAACCGGCGGTACATTTCCTCAGCCGACATTTCTTCTTTGACCGTGAGGATGTTCCATGTGTAGCCGAAGGGATCGACGAAGCTACCCTCCCGAGATCCGTAGAATTGATCTTTGATCGGCCTCGAAACCGTCATCCCCGCCGCCACAGCACGGGCCGCGAAGGAATCGACATCGTCGACGCGAATCAGTAGTTCCACCGCCGAGTGGCTCAGGGTCTCGGCGCTGAATCTGCCTCCCTCCGGCCATTCTCGAGACAGCCTGATAGGCGAGTCCCCGATCTTAATCTCGGCATGCCCAATTCCGCCTTCGACCTGGAATCGGAATATCTCTGTCGCTGCGAAGGCCTTCTGGTAGAACTCGATGGCCTTGGCCACATCTTTGAAGATCAATCTTGGCGTCGCCACCGGGTGAACGGCTGCAATGGGTTCGGCAACAGTAGCCATGGTCCGTCTCCCTTCTAGTTCAGATTTCAATCGCGCCTTAAAACTCTCGCGCGGCAGATCGCGCAAATCGGCGGCGATCCGCACCAGCGTCTCGATGTTTGCCTCCATCTTGGGAGGCTTGCCATCGGCCCGTGCCAGCAAAGCGTCCGCGGCACTGTTCAGCTGCTCGATCTTCTTGGCGTCGTTGTTTCCCGGATCCAGAGAGCGCTTAGGCATCGGCACCCTCCATGCGCGCCCGCAGGCTGCTCAGGGCGCGGTACTGCAATTGCTTCACCGCGCCCTCGGTCTTGCGGATCTCTCGCGCCACTTCCTTAATGCTTTTCTGCTCCACAAACCGCAGCACCACCACTCGCCGCTGCTCTGCCGGCAGCGTATTCACTAAGCGAAACAACGTAGCCTGCCGCTCCACTTCCTCGAAATCTTCGCCACCGGCCTGCGCAGATTCCATCTGTTCCGGCTCGTCGGCCAATTGCTCCCGGTTCGAGCGTTGCCAGCGGTCCGAAATCAGATTCGCGGCAATCCGGAAAAGCCATGCCGCAAACGGAATCCCGCGCCATTCAAATCGTCGCAAGTTCGCCAGTGCATGGTGAAATACTTCGGAAGTTAAGTCTTCCGTTTCCGCGCGATCTCCCACTCTCCGCACCACGTACGCATACACCCGCTCAAAGTTGTTCTCGTAAAGCTCCGCGAAGCGCGCAGGATCTTTCTGCGCTTCCTCAATCAGAAGCCGCTCGTCCGCTTCTTTCCTCAGAGCCTTCAATGCGTTCTCCGCGCGGAGTTGACTTACACAGGGATAACGGCAGAAAACAACAAAAAGTTACGGTCGAAAACAACTTACGCGCCAGCTGGGCTTTGTGGGTAATACAAATCCTCGACCGCCTTCTGCACCTTCGCCGACACCGCCTCCAAGTCCCTCATCTTCAGCCCCACCGTCGAGATCGGCTCGCCCACTCGCATCTCCAGCGGCCGGCACCTGATGTGGTAGGTATTCATCGGCAGCAGTTCGTACGTGCCCACCAAAGCCACGGGAACAATATCCACCTGCGCCTTGATCGCGAGAAAAAAAGCTCCCGGCAAGAAGGGTTTGATCTCGCCATCTGGAGTGCGCCCGCCTTCCGGGTAAATCACCAGCGGCATCCCGGCCTTCAAGCTTTTCACCGCCGAACGGATTGCTGCAATCGAATTTGTCGGCTTCTGCTGGTCGATGCACACCTGCCCCGAACGCTTTAACTGCCAGCCCACCACTGGATACGCCAATAACTCCTTCTTGAAAACGATGCGGAATTGAAACGGCAGGTAAACGTAAAGAACCGGAATATCCATGGCCGACGCATGATTCACCGCATAGACATGCGGCTTCGCCGTATCGATCTTGTCGAGACCCGTGACCTTCACCGGCGACAGAATCGTTTTCACGATGAGCCACGACCACGCCCAGGAAAACCAGTGCAGGCGTCGTCCGCCGCGGTCGAACAGCCCGCCAGGAAGCGCAAGCAGCCCTAGAATCAGCGTGTACAGCCAGATCAGGGGGTCAAGAATCAGATACGATCGCAGCCGGCTCAACCAGCCATAGTTCTCCCCCAGAATCGCGTGCGGACTGCGCCGCGGCGTAGGCTCAGGCGCTGCCTGTGCCCCGCTTTCCACTTCCACCGATGAATTCACTTCCTGCACGCTTCTATTTTAGGGGAAACTCCTCGCCAGCGCCGCTTCAGACTTCCGCTCCAACGATGCGCATCACTTCACCGACCAGATAAATGGACCCAGTGATCACCACCACCGTTTCTGCATTCGCCAGCAATCTAGCCCGCTCCACGGCGTCTTCCACATTTTCCACCGCATCAATCTCGGCGCCGATTCGGGCCCCAGCTTGCTGGATCTCTTCCGGTGACGCTGCACGCGGGTTTTCCGGCCTGGTGGCAATCACTCGATCCGCCAGCGGAAAAAGAATTTCCGCCATCTCCGAGATTGCCTTATCCCGCATCGCGCCGAAAACAAAAATCAGCGGACGGTCCTCATATCGTTCCGAAAGGGCCGAACGCAGCGCCCATGCGCCTGCGGGATTGTGCGCCACATCGATCACCATCTCGGGCCACCCCGCCCGCGCCGCGATTACCTGAAACCGCCCCGGCCAGCGCGTCTCGCGGATACCGCTCTCAATGCTCTTCGCCGTGATGCCGCTGAATCCCTGGCGGCTCAACTCTTCCGCAGCCGCGATGGCTAATGCCACGTTGCGCAACTGGTGCCGCCCCACCAGCGGCGTTTCCGCCAAAATCTGTTCTCCCATAACCTGAAGCGGATAGCGATAGACGAAACCAGGTTTGTCCACCTCGGTTCTCGATACCAGGTACTGAGAACTCCCAGGCGAAATCGGCGGCACGAAAGGAACTGCGTTCACCCCTCGCGCTCCCAGTTCCATAATCCTGTTTCCGATCACGTCATTGGCCTCGGGCTGCTGCGGCAGAGTAACGACCGCACCGCCAGGACGAATAACTCCTACTTTCTCGCGCGCAATCTCGCCCACGGTATTTCCCAGAAACTTCTGATGATCCAGCGAGATGTCAGTGATCACGCTAACCTGCGGTTCTACCACATTCGTCGCATCCAGCCGCCCCCCCATCCCCACTTCGAGCACCGCCAGGTCCACCTGCTCCCACGCAAAATACTCGAATGCAATCGCAGTCATCATCTCGAAAAAACTGGGATGCCACGGCAGTTCCGCTTTTTCCACAAGCGTCTCTGCGACCCGGTCAATCTTGCTGTGCAGTTCCGCGAAATGATCGTCACTTATCTCTTTGCCGTTTATTCGAATCCGCTCGTTGATGCGCACCAGATGCGGCGAAGTATACAAACCGGCTTTCAATCCCGACGCTCTCAGGATCGAGGCCAGCGTCGCCGCCGTCGATCCCTTTCCGTTCGTACCCGCAACCAGCACACTCGGAAAACGCCGCTCCGGATGATCCATCCCCTGCAGCAGCACGCGCATGTGCCCCAGATCGAATTTGTGCGAAGGGGTCAGCGCCAGCTCGTGCCCGAGCGCAAACATGCGCGCCACCGCGGTTTCGTAGGACATAAGGAAGCTCTCAGCCGTCAGCCATTAGCTTTTAGCTTTCATCTTTCCGATGGTGATCCAGTTGGAAGACAAGATTCGAAGTTACGTAGACCGAGGCGAATCCCCACGTCGGTTTCGCTCATGGCTGAGAGCTGATAACTGACAGCCGCTTTCACGCCACCATAAAATCGAGCGCCCGCGCGATGTACGGCTTAAGTTCTTGGCGAGGCACCACCGCGTCCAGCATCCCATGCTCAAGCAGAAATTCGCTGCGCTGAAATCCCGCCGGCAGCTTCTGGCGAATCGTCTGCTCGATCACGCGGGGTCCAGCGAACCCGATCAGCGCACCGGGTTCGGCGATATTCAAATCACCGAGCATGGCGAATGATGCGGTCACGCCGCCCGTCGTGGGGTCGGTCAGAACGGAAATATACGGAACCTTTGCTTTATCCAGCCGAGCCAGCGCCGCCGAAATTTTGGCCAGTTGCATCAGGCTGACTACGCCCTCCATCATCCGCGCCCCGCCCGAAGCTGACACGATAATCAGAGGCGTCTTCGAATCCAACGCTCGTTCGACGGCTCGCGTAATCATCTCCCCAACCACCGCGCCCATGCTGCCGCCGATGAATGCATACTCCATCACACTCGCGACCACCGGCCGTCCCAGCAGCTTGCCTTGCGCATTGATCACGGCATCTTTCAGCCCAGTGTCGTGCTGCGCTTGCCGCAACCGCGACGAGTACGGTTTCAAGTCCACAAACTTCAGCGGATCGGTCGACGACAGATTCCCGTCCAAGCTCTCATACTGGTTTTCATCCAGCAACAACGCCAGCCTCGTGCGGGCGTCGATGCGAAAGTGCTTTCCGCACTTCGGACACACGTTCAAATTCTCTTCCAGATCTTTTTTCCAGATAATCTGCCGGCAGTTCTCACACTTCACCCACAAACCTTCGGTGCGGACTGTCTTCTTGCCCGAAGTATCGAGCTCCCCGGATTCCCGCTTGAACCAAGCCATAAGTCAGTTGCGAGTGCCGAGTACCTGGTACCGAGGCAATCCGCGTTCCTCGGAACTCGCCACTCAGTACTCAATTCCTCTCTGCGCCATTACGCCCTTTTCGTAAGCGTGCTTCACCTGTCGCATCTCTGTCACCGTGTCAGCGGCCTCAACGATTGTGGGGTGTGCATTCCTTCCCGTCAAGATGACATGCACCATCTCCGGCTTCTTCCTCAGGCTCTCCACCACTTTCGCAGCATCCAGCATGCCATAACTGATCGCGTAGTTGATCTCATCCAGCACTACGAGATCCCACTCGCCCGACTGGATCGCCTTTTCCCCCTCCGCCCACGCCTCCTCCACCATCTTGACATCTTCCGGATCAGGCTTCTCCCCGCCCACCTTCACAAACCCCCGTCCCATCTGCTTCATCACAAACCTGTTCCCAAAGGCCTGCACCGCATCCAGTTCCCCGTAATGCCACGAGCCTTTCAGGAACTGCAGCATCAAAACCCGCATGCCCTGCCCTACCGCACGCAAGGCCGTCCCCATGGCCGCCGTCGTCTTGCCCTTGCCCGGCCCGGTGTTCACAATGATCAGACCGCGACGTACGTCCGTCATAGTTGGAGGATGCTTGATTCTACTAGAAAGCCTCGCCGAGAACCGGTGGAGACGGATGACTCGTCGAGAACCTTTATTATTTCGAGGATGGGTCCCTCGAAGGCATCGAATTTTCCACAGAACTCTTGCATCCAATCCGGCGTATCCGGGTGTAAGCAGATCTTTGTCTCCTGGCAGACTGCGGAGGTCTCGTCATGATCAACAATTGTCTGGTGTTATTGTTTTGCATGCTCGTAGCCGTACCTGCATTTTCCGCTCAGCACGTCGCCCTTCATCCCAGATCCGGCTTCGATTCCGCCGACCAGGAAACCATTCGCCAGATCGTCGACATGGAGCGCCAATCTAAAGAAGCCAGCCTCCGTCGTGACTTCGACTTTTCCCTGCGCACCCTCGCCGATGACTATGTCGCGATTACTCCGCTCGGCCAGGTCACGACCAAGGCGGAAACCATTTCCGCCCGCCGGAGCGGCCAACTCCGATACGAAGCCATTAATATTACGGATATGGTTGTGCGGGTGTATGGCGACACCGCCGTCGTCACCGCCCGCGCCGATGTCAAAGGCCACCAACTCGGCGAAGATTTCAGCGGACCCTATCGCTACACTCGCGTCTGGGTTCGGCGGAACGGCCAGTGGCAAACCGTGAGTTATCAGGCCACTGTCACCCAGTAGACCTGCGGTACATTACTTGCACCCGAGCGTCGCGCCGGCATCGTAGTGCTGACCAACATGGAAGATCAGCCGACGAGCGACCTAGCTCGAGAGATCCTGAATATTCTGGTTGCCGCTCCGGAAAATAAGCCCTGAATGAGGATGACGGAGAATCATCCCAGTTGCCCTGTTCCTTTAGTAGTAGCCGGCGTCGTTGCCGGCACGTGAGGATCGTCATCTGCCCTCAACAGCGGCAACGCGATTCGCAGAGCCTCGACCTGCCGCTTAAGTTTCAACAATTCTTGTTCTTTCGCCCGCAACAGTTCCATCACATCTTTCATTAATCTAATCCCCGAATCTACTCTCTAATAATTGCGTCAGTGAGTCGACATGATCCTACGTCTAAACTCTAGGACGTGCACCTCTCAAGGGCAACTCACGAAGGTGCACGCCGCGTCCCTGTGCTTCAGTGCCCCGCATGATACGGATGCCCCTTCAAAATCGTAAACGCCCGGTAGACCTGCTCCAGCAAAATCACTCGAGCCAGTTCATGCGCCAGCGTCATCCTGCCTAGTGAGATAGTATGCTGGGCAGCACCGCGTGCCGCGTCACTGAACCCATCTGCTGGCCCCACCGCGAATACCAACGGCAGTGGATTGCGATCCTGATAATCCTCAAGAAAATGCGCGAACTCTTCTGACGAGAATTGCTGCCCATGAGAGTCCATCAGCGCCAAAGTCGACTTGCCACTTGGGGACCTTCCAGCTTTGGCCGATGCCGCACGCCCGCACAGTTGCAGCACCGCATCCTCGTCCCGTAGCGCCAGCCCTTCCACGGGAACATAACGCGCAATCCGTCTCAGATACTCATCCGTGAGCGCCTGGATCGCCGGCTCTTTCGTCTTTCCCACCCACGCAATCTTGATCTTCACGACATGATCTTCACGTCACCGATAATCTACTTGCTTCCGGATGCCAAAACCACCGACGCGCCGAACTCGATGCTTTCCCCACGCACATGTTGCCCGATCGCTGCCAGCACTTCCTCATCAATCTGCGGCCGCATGTCCGCGGGCACGCGATCCAGCATTGGACGAAACGGTACAGCCACGGCCTGCGCCTGCTCCCACACTTCCTCCGTCGTCCCCGGCCAGGTCCACGGTAGCGTTTTCGTTTCTTCTTCCACTTTGCGAAAACCGGCGCTTCGCAGCACCGCTGAAAGGCTTCCCGGCCGCGCAAACCGGAACGGATCTGGACCACCCGGCTGCAACAGAGGACCACCCACATGACGGTGCACCACGCCCATCGTGCTCTGCCAGTAAGGCTGCTCGAATGGTCCCCACGCCAGAAAACAGGCGCGCGCTCCCGCCCTGAGAACACGATGCAATTCCCGCAAAGCAACCACAGGATCGCGAAAAAACATCACTCCGAAGCGGCAAGTCGCTAGATCAAAACTGTTGTCATCGAAGGGCAGCGCCTGCGCATCGGCCTGCCGCGTGGAAAAATTATCCAGCCCGCGCTCCTGCGCTCGCCCTGTTGCGATCTCAAGTAGATCGGCGCTCAGATCAAGAGCCGTGACATGCCCCTGCGCTCCCACGAACCTGGCAAGGCTGATGGCAGGCTCACCTGTGCCGCTGGCCAGGTCCAAAACGCGCATGCCGAGTTTCGGCTGCGCATACTCCACCAACGCCGCCGTCACCGCCTTCCCCATCGTCGCTGACTTCGTCTTCCACTTGTCAGAGGCGATCAGCCGGTAAGAACTCCCCCAGCCCATTTCCGCAGAAACATTCGCTTTGGAGGAAGTCGTCATTCAGCTCACATCAGCGAGCAGTACGCGAGGCTGTCGCCACGAAAGGAAGAGCCTACGCCTTCTTGCGACGCGCAGCAGCCGGTGCCGTGCGCTTACGCGGCATTGCCTTTGTCTTCGAGGCAATCTTCCGCCTCGTTTTCGGTTTCAATTCCGCAGGTTCCAGCCGCTTCGCCGTCTTCCACAGGCGTTCCAGATCATAAAACTTCCGTGCCTTCTCAGAGAAAACGTGCACAACGAAGTCGACGTAATCGACCAGTATCCATTCCGCCTGTTTATACCCTTCGACGTGCGCGGGCCGCAGCCCGGCCGCTTTCAAGCGCAGTTCCACTTCATCCGCAATCGCCTGCACCTGCCGCGGATTCGTACCACTGCACAGAACAAAGTAGTCGGTGAATGCCCCTGACCCCTTCTCCATTTCCAGGATTGAAAGTTCTTCAGCTTTCTTGTCGAGGCAGGCCTGAATGGCGGCCGCTACTTGTAGCTTCAAATCGCTTTTTTTCATGCAGAGGGTTGGTTGTTCGTGATCCCGATCATTGTAAATGGGAAGAGGTCTGACCGACGAAGTCATTCCTGTGGAAAGCGCGCTTTGTACAATCCCATTTTCTTGATGTACTCCGCCACGGCTGGTTCCACAAAGCGGCCAAGCGGTTTACCGCCGGCCGCAGCCTCGCGAATCACTGTAGAGGAGATGGGCTGGTAGATCTCGTTAAGCAAATGGATGCTGGCGCCCCTTAACACCAAATCTCCTGTGGCAGCTTGCTTCTGAAACGGCCGTGTCGCTTCCAATCGCGGCCGCAAGCTCGCGGGCAGCGCATTCGCCACGTCGGCCAGCGAGTAGCCCGGCCTGCCGGCAACCACAAACTCAGCCTCGCGAAAAAGCGCCTCCGCCTGGTACCACTTTGCTATGTCCACGAACGCGTCGATGCCAATGAGCAGGAAGAGCCGGTCTGCTTTCTTAAAACCTTGCCTGAGCCGCTTGACAGTATCGATCGTGTAGTTCGGTTTAGCCGCGCGCTCCTTCTCCTTTTTCGTGCGCGGGCTGTCTGAATCAAAGTCTTCCGGAGCTTCAAGCAACGAAGGCACCAGGTCCTTTTCTGCCGCTGTAGCGAGAGCAATCATCGCGTAGCGGTGCGGGAAAGCCGATAGAGGCTGCCGCTGCTTATGCGGTGGAACATTCGCTGGCACAAACAGAATCCTGCCAAGGTTGCAGCGTTCCCGCGCCGCGCGCGCCAGCGCTAAGTGCCCACGATGGATGGGGTCAAAAGTTCCGCCAAACAATCCAATATTCATGCGCGGCTAGTGTCATCGTTTCCAGCCTTGGTTGGCAAGCTCAACTTTCGGGCTGTTGAATGTTTTTTTGCCGCCTGCGATCGGTTTCCGGACATTCGCTAACGGGAAATAGTTCATTGTCCGTTTGGTCCAGGGGCTAACCGCTAAGGAACCGGCCTCCTGCGAATTTGGAGTGAACTCATGTAATCTCGCGCATCTAAGAATGTGCCGTTAGCATGCCTGATATGCGAGTAACCCTTCCCCTACTCCGCATNNGCGGTATTCGCCGTCGCGGTGATGGTGAGTGCCTGGTACGGGGGCTGGAAACCCGGACTGGTCGCCACTTCGTTCGCGTTAACCGTAAGCGCGTACTTCTCATTTTCCGGCGAACGGACGCCGGCTCAATTTCGTTCAACCATGATGCGGCTGGCCCTGTTTGTTGTGCTGGCGGCTCTCATCTGCTGGTTCAACGCAGCGCTGCGAGCAACCCAGGAGGGATTGCGACGCTCCGAAATGAATTTTCGTTCTTTGGTAACCAACGCTCCCTATGGCATTTGCCGCTGCGATTCCACCGGCCAACTGCTGGATGTGAATCCCGCATTACTTGCAATGCTGGGATATTCTTCCGCGCGGGATCTCGTAGGAACACATCTAGGAGCGCTCTACCCAGATACCTATCAGTGGTTCGAGTTAGCCGACTGCCTGCAATCGGCCGCGCCCTTCAATGGCCTGATCGCAGAATGGAAGCGGAAAGACGGAGTGGGCACGGTGGTTCGCGTTTCCGGACGCGCAGTTTCTTACGGCGACAAAGAAAGAGCCTTCGAGCTGTTTGCCGAGGATGTGACCGAGCGGCGCGCTCTCGAGCAGCAACTCCAGCAATCTCAGAAGATGGAAGCCGTGGGAAGGCTTGCGGGCGGCATTGCCCACGACTTCAACAATCTGCTCATGGTGATCTCAGGCTACTCCGAATTTCTCCTCGACCGGCTGGGTCCGGACCCGGCTCTCCGAGGTCCCGCGCAGGAGATTGCCGGCGCCTCGCAGCGCGCTTCTTCTCTTACCCGCCAGCTCCTGGCGTTCAGCCGCAAGCAGATGCTGGCGCCGAAGATCCTTGATCTGAATGAAGTTGTCACTGAAAACTTGAAGATGCTCACACGCGTGATCGGCGAGGATATCGATCTCGTAATGGTGCCTGCAGCTGTGCTCGGGTCGGTCCGTGCCGACGCGGGACAGATTGATCAGGTCATCATGAATCTTGCGCTGAACGCTCGGGATGCGATGCCCTCCGGCGGCAAGCTCACCATTGAGACCTCCAACGTCTCGCTCGACGAAGAGTACGCCCGTTTTCATGCTCCACTCAGGCCCGGAGATTATGTGATGCTTTCCATCAGCGACACTGGCCTGGGCATGGATTCCGAGACTCAGTCCCATATCTTCGAGCCCTTCTTCACCACCAAAGGCACGAAGGGGACCGGGTTGGGACTCTCCACAGTTTACGGAATCATCAAGCAGAGTGGCGGCTACATCTGGGTTTCCAGCGAGTCCGGCAAGGGCACCACGTTCAAGATTTATTTGCCACGCGTCGCAGAGAGAGCGGAAACTCTCGCACAAGTCGTCTCCTCCGAGGAAGCCGTTTTCACCGAGCCTGGAACGGAGACCATTCTTCTGGCAGAGGACGAAGCCAATCTGCGCTACCTCGCTCGCCAGTTCCTGGAAAAGCAGGGCTACCAAGTGATCGAGGCTGCGGACGGAGCGGTGGCGATGCAAATCGCCGTCGCGCACGAGGGCGTGATTCACTTGCTTTTAACCGATGTGATCATGCCCGGCATGAACGGTCGCGAACTCGCGCAGCGGATTTCAGAAATTCGTCCGCAGACGAAAGTGCTTTACATGTCCGGTTACACGGAAAATGTAATCGGGCACGACGGCACCCTGGACGCCGGTGTGTCTCTGCTCCAGAAACCCTTCACCCTTCGTGATCTGAAAAGCAAAGTTCGCGAAGTGTTGGATTCTACCCCTGTCCTTCGTGAGGTCGATATGCCAGTGCAAACCGCTCGTGCTTCCACGCGCCAAAGATCGGAACAATCAGCCCTTTCACGCGCACCACGTTTTCAACTTCACTTACCTTTGAAATATCGTCTATTGGACGAAGAGAAATGGCACGACGGTGAAACCAGGAATATCAGCCGTTCCGGATTGCTGTTCCAGGCGGAAGATCTTCTCCAGCCCAACGTGCAACTGGAGATCAACCTGGTACTGCCGGCCGAGATCGCGGGCCTTTCCCCTACCGAAGTAGTTTGCCGCGGACAAATTGTGCGGACGGTAAAGTCCGCCGGAGAGGAGATGCACCCCGCCCTTGCGGCGAAGATTCTTCAGTATCACTTCCAGCACGGAACGCAAATTCCGAGGGCATGAAGCTGTTTCCCGGTAAAGTTCGCTCAGCCGATCTGGCCCTCCGCGGCTTCGACCTGCTTCAACGCCTGCTCACGCAGAGCATTCACTTCCTTAGCCATCGCGTACTTCAGTTCCTCGATCCCTTCGCCGGTCACCGCTGAAATTTCGTACATCTTCAGCTTGTGCTTCTTGCAATACCGCCTAAGCGCTGCCACTTTGTCTTTTTTAGCCACGTCGATCTTCGATGCAACCATGATCATCGGTTTTTCTTCCAGGTGAGCGCCGAAACTCGCTAGTTCCCCAAGAATCACTTCCACGTCTTTCACGATGTCAGGACGACCGCTAGCATCCGACACATCCGCCAGATGAACCAGCAAGCGCGTGCGCTCGATGTGCCGCAGGAACTGTGTGCCCAATCCCGAACCCGCGTGCGCGCCCTCGATTAAGCCAGGAATGTCCGCCGCCACAAAGCTGATTTCATTATTGAGATCACCCACGGCAACCACTCCGAGATTGGGTTCCAGAGTAGTGAACGGATAGTCAGCAATCTTGGGCCGCGCTGCAGAAATACGCGAGATCAGCGTGGACTTACCCACGTTCGGATATCCCACGAGACCCACGTCAGCCAGCAACTTCAACTCAAGCCGGTAGGTGTGCTCCTCGCCCGGACGTCCAGGCTCATGTTCCCGCGGAGCCTGATGCACCGAAGTGGCGAAGCGCGCATTGCCCCGTCCACCACGACCGCCGCGAGCAATCACCATCCGTTGATCCGGGCCGGAAAAATCAAACACCTTCTCGCCGGTTTCCTCGTCGTACACAATCGTTCCTACCGGAACTTTCAGGACTACATCTTCGCCTTCGCGCCCTGTCTTGTTCGACCCTTCGCCGTGACGTCCGCGCTCCGCTTTGTATTCAGGATTGAAGCGGAAATGCACCAGCGTGTTATGCCGCTCGCTGGATTCCATGATCACATCGCCGCCCTCGCCGCCATCGCCGCCCGAAGGCCCGCCGCGTGGAACATATTTCTCGCGACGGAAAGCCATGCAGCCATTGCCGCCATCCCCCGCTTTGACCCGAATTTTTGCCTCATCGATAAACATGATCACTACCCATTGGCTACAAAACAAAAGCCTCGTCCCGAAGGCGAGGCTCAAGCCGCGTCGCACAGCTCGCAGCAGCTGCTAAAGCGCAATGCCGGCTCAGCAAATGGACGCGAACTACTCCACCACTTCCATCGGCTCGACCATCACAAACTTGCCCATCGAGCCTTTGTTCAGGAACTTGATCCGTCCCGTTATCTTGGCAAAAAGCGTATCGTCTTTGCCGCGGCCGACGTTAAGTCCCGGCTTTACGCGCGTTCCACGCTGCCGCACAATGATCGTTCCGCCAGGCACGATCTGCCCGCCGAATGCTTTAAATCCAAGCCGCTGCGCGTTCGAGTCGCGGCCGTTTCGTGAAGTTCCTTGTCCCTTTTTATGCGCCATGGATCAACTCTCAGCTTTCAGTCCTCGATTTTAGACTTCCCTTACTTCTTTTTCTTGGCTGCGGATTTCTTCGCCGCTTTCTTCGGAGCAGCTTTCTTCTTTGCCTGCCCCTTGGTTGCGTGTCCCTTGACGCTCTTCACGTCAGAGTCAGAGTCAGACTCATGCTCATGCTCGTCCGCGGCTGCAGCCTTCTTCACCTTCGGCTCCTTCTTCGGCACTTCCGGAGCCTTGAAGCTCTGCCCGTCAAAAGCGATCTCAGTGATGCGCACAGCTGTGTAGGCTTGCCGGTGCCCGCGCAGCTTCTTATACTGCTTCTTTCGCTTGTAATGAAAAACTAAAATCTTCGGGCTTCGGCCTTCTTCCACCACTTCGCCGACCACTCGCGCTTCCGATTCCGGTTTGCCGATCTTTCCTTCGCCGCCCGACACCGCCAACACCTCGGCAAAGTCCACATGGCCATCGGTTCCTGTAGCCAGTTTCTCCACTCGAATCACATCTCCGGGCGC
Organism: Acidobacteriaceae bacterium; assembly: GCA_003138975.1. GTDB lineage: Bacteria > Acidobacteriota > Terriglobia > Terriglobales > Acidobacteriaceae > Sulfotelmatobacter. The sequence goes on along the minus strand of PLHQ01000012.1, from coordinate 51,917 downwards.
CACCCGGTACTGCTTTCCACCGGCGCGGATGACCGCATACATACCTCTGCCTCCGTCAAAATGTCGTGAGAGTCAGTTCATCAAGCGCGTCCCACGCGCACACGGGTACAACCTGGCACCCGCTGAACTTTCTGTGCTTGCTGTGTTTTCCGCCACGGGCTTCAGCAGCCAAGGCAGGCGTCCCCAGAACGGGTCGGCGAGTACAGGCAAACTCAACTATTTTAGCGTGCGCTGTGGAAATCGGTCAATGCGTGGTTTGCAGAGCGCGAGTCCGTGTGCGAGAATTCCGCCGATCTTTGGATCGCTAACCGTATGAACTAGAGAGGAAGTCAGCTATGAAGCGCATTTTCGCCGTTTCCCTGTGCGTTCTCACCCTCACCCTATCCAGCATCGCGGAACCTCCTAAACCGACGGCAAAGAAATCCTCAGCCGACCCTGCTCCCGACAAAGCTTTCCTGCAGAAAATTTGGGACGGATGGGCGACCCTCGATACCGCCAACGTGGCCAAGTTCTACGCCAGCGGCCCGCATACCTTCTTCGATATCGCTCCCTTGAAGTACAACAGCTGGGACGAATACGAAAAGGGCGTGAAGGTCGTGCTCGACAGCTACAAGAGCGCGAAGTTCACGGTGAACGATGACGCCTCCATTCATCCCCACGGCGATTTAGTCTGGGCCACCGCGACCGTGAAAGAAGAGATGACCACCAAGACCGGCAAAGTTGAAATGGGCAACTTCCGCTGGACTGGCGTTTGGGAAAATCAGGACGGCAAGTGGCTAATCGTCCACGAACACGTCTCCGCTCCGTTGCAGTAAGATGGTCGCTTGTCCGGAAACCTGTTGGTCGCGTTGGCCGCATTCGTAGCCCTGACGTTCTCCGCTGCCGGAATCGGATCAGCCTTCACGGCGCAGTCCGTTTGTACCTGGTATCCCACGCTTCGCAAGCCGCCAGGGAATCCGCCCGCGTCCTACTTCGGTCCCGTGTGGACTGTCCTTTATTTTCTGATGACGCTCGCTGCCTGGAATGTGTGGCGCGTTGGTGACGGTTGGTCGGGAACCTCACCGGCAATTACGATTTTTCTGATTCAGTTGGCTTTAAATGCGGCTTGGTCGGCAATCTTTTTTGGATTGCGTTCGCCAGGGCTAGCCTTGGCTGAAATCATCCTGCTATGGGCGGCAATTCTCGCCACCACAATCTTGTTCTGGCGAATCTCAACATTCTCCGGCGCGCTCCTCCTGCCTTATCTCTCATGGGTAACCTACGCCGCATATTTGAATGCAGGAATCTGGCACTTGAATCGAGCGCGCTCTAACTCCTGAAACTCCCGCACCTCGGCATTATCCTTGATCTCAGTTGCCACAGGCCTCTCGAAGTCACGGATAATTACTTCTGTAATCCCTGTAGCCTTATGTCGCTTGCAGAAACAACTTAGCTGCGGCAGGGTTAATAGAAACCAAGAACGTGGGGAGATTTACCATGCGTGACCGAATCGTCTTTTTGATTTCGCTTTTCCTGCTAGCCAGCGTGGCCTGGGGTCAGCAACAACCAGCCAGCGGCAACGCCCAGCCCAGCAACCCGCAGAGCATGCCGGGCATGGACATGCCGGGTCATGACATGTCGAACATGAAAGGCATGTCCATGGGCGCAGATAAAGATGATAAAGACACCGACGCCGGCATGCATGCCATGCATTCCATGGAAGGTCACATGGACATGGGCCCACACATGAAGATGACGGCGCTCCGGCCCGCGAAATCAGGCGATGCCGAGCGAGCTCAACAAGTGGTGGAGGCCGCTCGCAAAGCTTCAACAAAATACACCGACTACCGCGCTGCGCTGGCCGACGGCTTCAAGATTTTCCATCCCGAAATTCCGCAGAAGATGTATCACTTCACTAACTACTCATATGCTATGGAAGCGGCCTTCAGTTTCAATCCCGAGCACCCAACGTCTCTTCTCTATGAAAAGCATGGCGACGACTACAAGCTTATCGGTGTGATGTACACGGCACCCAAGCGCCTTGGCGAAGATCAACTTGACGAGCGCGTTCCGTTGAGCATCGCGCAATGGCACGAGCACGTGAATTTCTGCGCCCCGCCTGCAGACCGCCGGAAGGAGTTGCTGGCGCCGCATCCGCAATTCGGTTTGAGGGGATCGATTACCACGCAGGAAGCCTGCGACGCCGCCGGTGGAACATTCCATCCAGTAATCTTCAACTGGATGGTTCATGTATACCCGTTCGAAAAAGATCAGGCGAGTATTTGGTCGGTCGATCGGCAGCATGGCGACGGCGACTGACGCATCGCCAAGGTACCCGCCGATTGCTTGCCTTGATTTCCGCATTTGAAATTAGATTTCGATCGTCACCCCACTCCTTGGGTGGATGCTGCCACGGTTCCTCATAAACTTCGCCCCAGACAAAACACTGTGACGCTGTTCCGCAACGAATGCAGACGCTTCCTGCTAACGGAGGCGCAAGCCCTTCGTCAAATGAGCGTGAAGACAATTGCAGAGCGATGGAACTCTTGGGGTTGTGGATACGTAGTGTAGTGAAGAAGCGGCCGGCTGGAAAACGACGTCCACACCGGTCGCGTACACAAAAGGTTAGTGGGTTTAGGGGATTCTCTTACTCTCGGTTTGGCGGCCCAGGTAAGAAAACCCCCTTGCGCAGCGAGGCAGGCCTTGCGGCTTGTCTGCTGAAGCCTAGCGGTTGCATTGTAGGCGATTCGCGGCAAAACACCAGTGTTTTCTCGCGCACCTCGTGAGCCGGGCCGCCCTAACCGTTTCTCGACGCGATTTCGGGAAAGAAAAGGAGCAGTCATGAAGTTCGCGACAGTTTCGAAGAGCCTCGTTTTAGGATTGGCGTTGGTATTGGCATCGACCGCCTTCGCAGCGACCAAAGGCAGTTTGCAACTTAGTAACCCTGTGACCGTCAATGGCACAACCCTGAAGCCGGGGGATTACAAGGTTCAGTGGGAGGGCAGCGGCCCCAACGTCGAACTAAGCATCTTGAAGGGCAAGAACGTGGTGGCAAAAGTGCCCGCACATGTGGTCGAACTGCAAACGCCATCGAGCAACGATGCCGCGGTTACGCTTCAGAATGCCAGCGGACCCAACACACTTGCCGGCGTCCGCTTCCAAGGCAAGAAAACCGCCCTGGAGTTGGGAGACGCCAGCAACAGCATGCAGGCCAGTGGTTCTAGCCAGTAGCCTCACGGCGGTAACTTTTACAACAAAGATCAACGGGAGCACATATCGTGCTCCCTTTTCTATTCGGCTAGTTGGGCGAGGCCAACACGTCGTCGTAGTAATTGAGGAGCGCCCGGCGCGGTTTGGCCTTCAATCCCTTCATCGGAACTTTCTGCTCCCGGGGGAAGGAAACTCGTAATTATCCCGACTTGCCGGAAAAATGCAAGTGCTCGGATCACAACGTCCGCAATAAACCTCATGTGGTGACGACGGCCTCGGCTGTCCCGGCGAGCGACGCCGTCATGGACTCTGGACTTTCTCCAACTCTGCACTGAGGTGCACGTTTGCGGGGGGGGAAGACGGCCGGGAACATGCCATTACCCTACTTGGCGAAATTGATGTCAATCCAAATCAGCGCCAATAGAAAAGGAGCGCTTTCGCGCTCCCGTTCCGGAACTGACCACTACCCTCAGTACTTCGGCACCTTCGGATCCACTCTCTCCGACCAAGCCGTAATTCCGCCCGCCAGGTTGTGCACCTTGCTAAACCCGGCCTGCTGCAGGAACGCCACCGCCTTCGCGCTGCGTCCGCCCATCTTGCAATGGACGACGATTTCGCGACTGGAATCCAACTCGTTCACGCGCTTCGGCAGGTCGTTCAGCGGAATCAAATGTCCGCCGATGTTGCAGATCTGATATTCATGCGGTTCGCGCACATCGAGCACGAAAAGATCCTCCTTCGCATCCAGACGCCGCTTCAGCTCTTCCACTTGAATTTCCGGAACTCCATTCCCCACCGGCTTTTCCTCCCCACGAATTCCGCAAAACTCGTTGTAGTCTATCAGCTTCGTCACCGTAGGATGCGTCCCGCAAACCGGGCAATCTGGATTTTTTCGCAGCTTGAGTTCGCGGAACTTCATGCCCAGCGCGTCGATCAGCAGCAGCCGGCCAATAAGAGGTTCGCCCACTCCCAGAATCAGCTTGATCACTTCGGTAGCCTGCATCACGCCCACCAGGCCCGGCAGAATGCCCAGCACTCCGCCCTCCGCACAGGAAGGAACCAGCCCCGGCGGCGGCGGCTCAGGATACAGGCAGCGATAGCACGGTCCATCCTCCGTGGCAAATACGCTGGCCTGCCCCTCGAAACGAAAAATCGAGCCGTAAACATTCGGCTTCCCAGTCAGCACGCACGCGTCGTTCACTAAATAGCGCGTAGGAAAATTATCCGTGCCGTCGGCAATAATGTCGAAGTCGCGAAAGAGTTCCAGCGCACTCTCACTGCTCAGCCGCATATCGAACTTCCGCAGGTTCAAAAATGGATTGATCGCTGTCAATTTCTCCGCTGCAGAATCCAGTTTCTTCCGCCCAACATCGGCGGTTGAGTGAATGATCTGCCGCTGCAGGTTCGTGTAATCCACCACATCGAAATCGACGATTCCCAGCGTCCCCACACCCGCAGCCGCAAGATACAGAGCCAGCGGCGACCCCAGCCCTCCCGCACCAATGCACAGCACGCGCGCCGCCTTCAGCTTCTGTTGCCCATCCATGCCAACCTCCGGCATGATCAAATGCCGCGAGTAGCGCAGGATTTCGTCGTTGCTCAATGTCACTGGAATTTCGGTGGTGGTCGTGGCCATAAAGTCCTCGATTGAAAATGTGGAATTTCGGGAGCGTCAGAATCTGAGCGCTAACAACACGAAGGACGACAACAACAGTTGCGGTTTGTGACGGAAGGTTTCAACTCTCTAATTCCTGATCTCGGCGGATCCGCAGTCACACCGCGTCGCGCCTCCGGCAATGGAAGGCACGATGGAAATGTTATCACCTTCCTTCACCGTGGTCGCCTCTTTCTGCAAATAGCGAATGTCCTCGTCGTTCACATACAAATTGACGAATGCGCGCAGCTTACCATCGTCAGCATAGAGATGCCGGCGCAGATCGGGATGCTGGACCAGCAGGTCGCTCATAGCTTCGCCCACGGTAGCACCCTTCACTTCAACCGTCGACTGTTTGCCCACATATTGCCTCAGAGGTGTAGGGATGTGAATCTTGCTCATAGGTCTAAGCATAAAAGATGCGTCAAGAGATGGGGAAGATTCATCCCCGCGCGACTTTGGTTCCAGAGCAGCCAAAATACGAAAGTCGTAGTCGTCGGCAACAAGAACGGCCCGCCCTAGTTCTCGGGCGTAGATGCCGGGACAATGACACTCATGTGGAGACAGCCGCCCCGCGGCTATCCGTCGCCCGCGAAGCGACTCTTCGCTGCTAACATGACACCGTGCCTCCGCTTCTCGAAATCCGCAATCTACGCGTTCAGTTTCCTGCCAAGCCCCTTGCAGAAGCCAGCGACTTTCGTGCCTTTCCTGAGCGAAGTCGAAGCGTCCTTCCTGCTGTCCGCGATCTCAACTTCACCATCACTCCCGGAGAAGTCCTCGGTCTGGTCGGAGAATCCGGTTCCGGAAAATCGATCACGTCCCTCGCCATCATGCGTCTGCTCCCGCCTCAGGCAAGTGTTTCCGGCGAGATCCTCTTCGCTGAAAATGGTTTGCTTCGCAACCTCGCCACGCTTCCTGACGACTCCATGCGCCAATTGCGCGGCTCGCGCATCGCCATGATCTTCCAGGAGCCCATGACCGCCCTCAATCCCGTCATGCGCGTCGGCAACCAGATCGCGGAAGCTGTCTTGGCGCACAACCGCGTACCGAATGACCAAGCATGGCAGCGCGCCGTTCAATCCATGAATGACGTCGCCATTCCCGAGCCCGACCGCCGAGCCCGCGACTATCCTCATCAACTTTCTGGCGGCATGCGCCAGCGCGTCATGATCGCCATGGCCATTGTGAACCGCCCTCAGTTGCTCATCGCCGACGAGCCCACCACCGCCCTCGACGTCACCATCCAGGCCCAGATCCTCGCTCTGCTCGCTGACCTGCGCTCCAAGTTCGGATTGGCCATGCTCTTCATCTCGCATGATCTAGCGGTGGTCTCGCAGGTTGCCGACCGTGTGGCCGTCATGTATGCCGGAAGCGTCGTAGAGCTGGGAACCAACCATGAGATCTTTCACGCCCCCGCGCATCCCTATACTCGCGGCCTCCTGCACTCCGTGCCCGATTTAAAGACTAATCGCAGTCAGCCGCTCGAAACCATCGAAGGCACAGTCCCTCCGCTGCACGCCATGCCTCCCGGCTGCCCCTTCGAGCCGCGCTGCGGATTCCGCGTTCCCGACTGCGCCCGTGCCTTTCCTCCACTAGAAGAAGTTGCGCCCGCACATTGGGCCCGCTGCCCGGTAGTCAATTCAAAATAGCGATGGCGGAATAAAACCCGCCCGTGTATCCTCTTCCGTCACGCTCGGTCTATAATCGCGACTTTGTCTGGTGATCATTGCGCCTACTGCTGCTTAGTGACATTCACGCCAACCTTGAAGCCCTGGAGGCCTGCCTCGCCGCAGCTCCGCCCTTCGATTTCGTCGCCAACCTCGGCGACGTCGTCGGCTACGGAGCCTCTCCCAACGAAGTCGTCGACCGCTCCCGTGCCCTGGGCAAGATTTTCGTCCGCGGCAATCACGACAAAGCCGCAACCGGTCTGCTTGAACTCGATGACTTCAATCCCATGGCCGCCGCCGCCGCCGTCTGGACCCGCGACCAGCTCACTCCCGAGCATCTCGAATGGCTGCGCTCTTTGCCCCAAGGCCCGCTTCCCTTACAGGATTTCCCGCACGTGCAACTGGTGCACGGCTCACCCGAGGATGAAGACGCCTACGTGGTTTCGATCGGCGATGCCCTAGTCCCGCTCATCACCATCGCTACGCCGGTCACTTTCTTCGGGCACACCCACCTGCAAGGCGGATTCTTCGCCAACGGCTCCAGCGCCGACGGCTTCCGTCCTGAATACCGCACCGTCGGGCAAGCCGAGTCGGTCTCCTTGCAACTGAAATCCTCCACCCGTTACATGATCAATCCTGGCTCCGTCGGACAACCCCGCGACGGAGATTGGCGCGCCGCCTTCGCCCTCTTCGATACGGAAGCCCAAGTCCTCCACTTTCACCGCACCCCCTACAACTTGAAATCCGCGCAAGACCGCATCTTCGCCGCCAATCTGCCCTCGCGCCTAGCCACCCGCCTAGCCGCCGGCCGCTGACGTTATCAGAGATTGTCGCGCAATTAGAAATTACGAATGATGTTCATGATTTTCCTCTGTGTACCTCTGTGTCCCCTGTGGCAGAGATTTTGGTCCGCTATCCCACAGTTCCGGGCAAGCCGTACTCCCGTTGTAAACTCGTCTGCATGCCACATCCACGAACCCCCGCAACCAAGCCTCTCTTTAGCAATCGCGAAAACTCCGCCCGCGAAAATCCCCCAGACCATTACGTCATCGCCCACAGCGACGGCGGCGCCCGCGGCAACCCCGGCCCCGCCGGCTACGGCGTCGTCATCCAGGATCAATCCGGACGCAAAGTCGCCGATCTCAGCGAGTACCTTGGCCACCAGACCAACAATTTCGCCGAGTATCAGGGCCTCATCGCCGCCCTTGAATACACTCTCCAGCACGGCCCCAAAGCCCTCAAGCTCATCAGCGACTCCGAGTTGCTAGTCCGCCAGATCAAAGGCATCTACAAAGTGAAGAACTCCACACTTAAAGACCTCCACGGTCGCGCCAAAGAATTAATCGCCCAACTCGACTGGTTCTCTATCGGCCACGCCCTCCGTGAACACAACACGGAAGCCGACCGCTTGGCTAACGAAGCTATGGACAAAGGCACAGGCCGTATGGCCATCACAACCCGTGTGGGCACGGGCGACTTGCCTGTGCATCCCTCCTCCAATTCCATCGCCCAACAGGAACTAGAAGGCATAGTCCGCAACGGCATCGTAGAACTAACGAACGGCAAACTCCCCGAAGGCACCAGAGTCCAAGTCCGAGCGAAGAGGTAGAAGAGTTGTGGGTTAGCTGGAAGCTAGACTTATTCCGCCGCCGAAGTGTGGTCGTGCACAATTTTCCATCCCGCTGGAAACCTGCGGAACACCAGCGTGAACAGCCCATGCGGAGTCCTGCCATCGGACATCGTCAATTGCCACGAACCGCGCACAAAGGCCGCATCCGCACCGATCATCTCAATGCGCACCCCGGAGAAGTCCAGCTTCCCCGTCTCGTGCCCCGGGCCCGCATACACGGCACGGTAACGGTCGATCGCGGCCTGCCATCCATGATTCTCTTTCGCGCCAGAGAAAAATGTAAGCTCCGGAGAATTCCAGTAACCCGCCATGAAACCTTCCAGATCGCGCCGATTCCACGCCATTGCCGCCCGACGGGACCTGCGCACCGGCCTGATCGCAGGTTGTGAGAAAAATGATCGAAAGGAAGAAAAGGACGTAGTGGACGAACGGGTTGCGCATACAGACCTCCGGATCTGGCAAGCCAGAGCGCACCAGTTTCACACGAGCACACAGAATGATCCGGAATATTTTGGAGCGATGTGCCGAAAGACTTACGCGCGGCCCTTCTTGGCAGCCACAGCTTTAGCTCCGACCGCTTTCCCTGCAACTTCCCAAGGACGCTTCGGCCGAGCGACGGGCGCTTTGTCACGATCCTGAATGCGATCGTAGTGGTACGACTCGCTCACCGTACCCAGCGACTCGTTGTAGAGGCTCGGCAACCCAAGCGCAACTTTCAATTCCTCTGCAAATGACTGCAGTGCCTTGAGGTGTTCAGCGGTCGCCGGAACTTCCGTCTTCGAGTTCTTCAGGAACTGCTGGTAACCGCGGTTGATCAGCTTCGAGATCTCGCTGCCAATCAGGTATCCGGGATACGCAAAAATCTTCACGCCATCTTCGGGCGTTTTCTGTATCGCCGCTGATACGTTGTATTTCCTGAGGAACACCCGGCCGTTCGTGCCTGGCGCTTCCGTCACGTCGAACCCGTGATCGCGCAGCCACGCCAGCGCTTCCTCATACGTTCGCGCTTCAATCGCTTTGGGCATTATTCTCCGCTTTCAATCTCCCTATTGGATGCAGGCCTCGTGCAAATTGCACGACGCTTATTTGGCGCTGCATCGGACTTGCAATCCGTGTCATCTAAGGACACCATACTACATAGCCTGTTTCGCTCGTTCTTGCATATTACGATAGTCACGAGGAAAGGTTTCAGATTCAGATATGGTTCAAGGTTCAACCAAATCGATCGCGGCTTTCCCGGCGCATCAGGCGCCCGGACGCGAGATGGTGCGTGCGGGCCAGAGTTTGCTTGACCGCATCGGCAACACTCCGCTGTTGCGCTTCGATCGCCTTACCGCGCCCTTACCCGGTGTGACTCTTTTAGGCAAGGCCGAATGGTACAACCCAGGTGGCTCCGTGAAAGACCGCGCCGCTGCCAACATCGTCGCCGAAGGCCGCCGCAATGGAAAGTTCACTCCCGGCAAAATCCTGCTCGATGCCACCAGCGGCAATACTGGCATTGCCTATGCCATGCTGGGCGCTGCTGAGGGATTTCCGGTGACACTATGCATGCCCACCAATGTCTCGGTAGAACGCAAAAAGATCCTGCAGGCCTACGGCGCCAATATTCTCTACACCGATCCCGGCGAAGGATCGGATGGCGCCATTCGAATGGCCCGCGAACTCGCCGCAAAACATCCAGATTTGTATTTCTACGCCGATCAGTACTCCAACGATGCGAACTGGCAAGCACACTATCACGGGACCGCAAACGAGATCTGGCAACAGACCGAAGGACGCATTACTCACTTTGTCGCCATGCTCGGAACCAGCGGCACTTTCATGGGCACCACTCGCCGTCTGAAGGAACTGAATCCTGCAATCCGCTGCATCTCGCTGCAACCCGATTCTTCGTTTCACGGCATCGAAGGTGCCAAGCATATGGCCAGCGCCATCGTTCCCAAGATTTACGATCCGACGCTGGCGGATGAAAACCTCGAGATCGCAACCGAAGACGCCTACGAGATGGCCCGCCGCATGGGCCGCGACTGCGGCCTGCTGCTGGGCATCTCTGCCGCAGCCGGCGTTTTCGCCGGCCTTAAAGTCGCCGAGCAATTTCAATTGAGAAAAGAACAGCAAGCGGTGATCGTTACCATCCTCTGCGACTCCGGCGATAAATATTTGAGTGAGAGATTCTGGACGGAGGGATAACAGAAGTCAGAAGTGAGAAATCAGAAGTAAAACATCCCGAAGACTTACTTCTGGATTTTGACTTCTGACTTCTGCATTCCATTCATGCTCAAGATCGCACCCAAAGAATATGAATCCCTTCGCCGGCACGGCGAAGAAACCTACCCGCACGAATGCTGCGGTGTGCTGCTCGGCCGCATGGACAACGACGGCGCCCGTATCGTAACTTCGACAGCACGCTGCGGCAACACCCGCACCGACTCGCCGCAGAACCGTTACAACATTGATCCCCGGGAACTGATCCGCATCCAGCGCGAAGGCCGCGAGCGCGGTGAGGACATTGTCGGTTTCTACCACTCCCACCCCGATCATCCCGCCCGTTGGTCGCCGACCGATCTCGCCGAAGCCCACTGGATTGGCTGCTCCTACGTCATCACCCGCGTGGAGAAGGGGACAGCCGCGATCACCAACTCGTTTGAACTCACCGGCACGGACGAGGTTAACAAGCAACTCGTCGACGAAACAATCGAAATCGGCTGACTGCCCCGCGCAGGGATCATCTCCAAAACCCTTGCCCAGCGCTGGTTCTGCGTGATTTTCACAAGTCGCGAAAGCACCATCGAAAACCTGGACGCCTCGCCGCTCCCAATTTGAAAGCGCGAAAAGCACGAAAATCGTCGCCCCGCGTCCCGCTCTGCTCAAATTTGCTGTGACCGTTGCACCAATTCCGGTCACCCGCCTGTGGACGGCCTGCACTCGGCTGAAAATACGCGAGTTACAAACGCAAACTTTTTGTTGACTCCGAAAATGGAAGGAGTAGAAACATAATCGTTCTTTGACAGCTTCTGAAGTTTTTCCGGTTGGTGCGGCGTCCGGGACTCAAGCGCAGTCACCCAATTCATGAAAATGAGGAGGGAGGGCAAGCAAGGGTCTATAGCAAAGCGCTGGTCGAGGAGAACAAGAAGAAATGTCGAAGGCAGGATAGAGTTCCGAGGCGTTGGGTAGGTTTTTCCGGTTGGCGGTAAGCCCGGAGCCCGAGCGAAGATCGCGCGCGGTATCCCGCAAGGGAAGCTGCGATAGCAGGTCAAGCAAGGGTCTAAACGCGAGCTACTGGCCGAGACGAATGGACCCAACATCACCTCGGAACTCTTAGTTTTTGTTCCCACCTAAGCGCACCTCAGAAGCTCTCAACGGCGGATCCTACAGCGGTATATTTCCATGCTTCTTCGGCGGGTTCTTGTCGCGTTTGGTTTCCAGCATGGCCAATGCCTGGATCAGTTTCCTGCGGGTTTCGTGGGGTTGGATTATGGCGTCGACAAAGCCGCGGTCGGCTGCGACGTAGGGGCTGGCGAAGCGGTCGCGGAATTCTTCGATCTTTTTTTGGCGGGCTGCCTCGCGATTTTCCGCACCGTCGAGTTCGCGTTTAAAGACGATATCCACCGCGCCTTCCGGGCCCATGACTGCGATCTCCGCGGTCGGCCACGCGTAGTTCACATCGGTGCGGATGTGCTTGGACGCCATCACGCAATAGGCTCCGCCGTACGCTTTGCGCGTGATCACCGTTACCTTCGGGACCGTGGCTTCGGCAAAGGCGTAGAGCAGTTTCGCGCCGTGTTTGATGATGCCGCCGTATTCCTGCGCGGTGCCGGGGAGAAATCCTGGGACATCTTCGAAGGTGACCAGCGGAATGTTGAAGCAGTCGCAGAACCGGACGAAGCGCGCGCCCTTGATCGAGGCATTGATGTCAAGCGTTCCCGCCAGCATGGCTGGCTGGTTGGCGACGATTCCTACGGAGCGCCCGTCTAGCCTCGCGAATCCGACGACCATGTTTTTCGCGTAGTGCTCCTGCACCTCGAAGAAGTATGCGTCGTCGACCACGGCGTGGATCACGTCCTTCATGTCATAGGGCAGATTCGATTGCGCGGGCACGATCTTGTCGAGCGCCGCATCGGCGCGGTCGATCGGGTCGTGGCACGGCTTGCGCGGCGGCTCCTCCAGGTTGTTGGAGGGCACAAAGCTCAGCAGCTCGCGCACCATCGACAAACACTCGGCATCGTCGTGCGCCAGAAAGTGCGCCACACCTGAGGTTTCGTTGTGAGTCATGGCGCCGCCGAGTTGTTCTTTGGTGACCTCTTCCATAGTCACCGTCTTGATCACGTCGGGCCCGGTGATGAACATGTAGGAAGTCTTGTCGACCATGAGAACGAAGTCGGTGATGGCAGGCGAATACACTGCGCCGCCGGCGCACGGTCCCATGATCGCCGAAATCTGCGGCACCACTCCGCTGTATAACGTGTTGCGCAGAAAAATGTCGGCGTATCCGGCCAGTGACATCACGCCTTCCTGAATGCGCGCCCCACCGGAATCATTCAGCCCGATCACGGGCACACCCATCTTCGCGGCAAGATCCATAATCTTCACGATCTTCCCCGCATTGGTCTCCGAGAGCGATCCGCCGAACACGGTGAAATCCTGCGCGAAGAGGTATACCAGGCGGCCTTCGATGCGGCCGTAGCCGGTGACAAAACCGTCGCCATAAGGCTTTTGCTCGGCCATGCCGAAGTCGCTGCAGCGGTGCGTGACCAGCTTGTCGGTCTCTTCGAAGGTGCCTTCGTCGAGCAGGAACTCGATGCGCTCCCGCGCCGACATTTTGCCTTCCTTATGCTGGCGCTCACGCCGCTTTTCGCCTCCGCCGGCTTCGGCGAGTTGGTTGCGCTTTTTCAGTTCTGCGATTTTTTCTTCGAGATTCATGGCGGGAAGGATTATAGCGGGTGGGTGGGCAGGCAGGTGTGAGGTAGATCACATGGCATGAAAGACTGCACACACGCCATCAGGCTGGCGCCTCTAGCACTACATCGCTCGCCTCAACACGTAAATCACCCAGGGAGCGATCTTGGTTTCGTTCACCCACCCGTATGGTTCGTCGCCTGTGGCCAGGGGCTTGACGACTTGAATGGCCTGCAAACTCGCTTCTCGATACACCGCGCGGTACGATTCGTCGGTCCACATGATGTCTTCGACCGGCCTCCGGTCCTGATGGTCAGTAACGACGATGCGCACGACGTCCCCGCTGCGGGCTGCGGCGTTCTCCGGAAAATCCTTGGTCGTGAATGAGGCCCAGTCATGGGTGTAAATCTCGGGCGACGAAACGACGCTGACCATGGTTCCATTCGGCGTCAGCAGCTTTCCCAGATCGCGAAAGATTCTTGTCTTCGTCGCCCCTGGAATGTTGTCGAAGGTAAAAGCGGAGAGCACGAGGTCGAAGGCCCCAGCCTCAAATTCGTCGAGATTATCGCCCGGCACGAGGTGGTAGTCGCCCGAAGGATCCAGAGAGCGCGCGATCCGCAGCATGTCCTCCGAGACATCGACTCCGGTCACATTAAACCCGAGTTTCCGCAGGAACCGCGTTGACCGGCCAGTGCCACAACCGAAATCAAGCGCCTTCGTACCCACGACATTTTCTGAAATGATCGCCGGAAGATCGCGGTAGGCAAGGTAATAGGTGTTCGCGAACTCGAGTGTGGCGTACGCGTCGGAACGGCTAACGTCCTCGTAGCAGTTGACGAAGTTCGTCCCTGTGTCGTTCACAGACGAGTATAACTCGTCACTTTCACCGACTGGAAGATTGGAATGGGTATCCCTAGCAGCCCCAGAACAGGGCTGAAGGCCTATTCTAAATCCGCGCCCAGTATCTGGTAGCGATACTTCTTCCCGTCCCAGAAGATGACCGAAGAGGTCGCTTCGCCTTCACCCTGCTCTTCCATGTAAACGCCGAGGACGGTCTTCTTTTTGAGCGCCAGCCTTTTCACCGTAAGCGTCTTGAAGGGCAGATTGATCAGCAGAAACTTGGGCTTTGGTTTATCGGAACGCCAGGCTTCGGGACCCACGCCGTGGACAATCAGCAGACAAACGCCCTTGCGCTCGGGCGCATCCGAGGCGAATGTAGATGTGACTTTTACATCGCCGAAACCTAGAAAGCTGTCATAGGGATCGGCCACGCGAAAGCCGTATTCAGCCTGGTCGGCCATGGGATTCTTGCATCGGCCAGCCACGACAAGATCATCCACGCCGTCGCCGTCGAGATCGCCGACAAACTGCGGCGGGCCGCCCAGCAGCGAACAGTTATCGCCAAACTCCTTATGGATATACTCATCGGTTACCGCGGGCACTGGAGACTGGGCGTGGGCCGGCGGGGGAGGCGGTTGCTTCTTTTCGGCAGCGAGCGTTGCGACCGTGGCAGTGATCGCCAGCAAAACAAGCAGAACGCGAAGGGAGACAACTCGGGAGAACGACATGCCACTACTCTAGTACCGTTTTGCGCGCGCAGGTATAGACATAGATGATGACCGGTGACTAAGGTAACCACTACTTGCGGAAGTGTTCCCATCCCCGTGGCTCGAGCTCGCGCGCAGCACCGGACCGGTTCGTCAGGAATATCTTCCGTCCGCGAGTGATCTGGCCAATGTGCGTAATGACGATGCCGGCAATCCGGGATGGGATCCGCTTGCCGCGGGGCGCGGTAAATAGCAGTTCGTAGTCTTCCCCGCCGTGCAGGGCAAACTCGAGATCGACTTCCCGCAATGGCTTGCCAACACTCGCCCGGGGGATGGCTTCTGCTTGTAGTTCCGCCCCGACGCCACTCTCTTCACAGATGTGGGCAAGATCAGTGGAGAGGCCATCGCTGGTATCGATCATCGCCGAGGCCAAGCCTTTCTCGCGCAGAATACGACCCAGTTCGATTCGCGGCTCGGGAAAGAAGTGCCGCGGATACCCCCGCGGATTCAGCTTGCGCTTGGGCTTCTGCCGCATTTTCCAGACCGCAGCCGCCGAACCCCCTAGTTCCCCGCTCACATAAACGTAATCGCCGAGCCTGGCTCCCGAGCGCAACACAGCCTTACCCTTGGGCGCGGTGCCCAAGACAATGATGTCAGCCAGAATCCCATTGGGCGACTCCGATGTGTCGCCTCCGGCAAGGGTTACCCCGTATTTCTCGGCCAGACTGATCAAGCTACGAGCGAAGCGGGGCACCCAATTCAGCGGCAGGTCGCGGGGAAGAGCAAGGGAAAGAAATGCCGCAACAGGCTTCCCGCCCATGGCAGCGATGTCACTCAACCCTCGCGTAAGACACCGGTGGCCAACTGATTCCGGCGAATGCCAGCTCCGCCGGAAGTGGATTCCTTCGAGCGAGAAGTCAGTAGTGACCAGCGTGTCCCGTCCCTTGCCTTCGCCCGCCGGAAGTCTCAGCAGGGCGCAGTCGTCTCCAATCCCGGTCAAAACTGCGGGGTTGACCTTGGCCTTCGCTAGACGGCGAATCTGTGAGATCAGCGCTTTTTCGGCAATTACCACGACCACCAATATAAGGGACTCGACGCTCCGGCGCTCACCACCCCTGAGATGGCCTTCAGGCAAGTCCTGTTCATTACGCCCGGCACCGCGTAACCTGTCCCGGGATGACTTCCGATTACCCGCCTTAAGTAACGATTAAGTCAGTCCACTCCCGTTGACAGGGGGAACCCAGTTTGTTACCTTTTACCAGTCATTCACAATGATCTCTGATCTCTGGCCGAGCTAAGTTATGCATTCCTTTAGGAATTGCAGACAAAAGATGTATCTGAGGCTTGGGCCGCCGGTTCCGGTAGGCAGCAGGGCACGTTAGAAGTCTCCATTCCCAAGATGGGAACGCGTGACCCGGAACAATCAGGTTGTCCGAACAGGCTCTCTGCAACCTCAGAACTTTGCCTGGAGTTCCGGCCCTGATCATTCAAAGCGGAAGAAGGAAGGCATTTGCAAAAACGCTTCTACATACTTTTCGTGGCCCGGGGAGACGACGGCCAGTTGCGCAAGATCTCCATTCCAGTCCATTACTTGTACGTATTTGTTGTCGGCGCGGCCATCGGATTCCTCAGCCTCACCGGTATCGCCAGTTCCTACACCCGCATGCTCCTGAAGGTTTCCCGCTACAACGAACTGCGCACCGAGAAGGAGCAGCTTAAGGACCGTTATTCCAAGCTGGAAGAGGTCGCCAAAGAGCGCGACGTACAAGTCGCTTCCCTGGGCTCGATTGCCAGTGAGGTCTCGGCTCTTTATGGTCTGAAATCACAGCCGACGCTGGTTACGGCCACGCAGCAGCAGATTCACGACGCCGACGTCACTTCCTCGTTGGACCAGCTTGGCGCGCTCCGCACTTCCGCGCTCACTGGCGACGCCAGCGTTGGCATCAGCTTGGGAATGACTCGCAATGCCACCACCGCCGACTGGTATCGCGCCAACGCCGCTCCCAATCTTTGGCCGGTTGAAGGCCAAGTCACGGGAAGCTTCGGGGAGCGCATCGATCCCTTCAACGGCGAGGGCGCATTTCACAGCGGTGTGGATATTAGCAGCAATTACGGCCACCCGGTCATCGCACCCGCAGATGGCGTAATTACGTTCGCAGATTTCATGGGCGGATATGGCAAGGCCATCATGATGGATCATGGCCACGGCATCTCCACCCGTTACGGCCATCTTTCCGGCTTTGCTGTTACACCCGGTCAACACGTCCATCGTGGCGACACCATCGGCTATGTCGGCCTCAGCGGGCGTTCTACCGGACCGCACCTCCACTATGAAGTCCGTATTAACGACACTCCGGTGAATCCTTATAAGTACCTTCGTATTACCGTCGCGCACAGCGGCGGCTTCCAGACTGGCGGTTAGAACCCCTGTTCTCAGTTCTCATCCGTTTCTTGCTCTTGCACTGACTCCCCCGGCTAGGCTACGTTCATCCATAGCATGATCAGTTTCTTCCACTCCGTGCGCGAGGATGTTGCGGCTGTTTTCGAGTCCGACCCCGCCGCCCGCTCCTACCTCGAGGTGCTCATCTGCTATCCGGGTCTGCACGCGGTGTGGTCCCATCACATGAGCCACTGGCTATGGCGACATGGTATGCGCTTCCTGGCAAGATTCGTATCACAAGTCGCCCGCCTGTTCACGGGGATTGAGATCCATCCCGGCGCGGAGATTGGACGGCGTCTCTTCATCGACCATGGCATGGGCACTGTGATCGGTGAGACCGCCATCGTCGGCAACGATGTCACGCTTTATCAGGGAGTAACGCTGGGAGGCACCGGTAAAGAAAAGGGCAAACGACATCCCACGCTTGGGAACAACATTTCGATCGGCTCCGGCGCGAAGCTGCTGGGCAACATCACGATCGGAGACAACTGCCGCGTAGGTGCAGGCTCGGTCGTGCTGCGCAATGTGCCGGCAAACTCCACCATCGTAGGTGTGCCCGGACACATTGTTCTGCGCGACGGCAAACGCGTGGTGATCACTGACCCCAAGGACATCCGCGATCCCCTGTCCGACGTGATCATTAAACTGGCTACGGAAGTACACGAATTGCGTGAGCGATTTCAGCAACATACGCACGAAGTGCTGGGCGCGGAGCCTTGCCTCACAATCGATGAAGGGACCTCCACTCCGAACATCTCTCCCCAAGAACTCTTTCAAGACGACTACCAGGACTACCAGATCTGACCTTCTAAACCAGCCTCACAGTCGCCGTATCCCATCACGAATTGTCATCCCGACCTGCGCTTCCCCTTCCAGCAGGGAGGGGGAAGCGAAGTGGAGAGACCTGCTGTTTCCTCTGCACCTACACCAACCTGCTCACGGCCTCTACTGCCGTAATCCCATCCAACTCTCCGAGACCACCAGCGAGTTGCCGGGATTGTGCGGATCGTATTTCACCGACGTGGGCAGCCCCAGGCGGCAGGAATGCAGGTTGATCCACTGCCTCAGATAGGTTACGTCTTGCGAACACTCGTAGGACACGCCAGCAACGTCATACTTGTAGATGAGAAACACTGCGGCGTGATGACCGGTGTTCGGGGCCAACTCCTGCACATCGATGACCGTGCCATCCGTGATGCGGCCGATACCGTCAAGCCAGGTTCGGCGTTCGCGTTCGAGATCTGCCTCGCCCTTGGGCTTGCGCCGCAAAAACGCGTAGGCGCCCAGAGCGATGGCGCTGCCTGCAACCACAACTGAATAGAGACGAAATGAATCCATACTAGATGAGTGAAGCGGCAGCCGCGGGCTGCGTTTTCGTTACCAGAATATGCCGGAAGCGCCGCAGGTGGAAGTGGTTGCAGAGTTACCGATGTGCCCAGCCTGTGGAAATCCGTGGGTTGAGTGTCATCCTGAAAGAGCGCGCCCTTTGCGCGAATGAAGGATCTTGGCGAGCCGCGCNNCGCGCCGAATGGGTCGCGTTCTTTGCGACACGTCAATCTCGCGTTCCGCGCGCTTCCTTATTATTTCTGCCCACAAACAAACTCCCTTGCCATCTCCCCGAAGTTTCCTTCCGAGAGTTGTCCGAATTGATCATCCCGCCGCGTCTTCTTGCTGACCACAAGTTTGCCACTGTGGTCGCGTGAGTAAAACCATTCGGAGTTCGGCACCGCGCTGCCGCTGGCGCAATTGAAGTGCACCCGAGCTCGGAGTTCGACGAAGGGACCACCCTGTGGCAGCTTGGCCGGTTCTTTGTACTCCACGCGGATCCAGGCAGTGCGCAGGCCGTTCTTATGAGCCGTGACCGAGCTCACCGAAACCTGATCTCCGCCGGCGGTTGCGCCAATCTCCCGCCAGTCCCCCGCCGCAAACGCGACCACTCCCACCAGCAGCACCGGCGCCAATACCACCGCCACGGCAACCAGCACACCTTTCCTCATGGGAGGCAGAGATAGGGCCATAAGCACGCCGCAGACACTGTGGGCGAAAACTCGATTTCTGTCAACTGCGGGCTGCCCGCGGTAGCGTCTGAAATTTGCGATGCAGTTTGCTGATTTCTCAACGACTTGCAACTCCAGCGATCTTCTAAGTTCTTTAAACACAAGATTTTACCCGTAAGTCATTGAGCCCAGAGATCTTGCCATCGAATTTCCTGCTAACTCAGTGATTCCAAAGATCCAGGGGGAGGGGGGTACCCACACCCGAAACAGAACCGCCCACACACCGCGTCAGTAGTTCTTAGTTCTTGTTTTTCCCTTTAGTTTTTCTTCCTGTTGCCTCTGAGGTGAAAATCTTTTTATCCGCATGCAACAGCCGCATCGTCTGCTATCGTTATTTGTGCTGGAGGAATCGATTTCAATGGAAATCCTTCACACCACAAACATCGACTCACCGATTGGACCGTTGTTTCTGGCAGCATCCAGCCAAGGTTTGGTTGCCCTTGAATTCGACGCCAGGTTGCCGGGACAGCAATCGATTCGCCCGAATCCACGCGATCTTCGCGAAGAAAAAAAGGGCTTCCAGTTCGAGCCGTCCTCTCGCGTGATGCAACCTTACCTGAGTGAGCTCGAAGAATATTTCGCCGGCAAGCGCCGCGAGTTCACTTTCCCGATCGATCTTCGCGGCACGGATTTCCAGCTAGCCTGCTGGCGCGCACTGCTGGCAATCCCTTACGGCGAAACGCGCACCTACGCAGACATTGCTCGCGCCGTCGGCAAGCCAAACGCGTTTCGCGCCGTGGGCATGGCGAACAATCGCAACCCCATCGCGATTGTCGTCCCCTGCCATCGCGTGATTGCCTCCGATGGCTCACTATGCGGTTACGGCGGCGGACTCGACGTAAAGCGCAAATTGCTCGAACTCGAAGGCGCTCTGACAGGAGCACTCGCCGCATAGCCTCGAGACCAGATACTTTGACCTCCTCTAACGGCAACGCATCCGCTCTTCGCAAAGCTGGCCTGTTCTATCTCGTCTTCGTGATGTTTTCCTACACGACAGGCGGCCCTTTCGGACTCGAAGATATGGTCACCACCTCAGGTCCAGGGATGACGCTGATCTACCTGCTGGTGCTGCCATTTTTCTGGTGCATCCCAGTCTCGCTGGTGTCGGCAGAACTCACCACCGCAATGCCCGTTGAAGGCGGCTTCTATCGCTGGACGCGCGCAGCCTTCGGTGGCTTCTGGGGATTTCTTGCGGGATGGTGGAATTGGTCAGCGTCGTTCTTATTGGGCGGGGCTTACGCCGTTCTCTTCACTGACTATCTTTTTCCTGGAATCACCGGGTGGAAGCACTACCTCGTCTCCGTCGCGCTGATTGCCGTGATCACATGGATCAATGTGCGCGGCATTCAGATGGTAGGGAAAGTCGCAACTGCGCTCGAGATCTTCATCTTTGTTCCGGTGATGACGATGATTGTGATGGCCCTGATGAAGTGGCATCACAATCCGTTTGTCCCATTGACTCCGCCGCACCAGCCAACATTCAAAATCTTCGGCGTGGGACTAGCGCTGGGCCTATGGCTGTATTCCGGCTACGAGCAACTCTCGACCGTGGCGGAGGAAGTCGAGGACCCGCAACGCGCCTATCCGCGGGCGCTGGCGCTCGTCGTTCCGCTGTCGATTGCGGCGTACTTTCTGCCCACGTTCGCCGGGCTGGGCTCGGCGGGGGAGTGGCAGAAGTGGCACACCGGTTTTTTCTCGGACGCGGCGAAAATGATTGGCGGTCCGTGGCTTGGTACCTGGATGACGCTGGCGGCGATGGTAGGCAACGTCGCACTTCTCAACAGCACCGTGCTCACTACGACACGGATGCCCTTCGCCATGGCGGAAGATGGATATCTTCCCTCAGCGCTCACGCGCAAGCATTCGCGGTATGGGACGCCCTGGCTGGCGATTGTGGCATCGGCGATCATCTACGCGCTGCTCGCTTGGCAAAGTCTTGGCCAGCTCATCTCTGTATACATCTGGCTGCGCTCTGCCACGACGGTGCTGACTGTGCTTTCAGCCTGGAAACTCCGCCGCACGCGGCCAGAAATGCCGCGCGCGTTTCTCATCCCCGGCGGGCGGATGGGATTGCTCTACGTTGTCGGCGCGCCGGTGGTGATGAGTTTGGTGGCGCTGCTGGGAAGCGACCGGTTCGCCGCAATCGGCGGAGGGATCGCGATGGCGTTGGGACCGTTTATTTACTTCGTTCTGCGCCGCCAGTAACGGCTAGCTCGCTTTTCGAAACAAGTGATTGTTGCGGGTATTCGGGTGGTCATGTTGCCAGTAGCGGACGAACTCGAGACCTGCATCCTGCGCCATGGTGATGAACTCGGACGGCGCGGCAAAGAAAGAGATCGCGGTGCCGGGGCGTAGGACGGCCGGTTGTCGACGAAGCGCCCACCAGATCATTCTCCGCAGCGTTCCGAACCACGTTCTGAGACCGTGTTCACGGTATAAGTAGCTGAGCGTTTCCCGGCGAGTAGTGAACCGCGGAGTCGGATCGTGCTGCTCCGTGAACGGAATTTCTCCCAGGAATATTCGCGCATCGGCCTTGGCAATACGGCGGATCTGACGCAAACTCGCGGGAATTCTTTCCCTGGGAACCACCAACAACACGCTGTTGCAGACGATCACAGAGGCGCATTCATCGGGAAGCGGAAGTTGATCGGTCAGCCCTGTCGGGCCTCCATGCCAAACCGGCGCAGCACAGCTACCTCTTCGTCAGTGGCCAGCAAGCCAATGGCGGTCCTGGTGCCAGCACGTTCCGCGATTCGAAGAAGCGTGCCGTCGCCGCAGCCGATGTCCACGAGGTCATCGCCGGAGTGGAGTTCGACGGCCTCGGCGATCCGAGTGTGGATGAGGCGCGTAATTTGTTTTTTGTCCCTTCCCCGAAGAGCCAAATCGTGCGCGTCGCTCGCGTGCTTCGCGGTCTCGCGGCAATATTCCACGTAATCGTCGGAGCGGGAGATCATCTGTGTGTGGATTCTAGCTCACCCAATCCAGAAACTTGTACCACATTCCCGCGAACGGCAGAAACCACGGCTTGCCGTTGTACAGGCCGAATGGCGCACCTGGGAACGGAATGCCCACGAAGGGATTCTCGGGTTTCTCGCCCGCGATTAAATCTGCCATTTTCTGACCCTGATACGTAGCCATGGCGACGCCGTGTCCGGCGTAGCCGAGCGCGTAATAAATGCCGTCGATCTGACCAGCGTGCGGCATGATGTCGAAGGCGAAGTCGAGCGTGCCGCCCCAGACGTATTCGACTTTGGCGTCGCGTAGTTGGGGATAAACGTCGACCATGCCACGGCGCAGGATTTCGGCGCTCCTGCGAATCGTCTGGTCGTTCTCGGGAAAGAATGCGGCGCGGCCTCCGAACAACATGCGGCGGTCGGGCGTGAGGCGATAGTAGTAGAGATAATTCTTTGAGTCGTAAATCATACGGTTGCGCGGGCTGAGTTCGTGCGCCAGCGCTTCCGGCAGAACTTCTGTCGTCACGATGAACGAGCCGATCGGGATAATTTTCCTTTGCAGAGCGGGAGTTGCTTTGCTGGTGTAGCCGCTGGTGCCAACAAAGATTTCACGGGCCCAGAGCGTGCCTCGCGAGGTCGTGATCTTCCAGCCGGATTCGCCCTGGCTGGATTCGCGCAGCACGCCTTCAACACGCGTTTGCTCGAGGATCTCCGCTCCGGCCTTTATTGCCGCATGCCCTAATCCTGCAACATAGCGCGCGGGATTCACGCCTGCGCTGACTTCATCGACCATACCTCCGTAGTAAATAGTCGATCCGATTTCAGCGCTCAATTCGTGTCGCTGCACGACGCGCAGCTGGTGATCAAACTCGCGCGCGATTACTTCCGCCTGCCGCGCGTAATCGTCGAAATGCTTTTGCTTGCAGGCGACTTCAAGATGGCCGCAACGGGAAAAGTCGCAGTCGACGCCTTCTTCACGGACAATCTGCTCGACGCAGTCGATGGTCTCTAGCGACGCAGCATACATGCGGCGGGTGAGGTCGCGTCCATACATGGAGATGAGTTTGTTCACCCCCAGCTTCATGCCGGTCAGAACCATGCCTCCGTTGCGAGAACTGGCGCCCCAGCCAACGGTTTCGCTTTCGAGGACGGCAACCGAGACGCCACGTTTCGCCAGCGTGCGCGCTGCTGATAGCCCAGTGAAGCCAGCGCCGATGACGGCGACGTCCACTCGTTCGGGAAGTCGATGAGCAGCGTCTGTTTTCGGCAAGTCGGCGGTGGTGAGCCAGTAGTTGTGTTCCTTCAGTGCCATGTTTCCTTGTGGCGAATTCCTTCCTGCTTTCGGAGTTTCGACCCCGGACGTAGGTCCGGGGTAATGAATGCCGCCCCGAAGTGACTGTCAGCACGCTCTCACAATACGGCCGTTTCGTGAATTAAACGGCCTTCGGCGAAGCGCGCAAGACTGAGCAATGATGCATCGATCAACTCCGTCTTCCCGGTCAGAATCAGGTCACTCAGAATCTTGCCCGTTGCCGGGGCGTGCATCACGCCGTGTCCGCTGAAACCGTTGGCGAGGAAAAAACCGCGCACACCGGGCGCTTCGCCGAGTATTGGGTGATGGTCCGGCGTCATCTCATAAAGGCCGGCCCATGCGCGCTTAGGATTCACCGGAAGGTTGGCAAAGCACGGCACGCGATCAGCGGCGCGGGTCAGGATTTTCTCGACAAAGGCCGGGTCGAAATCCGTTTTGAAGCTGGAAGTTTCTTCCGGATCGTTCCAGGCAAGGAGAAAGCCGCGGGCCTCGGGGCGAAAGTGAAATCCGTTCGACATATCGACGATCATGGGCGCGGTGTGGGGAAATTCGTCAAACGGTTCACTGGGGACGAGCATGCGGCGCAACGGCTCGACAGGCAGATCCACGCCGGCGAGCCGTGCCACTCCCGCAGCCCAGGCGCCGGCGCAGTTTACTACCTTGCGAGCGGCCACGGGGCCGCGCGTCGTCTCGACAGATACAATCCCGTTTGCGTCTCGCGTAAAACCTGTTACGACTGTGTTCTTCCACAATGTTGCGCCACGGTCGGCTGCGCAGGTCATGAATCCCGTCATGGCGCTGTAGGGGTCGACGAAGCCATCGGTGGAGCAGAAACTCCCACCGACAATATCGTCAGCGCGCAGCTGAGGAAACATGCTGCCGATCTCATCGCCTTGCATCAGGCGAACGTTCTTCAGTCCCATCTTCAGTTGTTGCGCGTAGTTCGTCCGTAGATAAGCCATCTGTTGAGCGGTGGTCGCGCAAAACAAGTAGCCTTGTGGCCGATAGTCACAGGGATAGCCCAGGTGCTCTTCAAAGTTGGCGTAGAAAGGAATTGAGTAAAGCGACATCTGAATGCTGACCGGAGTAGAAAATTGAGCGCGCACACCACCCATGCTCTTGCCAGTGGATCCTTTGCCCTGGGCGGATTCGCGCTCGATGACCAGAATTTTGCTGCAGCCGCTCTCTGTGAGGTGATAAGCAATGCTGGAGCCGACGATCCCTCCACCGACGATGACAACATCCGCAGTGTGCATATTGTGCCGATCAGAACGACCCAGCATTCTAGCGCACGCGGCGGGTGGCCATCCTGCATTCCTTAAAGCGGACAGGGCTGAGGCTCTTGCTTCCCCGGATGGACATGTACCCAGGCAGAATGCGTTCAGATTAGTTGTCCACCTCGGTAACTTGCCGCGGTTACTGGGGCTGCCTACTCTGGATTAGCATGCCCTTACGCTGCCTGTTATTTTCGTCCAGTGAAGAGATGGTCCAACCGATCTTGCAGGTGCTCACGGACCTGGGGATCGAGGGAGAGTACTGCCGAAGCGCGGTGGACGCAGTGGAGAAGGTTACAACACAGCTGTTTCAAATCGTGATCACCGATTGGGACGATCAGCCGGAGGCGACTTTCCTGCTGAAGACGGCGAGGGATCAAAGAGCGGCGCAGCGTCCGCTGACCTTGGCGATCGTGAGCGATGATGCCAGGCTACCCGAGGCGTTGCAGGCGGGAGCCAATTCCGTTTTAGTGAAACCGATTCGCGCCGAACAGGTGCGGGATACGATGAGTACGGCCTGCGAGTTGCTTCGTGCAAAGCAGCCATCCTCTACGCAGCCACCCGAGGTCAGCGCGCGGAAATCGCCAGCGCCGGAAGCGCCTGCCAAGGCTGCAGCCGCGAGCGTGGCGGCAGGTGCAGCGCCGGGGTCAGTGGCCCAAATACCCGAGAAAACCTTTCGGGCGGGAGAATTCCTGCAATCCTCAACCTCAGCGCCCGGGGCACAATTCGACACGGAATGCGATGTTCAGAAGTCGCTGGACCAAGCCGCAGCCGCGGAGGTGGACGCACTCACGGAGCTGGAGCCGATGGCCGCTGCGGTAGAGGAAGATCCGGCAGCGGAGCCAGCCGAATCCCATGAGCCACTGACGGGGTGGGCATCCTTGCAAGCCCGGCTGACTAGATCAGCCCCGCAGATGCCGGTGGAAGCCTCGACCACAAGCGAATTGCTGTCATACGGGGAAACACCGACTTATGGAGCGCAAGCGGCTTCACCGGCGCAAAATAATAATGAGCCCGCAACGAAGGAGCCGTCACAGGAAGCGCAATCTGAAGCAGCTCTTTTCTCCTACATGTCAGGAGAATCCAAGAAAGACGCAGAGCCAACAGAAGCGTCGAGGCCGAAGCGCAACAAAATTTTCCTCGTGGGTGCATTGGCGGTTGCTTGTGTGGTTCTGGCGGCAGCGCCCAGAACGCGCCAGGGTTTGCGGGTCGTCTATCGAAATGCCGTGCGTACGGGAGGGAGTTGGCTGAATCCACAGCCTGTTCCGGTGCCGCAGACAGTAACGCAGCATGAGACCTTTGGCCAGGAAGGTGACGAATACAAGCTTCCGGTCGCGGCAAATATTCCGGACGCGACAACGGATCCGTCGCAGATTCGCGTGCTTCCCGTGGTTGACCCGACTGCAAAACCAGCAAAGGGATCGGAGACGGGCGGCGCGCAAGCGACTCCGGGCGAGAACGTCCCGTCCGATCAAAACCAGAGTGGATCCAGTGAAAACCGGCAGGCGCAGGCTGTCGAGAGTCCAGTCCAGGAGCAGACAACGGCCACTGGAAATGCGGCAGGGGGTGTGACGGTAGCGTCACCCGGCGAGGTTTCTTCCGCAGTGCAGGCGCAACCAAATCCCCCTGTGCCACAGGGGACCGCTGCCCAACAAAAGCCGCGGCCCATTGCGCAACCGGTGCAAATTTCTGCGCCTCCGCATGGTGTCTCGGCGGGAACCAGTTCGGCCATTCCGTCCAGCCTGAGGTCGCAAATCGCTTCAATGACTCCGGAAGCCAGTGGAGCCAAGCCGGCTGAGTCGGCAATGTCATCGATTGAGCCGGTGAGTCTGCCGGAGTCTGCGGCGTGGGATCTACTGGCACAGCCGGTTGATCCCGTGTACCCTGACGCGGCAAAAGCGGGCGGGCAGCGCGGCAGCGTGGTTCTGCAGGTGCTAATCGACCGCGACGGTACGGTACAGGACGCGAAGTTCATGCAAGGATCGTTAGTGTTTGCGCGGGCTGCCATCGAGGCAGTGAAGCAGTGGCGCTTCAAGCCTTATTCCTTAAATGGTCGAGCCGTTTCGGTGCAGAGCTCGATCACGCTGAACTTCAAGCCGCCGGCTTAAAACTGATAACGAAGCTAAGTCTGGATCGTCTTAAGTCTTGTGTATAAACTGGGATTCCAGCCAAGTTACCGGCGAGACGGGGAACAAAGCAGCCAGCAGACCAAAAGCAGCATCTACCAGATATAATGGTGATACGTTTGTCAGGAAGTAAGTCCTTTTCCAGAAACGAAAAATTTGATGTCCATGAAAACTAAAGCTGCGATTCTGGTTTCGTCCTTTGCCGTGTTGCTGTTTGTCGTTGTGGGTTCCCTTGGGGGCGTGCACGCTTCCTCAGGCGACGGCTCCTACCGACAGATGCAGGTCTATAGCGAGGTATTGTCACGCGTACAGAGCGAGTACGTGGAAGATCCAAACATTCCCAAGGTGACGGACGGAGCATTGCACGGGCTGGTGGAATCGCTGGATGCAAACTCCAGCTACCTGACGCCCGAGGCTTATAAGGCGCTCAAGGCTCACAAGTCGGAGGCGAAGGGAGAGATTGGAGCGACAGTCTCGAAACGCTTTGGATACGCAGACGTGGTTTCTGTGCTGCCAGGGTCACCGGCGGATAAGGCGGGGATTGAGGATACCGACATCTTCGAATCGATTGAAGGGCAGAGCACGCGAGACATGTCGTTGCCGGAGATTCGCGATGCGCTGGCTGGGACGCCAGGATCGACCGTAAATATTTCCGTGGTGCGGGCGCGCAAAGCCGAGCCGCAGAAAATGGTAATCACCCGCGACGTGGTGAGCATTCCGCCGGTCTCTGACAAGATGCTGGAAGATGGCATCGGCTACGTCAAAGTGGACGCTCTGACCAAGGGCAAGGCGCAGGAAATTGCGACAAAGATCAAGACCCTGGAAAAATCAGGCGCGAAGAAGCTGGTCCTGGATTTGCGGAACTCGTCGGAGGGAGAAGAAAGCGAAGGCGTGGCCACTGCCAACCTTTTCCTGAACCACGGCACCATCACCTATCTGCAAGGCCAGAAGTTTCCGCGAGAGGCGTTTAATGCGGATCCGACCAAAGCTGTAACTTCGCTCCCGGTCGCCGTGCTGGTGAACAAGGGAACGGCAGGGGCGGCCGAGGTGGTGGCAGCTGCGATTCTGGAGAATGCTCGAGGGGACGTAGTGGGCGACAAGACGTTCGGCGACGGATCGGTGCAGAAAACGATTGATCTGCCGGACGGCGGGGCGCTGATTCTCTCGGTGGCGAAATACTACTCGCCCAGTGGAAAAGCGATTCAGGAAAACGCGGTGACACCCAACGTTCTGGTGGCCGACGACACGGACAACGCGATCTCAGATGATGAAGATCAGGAGCCTACCACCCCCGAACCAGAAGCCAAACCGAAGAGCACACAGGATGATCAGTTGCATAAGGCCGTCGAAGTGCTGAAGAGCCGGACGAGTTAGCTGAAGCAATTGATTTTCAGATTTCATCGCGCACCGTCAAGGTGCGCGATTTCTTTTTTATTTCTTCCGCTTCTTTTGCGGCGGAGCTGCCATCACGCAACCACCACTTCCGATCTCGGCTTGCGACTACCGGAGCCATTGACGCCCTGCTATTCTGAACGTATCTCGCCATGAAGTCGCTCTATGAAGATCTTCCACCGGTGGAGATTGCCGGACGGAAGTTTGTGGGCCGCGTGTTGTTTGCCCTGCTGGTGTTGGTTTCCGCCCTGGTGGGAGCGACCGCTGGACTGCTGTTGGTCTACACCACGGACTTGCCGCAGGTCGAGGCTCTGGAGGCGTACCGGCCAAGTTCGATTACGGAGTTGTTTGACGACCACGACCGTGTGATCGGATCGTTCGCTCTTCAGCGGAGGGTGGTGGCTGGCTACGATGATTTTGCGCCGGTGTTGCGAGACGCGCTGGTGTCGATTGAAGACAAAGATTTTTACCGGCATTCGGGAATCAACTTCTGGCGCATCGTGGGAGCCGCGTACCGCGACATTGAGTCCGGGGGTAGGGTTCAGGGCGCATCCACGTTAACCATGCAATTGGCGCGCAATCTTTTTCTGTCGCCCGACCGCTCGTTCCATCGCAAAGTGCAAGAGACGATGCTTGCCATTCAGATCGAGCGACGCTTCACCAAGCCGCAAATCTTCACCCTATACGCCAACCAGATTTTCCTGGGGCATGGCGTATATGGTTTCGAGGCGGCTTCCGAGTTCTACTTCAGCAAGCCCGCCAGAAACCTTACGCTCACTGAGGCCGCGCTCCTGGCTGGTCTGCCCAAGGGCCCAGGAATCTACTCGCCGATCAACCACCCCGACCGGGCGATGAAGCGCCGAAACCTGGTGATCAATGCCATGCTCGAAGATGGAAAAATTACGGCAGCCCAGGCGGCGGACGCCCGGTCGGCGCCGGTTGCTTTGCATCTGCAAAACGATCCCAACTCGCTGGCGCCTTATTTCGTGGAGGAGATACGACGATACCTGGAAAACAAGTACGGGGCCGACCAAGTACACGAAGGCGGGCTAAAGGTCTACACCTCGCTTGATGTCGATCTGCAAAAGTCGGCGAACCAGGCCGTGCTGGATGGTCTGGCAGCATACGAACGGCGACATGGATGGAAGGGGCATTTGGAGAACGTGCTGGCGGAAGGAATCGCCATCGACAAGTACGAGCATCCTGATTGGGATGACGAACCCGAGGTGAATGGATACGTTCACGCCCTAGTGACTTCATCTGGGATTGGGATTGCAACCTTGAAGTTCGGTCGCTACTCCGCTGCGATAGGGCAAGCGGACGTAGCGTGGACGCAGGGCAAGATCCAGGATCTGCTGCGAGCAGGCGACATTTGCTATGTAAGAATACTTGCGCTGAGCGCCAACGGAGCAGCGCGCGTGAGCCTGGAGCAGGACTCCGGCGCGCAAGGAGCCTTGGTGG
This sequence comes from Acidobacteriaceae bacterium, assembly GCA_003138975.1. GTDB lineage: Bacteria > Acidobacteriota > Terriglobia > Terriglobales > Acidobacteriaceae > Sulfotelmatobacter. The sequence goes on along the minus strand of PLHQ01000012.1, from coordinate 22,318 downwards.
CGATTGACAACTCGACGGGCGGAATCAAGGCAATGGTGGGTGGACGGGACTTCAGCGAGTCGAAGTTCGATCGTGCGACCCAGGCGTTGCGGCAAGTAGGATCGTCGTTCAAGCCCTACGTTTACACCACGGTCATCGACAAGGGCGGAAGTCCGGAGGATACGATTCTCGATGAGCCAGTCACTTTCGAGACTGGGTCGGGGCCTTACTCGCCGCATAATTATGACGAAAAGTTTGAAGGCGTCATCACGCTGCGGCGCGCTTTGGCGCAGTCGCGGAATATACCAGCGCTGAAACTGGCCAGCGAGGTCGGGATTAAGAGCGTGATCGAGTACGCGGAGCGCTTCGGAATCACAGCCAAGCTGCCGCCCTATTTGCCGGTGGCGCTGGGCTCGGCGGAAATTACGTTGATGGAGCAGACCTCGGCGTACAGCGTATTCCCGAATGACGGTGTGCGCGTCACCCCTCGCTACATCACCAAAGTGACTGACTACGAAGGACGAGTGCTGGAAGAGGATTACCCGGACGTGAAGGATGTGATCAGCGCACGCACGGCACGGATCATGACGTCAATGCTGCGAGAGGTGGTGTTGCACGGGACCGCAGTGGCGGCAGCGAAGATGCCTATTCCGGTTGCCGGAAAAACGGGTACGACCAATGACTTCACGGACGCATGGTTTGTGGGATTCTCCCCCACGATGACTTGCGGCGTGTGGCTAGGATTCGACGAAAAGAAAACGCTGGGAGCCAAAGAAACAGGAGCGCATGCCGCGCTGCCGATCTGGATGAATTTCATGAGCAACGCCATGGCGGGGAAAGATCAAGGGCAGTTCCAGCCGCCGCCGGAGATGCCAGGACCCCTGGTGCAGAAAGTAGATACGCCAGATACCATGCCCGGCGCGGATGAGACACACTAAGATGGTTGGCGGTGATCGGGCGTTTGATGGATCGGCGCACTCACGATTCGTCCGACTATAGTTTCTAGTTGCTATGAAGCCTTTCTTCCGCTTTGCGATACTGGCGCTGACGCTGGTGGTTGTGGCACTGCTGTCGGCATTGACGGCAATGCGATTTGCGATTCACGGCCAGGAAGTAGAAGTGCCCGCAATTGTTGGGCTCACACCGTCGGACGCGGGGCGTGCCGTTGCCACGCTTGGACTGCAGCTCGAAGTGGAGCGGCAGTATTACAGCCCGCAAATTCCCGAGGGACGGATCATGTCGCAGTTGCCCCTGCCGGGGGCGAAGGTGCGCCGGGGATGGCAGGTGCGCGTGGCGCAGAGCCTGGGACCGCAGCGCGTGGCGATTCCCGATGTCACAAAACAGAGTGAGCGAGCGGCGGAATGGAATATCCGTCGCCGTGGATTGGATCTGGCGTCAACGGCGGAGATGCAATTGCCGGGAACGCCCGCCGACCAAGTGCTGGCGCAGAGCCCGCCCGCAAACGCGAGCCGGGTGGCGGCACCCAAAACCAGCCTTTTGGTGACGGCAGCAGCCGATCCGCCAGCGTATGTGATGCCGAGTTTTGTGGGGCAACCCTTGGGCAGCGCAAGTCGCACACTGCAGGATGCGGGCTTCAAACTAGGGAACGTGAGCATGGCGCCTCCGTCGGCGAACGCGGCGTCGCCGAGTACCGCGCCGTCTGTGCCAGGCTCGCCGCCACAACCATCGCCAGCAAGCGTGATCGTCGTCCAGACGCCACCAGCTGGGCAGAAAGTTCTTGCAGGTGCGGTGGTGAACTTCGAAGTGCGATAAGAGACAATATTCGCATCCGCTTGTATTAACAAACGGTCGGCCCAATCATATCTTTTTCAAGATCGCGGCGAAGAATCCATCGCACGGGTGAACACCGGGCAACGTCCGCAGGTAAGGGCCACGCGGGAGCGAAGAAACGTTGCTCCAGATTAATTCTCCTTGTTGTTGAAGACGCTCAAGCTCAATTCCACAGTCGACCAGGCGGAAGGGCGACCCTTCTGCCAGAGCGCTCTCAACGACGTCTTCGTTTTCTTCTCGTTCCAGAGAACAGGTGGAATAGAGCAGGCGGCCTCCGGCGCCGACTTGATGCAGAGCCGAACGCAGAATTGAGATCTGGCGCACCTGCAAGTCAGGAAGATCTTTGGGCACGAGCCGCCACTTGATTTCTGGGTTGCGAGAGAGAGTACCTGTGCCGGAACAAGGGACGTCGGCGAGAATGCGGTCAAAGCTTGCCACGAAGGGCAAATCTAGCGCATTGGCGGCGACCACGCTTATCCTGCTGGCTGCCGCCTCGGTGAACGGATCGTGAGCTCGCACTAACCTCCGCAGTAACCGGGCGCGATGCGGATGAAGCTCGACCGCTACAATGTCGGCATTGAGATTATGATCGGCGATGGCCAGGGTCTTTCCGCCAGGTGCCGCGCAACAGTCGAGCATCCGCGCTCCGCGCCCCACGAGAGCTGCGATGAGCTGCGAGGCTTCGTCCTGAATAACACAGAGGCCCGCTCGAAAGGCGGACGTTCTCGTAATGTCTCCGTTCCGAACCCGTCTCGCCGAGGCAAGGAAAGCACCGGGATCTAGTTCGACTCCTTCGCCGCGGAGCTGGTCTTCTGCTGCTGGATGACGAAGGCGAATTGCGGTCCCGGGCACTGATTGATTGTGTCGGCAAATTTGAATTGCGGCTTCGAGTCCATAGGCGTGCGTCCAGCGTTCGACGAGCCACAGCGGATGGGCACTGCTGGCGGCGAGCGTCTCGGCGGAAGCACCATTAATCGCGGGCGGAGGAGCATCGATGCTGGACGATACACCGCCGCTGAGTTTGCGCAGGACGGCATTGACGAATGGAGCGGCGGAGCGTTTGCGAGCGCGCTTGACGAGTTCCACGCTCTCATTGATTGCAGCACGGGCAGGAATGCGGCTGAGCCAGCGAAGTTGGTAAACCGCGAGTCGGAGTGCGGTGAGAATCTCGAGATCGAGTTTGGAGATCGGTTGTGAAGAGATGTCTGAGACTTGGGAGTCTAGCAGCGAGCGCCAGCGTAGGACGCCCATGACCAGTTCGGTTGTCAGGGAGTGATCAACCGTCGAGAGCGAGGCAGAGCCTCGGGAATGAAGCAGGTCCGATGCATACGAAGACTCGCGCTCCACGCGGAGCAGGATGTCAAAAGCCGCAGCACGGGCAGGGGAAACTCCTGGTTGCGAGTGTCGAGTTTTTGGTTTCACTGAGGCCAGTATGACGGAAGCGGCCGTTGCGAAGGAGGAATTCGTATTGCGTTACGCGCCCAGCCTCTCGCCGGGCTGAGGGCGATAGCCCCGAATAAAATCCGGTGCGGAGCTGCGTTTTTTGCCTTCCAGCTGCACTTCGAGGAGTTCGATCGCCGTACCATGGCCGCATCCAACGAGGAGATGATTACCTTCCACTTTCAGTTCTGACGACGGCAGCGTGCAATCGAACCCGGTCGCTTGCCATACCTGTAGATTCTTACCGCGAAATTTTGAGTGCGCACCTGGCCACGGTTGAAAAGCTCGCAGGCGGTTCAGGATCTCGGTCGCGGGGCGAGAGAAATCGATGAGGCCGTCTTCTTTCTTGAGGATGGGCGCGAGCGTGGCCTGCGAGTGATCTTGTTGGCGGGAACGAATGGTGTCGCCTTGGAGCCCGCGCAGCGTTGTAACTGTGAGATCCGCTCCCACAACCGCCAGCTTCGGGGCCAATGTTTCTGCTGTGTCGTTGGGTGCAATTGGGATTTCCTGCTGCAGCAGAATGTCACCGGTGTCCAGGCCCGCATCAATTTTCATCGTGGTGACCCCAGTGATGCTCTCGCCTCGGGCTATCGCCCACTGAATGGGCGCGGCCCCGCGATATTTTGGCAAGAGCGAAGCGTGCAGGTTGATGTTGCCAAGCGGCGGAAGATCGAGCATCCATTGCGGAATGATGCGGCCGTAACCGACCACGATGATGGCGTCAGGGTTGAGATCGGTTAGTTGAGCGCGAAAGTCGGCGTTGTTCTTGATGCTTTCAGGCTGGGCAATCGGTAGTTCCAACTTTAGAGAGCACTGCTTGATCGGAGAGGCGACGAGTTCGAGGCCGCGTCCTTTGGGCCGATCAGGCTGCGTAACTACAAGGCGAACGTGGAATCCACCCTCAACCAGACTGGTGAGCGTGGGTACTGCGAAGCGAGGCGTAGCGCAAAAGACGAGATTGAGGGATTGAATCATTGACACATTGAGCCATTGACTCAATCTCTCAATGACTCAATCCTCTACCATTCTCCCGCTTTAACCAGCTTGCGAATCTTACGCTTGATCAGGTCGCGCTTGAGCGCGCTGATGTGGCTGATGTAGAGCTTGCCATTCAGGTGGTCGGTCTCATGCTGCAAGGCGCGGGCCAGTAAATCATCCCCGGTCTTCTCGAAAATCTTTCCGCATAAATCTTGGGCGCGGATGGTAACAACCTGAGCGCGGCTCACGTTTTCGCGGAAGTCGGGGATACTGAGACAGCCTTCACTCTGCGAGTGGCGGCCTTCTTTATGGATAATTTCCGGGTTGATGAGTACAAGTTTGGCTTCAGGATCCTCTTTGAAGGTGACGTCAACCACGGCGATGCGGCGGGAAATCCCGATCTGGGGCGCTGCCAGGCCTACACCGCGGGCAGCGTACATGGACTCGAACATGTCATCGATCAGCTTCTTCAATTCTTCGTCGAAGACAGTAACTTTTTCGGCCGGCTTCTCGAGGACAGGATTTCCGAACTTTACGATGGGATGAATCATCAGTAGCTTTCCAGTTGCCGGCGGTAACCCTGGAAATTGCGCAAGGTCTCTCCCATGGAATCGCCACCGAATTTTTCGAGAGCGCAGCGAGCCAGAGTGAGTGCAACCATAGCCTCGGCTGCTACCCCCGCGGCTGGCACAACACAAACGTCGGAGCGCTCGTACGCGGCCCGCACGGGTTCGCGGGTGGCGAAATCCACCGACTGGAGTGGACGTCGCAAAGTGGAGATGGGCTTCAAGTAGCCGCGCACGCGGATCTCTTCTCCGTTCGAAACGCCGCCTTCAATTCCGCCGGCATTGTTGCGGGTGCGAGTGAACGCAGTAAAACTCGTGGGCTCGCCGTAGCCGATCTCATCGTGCACAGCAGAACCGGGGGAAGCTGCGGCAACAATACCGGAGCCGATTTCAACCGCCTTCACCGCTTGCAGCGACATGACGGCGGCAGCGAGCAAAGCATCCAGGCGTTCGTCCCACTGCGCATAAGTTCCCAGTCCAGGTGGAACACCGTGGGCAACCACCTCAAAGACTCCTCCTAACGAATCACCGGTCTTGAGGACCTTGTCGACTTCGTCTTTCATCAATTGCTGGATTTCCGGGTCAGCACAATTCAGCAAGATTTCTTCCTGATTGTAAAGAGCATTAATCCGCTCCCAAGGAACGCTTTCTTTCATGGACACATTGCCGACGGCGATGACGTGGCTTAGAACGTCAATGCCAAGCTCGCGGAGGAACGCTTTGGCGATGGCTCCGACGGCAACTCGAGCCGCCGACTCCCGGGCTGACGCGCGCTCCAGAACATAGCGGGCCTCAGGAAAGTTGTATTTCAGAGCTCCCGCCAAGTCTGCGTGCCCAGGCCGGGGAGATGCTACCCGCTTGTGACGAGCGGGATCGCCTTCGCCAACCGGCAAGGAGTCCTGCCAGTTTTTCCAGTCCTTGTTCTCGAGTTGGACCGAAATCGGCGAGCCAATCGTCATCCCATGACGGACGCCGGAAAGAATGTGCGCTGTGTCACGCTCAATCTTCATACGACCCCCCCGGCCATAGCCCTGCTGACGACGCCAGAGTTCATGGTCGAGAAGCGTCTGGTCCACTTTGAGTCCGGCAGGCAGGCCCGAGAGGAAAGCAACCAGCGCTTCGCCGTGAGACTCTCCAGCTGTGAAATAACGCAGCATAAGTGCTCGATTCTACCTGATGCGGGCCCTTCGAGTTGCCGCGAATGAAGGAAATTGCGCCGCTTCCAGCATTTTCACAGTCACAGCGAATGAATGATTGCTACAATATAAAAGTGAGCATGATTGCTACATTAAGTGAGCAGCTTGGTTTTTTCTTGTAGAAGTCTTTTTAGCGTCTGCGTCATTTCGCAAATTCACTGACCAAGCAAAGAAGGAGGAAGTGTGTGTCCCCACGCACAGATGCAAAAGGAAATGCCGGGCACAAAGGTTCGCTGCGTCCTCGTACATGACTACGTTCTCTGGCGACAAGGCCTGCGACGTTTGTTGGAAGACGAGCCTGATCTCGAGGTAGTAAGCGAAGCCGGAGATGCGGCCGAGTGCCTACGCAAGGTTTTTGAGTTTCGCCCGGATGTGGTGATCGCGGATGCCGGCGCGTTCGGACTGTCTGCGTCTGAAGCGGAACGGCTAGTCGCGCGCCAATCGCCCTATACCAAGGTAGTATTCTTGAGCGAGCAGGAACTGTCCGGTTCCGGATTCGATGGGTCGCAAGCCCTTATGGAATATTCTGCCGCGCGCCAAACCTCTGTGGAACAGCTCGTCCAGATGGTTCGCAGCGTCTGCGGACGAATACATTCGGCAGATGAACTGCCGCGCGCTGTTGGATCCGCGTCTCCGCAAGAACACGCGCTGACAACCCGGGAACGGGAAGTCCTAAAATTGCTGGCGGAAGGGAAAACCGTGCGCAGGGCGGCGACAGATTTGGGCTTGAGCAGCAAAACCGTGGACGCTCACAAGTTCAATCTGATGCGGAAGCTTGGAATTCACAATAAAGCCGAACTGGTAATGTGGGCGATTCAGAAGAGAGTTGTAAAGATTCCTGCCTAGACGATTCGCGGCTGTATGCAAGCCTCGGCAAGCTCCGCGAGACCATGAACCTGCAAGTCGGGACGGCCCTCGGCTACTTTGACGGCACCGACGCCTCTTCTCGCCGATGGGCGGTTCACCCAAACCGCGGCCAGACCGAGCGATTGTGCCGGGATGACGTCGTGGTAGAGGCTTTGCCCCACGTGCAAGACACGGTTCGCGGGAACTCCGACACGGCCTAACGCGAGCTCAAAAATTTTCAATGACGGCTTGTAGGCTTGCGCCTGCTGGGCCGTGATGATCTGGCTAAACTCGACTCCCAGTTGAGGCCGCGTGGCCGCGAAGAGATCGTCGTCCACATTGGAAATGATCGACAGACGGAAGCGATTCTGCAGTTCACGCAGTGCCTCGACCGTGTCAGGCCACGGCTTCCACTCCTTGAGGGATTCAGCTAGAGAGCGCCCTTCCTGATCCGTGGGCGTGAATCCAAGTTGTTTTCCAAACTGCCGCACGACGGAATGAAGAACTTCCCGATAGCAGTAATACTCGCCCTGCTCAGAGCTAGCTTCAAAATCCCCATAAAGCTGCAGGATCCTAGCATCGTCTATATCCTTACCGTGGGCTGAAAGGATACGGTGCACGCAGCGGAGAATTCCTTCTTCCCAATTGATGAGAGTACCGTAACAGTCGAACGTGAGAATTTCGAATCGGCTGAAGTCAAGCATTGTGCGCACCTTCCAGCGCCAAGGCTAAGATTCAAACCCGGGCAGCGTGGGAGCTTTTTCGCGGGATTCACTAATAGACTCCGCTTCCGCCTCAGTGGCGGAAGGATCTTCGACAGGAGGAGTAACCTTTGCCGTAAGAAACTTCGCGCTGTTCAGCAGCGGACGCCCGAGTGAAGCGTTGTAACTGGTCCAAGGACTCTCCAGGTCGGCCTCGCGCTCAAAGTGAGCGCGCATGGCCTCCATCTTTGAGTCCAAGTCATCCATGTAGTGTAGAAGGAGTGCTTCCGGAAACATGGGCAGCTTGGGCGAGCCGAATTCGTATTCGCCATGGTGGCTGATGATGAGATGCTCCAACAGCGTCTTGAGTGTGTCCGGGAATCCCGAAATCAGCGCGAGCTTCGCCTGCAACATCTCGAGTTCAATGACCATGTGTCCTAGCAACTGCCCGCGCGTGGTGTAGGTAAACGAGCGATTGTAAGCAAGTTCGTGAATCTTGCCGATATCGTGGAGGAAAACACCAGTCAACAACAAGTCGCGGTTGACCTGAGGATAATTTCGGCACACCAGGTCGCATGAACGAAAGAGCGAGACCACGTGGTCGAGCAAGCCGCCGATATAGGCGTGATGCAGGGTTTTGGCAGCGGGAGCATTGCGATATGCAGCAGCGATCTCCGGATCAGACATGAAGGCTTGTACCAAGGCCTTGAGATAAGGATTCTGAAACGAAGCCACAAAGTCCGTGAGGGACTGCCAGAGTTCGTCGATGTTTCTGGTGGTCTTAGGAAGATAGTCAGAGAATTCGATCTCCGATTCGCCAAGCTTTCGCAGCTTGTGGATGGTGAGCTGGAAGCGGTTCTTGTATTTGTTGACCAAGCCCTTGATTTTGAGAAAGTCATCCTGCTCGAAGACGTTGAGCACTTCTTCCACGTTGTCCCACATCTTGGCTTCGAGCTGCCCGCTACGGTCGCCAAGGGTTAGAGCGAGGTATGGCTCACCCGTCTTCTTAGGCTTGATTTGCTTGGAGACCACGACGAAGTTGGAAGTGATGATCTTGTTTTCGTGGCGGGTACACTCGCTGATGTAGAAATCCTTCATTCTCTCCATGAGTGTAAACCAGAAGTTACGACGGCGGTGAAGCTGGCGCGGAAGACAGGTGGCGTTCGCTCCTAGAGTATGCCCAGCACTTTCTTTTTCTTCTTCTTCAGATTCTTCGCTTCGGTCTCTTTGGCCGCGGTAGTCTCAATCGGCTTGGTCTGATTCGGGCTAGCGCCGGAATCCGCGTACCCTTCCTTGATGTCGATATAAGCCTCTTCACGCAGTTTGGTCAGATAGGCGCGGAGTGCGGGCTGTAGTTTCTCGTAGTAAAGAGCATCTTGGATCTTAGGTCCGACATCTTTCAGCGGGGGAATGCCCGCCATTTGGTGATCGGTAACTTTCAAGATTACGTAGCCCTGCTTCGTGCGGATCACATCAGTAACCTCGCCGGCCTTCATAGCGAAGGTTTTGTCTTCAAGTTCCTTGGCAAGAGTTCCACGCTTGAACACTCCGAGATCTCCGCCTTGGGCGGCCGAAGGGCCTGAGGAATTTTTCTTAGCTACGTCTTCAAAGCTCGCACCGGCGCGGATTTGTTTGAGGAGTTCATTGGCCTTGGTCTCGGCGGCAGCCAGAGCTGCAGTCTCTTCCGCCTGCTTAGCGGCGTCGTCCGTGGCCTGATTCTTTGCACTGTCGCCTCCATCGTTGGGGCCACCCGTGTTGTTCTCTGCCGGCTTAGCGGCCGTTGGTTTGTCCGCCGGCTTTTCCGGAGCAATCAATATCTCACTTAGCTTGATCGATTCGGGTTGCTCCATCTCATTTTTGTGTTCGCCATAGAATTTCTGTTGCTCGTCGGTAGTGATGCTGAGGTGGGAGCCGACCTCTTCGCCGATCACCTTTTGCGTAACGATCTGGTTACGCATGTTTTGCTTGAAATCTTCGTAGGAAATGCCCTGCGCCGTCGCGGCCTTTTCCAGCTCTTCCATGGTTTCCAGCTTCATGTCCTTGCGCATCTGGTCCAGGCGCTTGATCAGGTCAGTGTCTCCGGTGATTCCAAGATCCTTGCCCTTTTCAAGCAGAAGCTGCTGGTCGATGAGATCGCGCAGGATGTCCTTTTCACGCTCGCTAAAAAGCTTGTCCGCGTTGTTTGGATCCTGCTGTTTGACGTCATCCTTAAGCTGATCCTTGCTGCGGAGGAACTCCGAGCGGGTGATGATCTGGCTGTTCACTCGCGCCACAATTTCTTCGACAACTTGCCCAGCAGCAAAAGCCGGCACAAACGACATGCCAATGAGTATCAGAAGCATTCTTTTCATAAAATTCTGGAGGGCCGCCACGCTGCCTGGGCTTGCGGGCGAAAGTGGGCTACGGCCGCCTGGCTATTCTACTACTTCCGGACAGCCCGACATCGCCTGACATTAATGTTTTGATGCGTTGCCGATTCTGCCAGGTTGCAGCGATGCTCATTAAGCGTCCCGCATAAACACAAGGGCCGTCATGTCATCTAGAACCAAGGGTTCGCAGGTGAACTCGCCAATCGCATTCAAAATGGACATGGAGAGGCCTTGGGCATTCTGCGAAGTCTCGGCCTGAAAGCGTTCTTTCACGCGTTCCAAGCCGAATTCCCGATCTTCCGCTGTGTCGTCTTTGCACTTGCCTTCAACGACTCCACGCGAAACCAGAAGAAGAACCGCACCTCTCTCCAGGCCAACGGTGGGAGCGTCGCAGGTAGCGTGCGAGAACAGGCCGAGCGGCAAACCTGTGGATGCGAGTTCGACAATGCCGGTACTGTCCCGGAGCAGTCCCGGTGTGTGTCCGGCATTGGTGTAACAGAGGGTGCCGAATTTTTCGTGGTAGCAGCCGATGAACCCTGGGCACGAGCAGATGCCGTGGGCAGCTTCCATCAAGCCGCGGTTGAGGTGAAGACAGAGTTCAGTCATGGCGTCAGCTTCGTTGAAGTCGGGCCGGGCAAAAAGTTCGGTTCCGAGAGTACGGAACATGTTCTGGGCCGCCGAGAGGATTATTTGATTGCTTTCGCGCCGCCCGGCAACGTCGAGCAGGCCAAATAAGACGCGCTCGGGGCTGACTCGCAACGAGTCGTAGAAATCTCCTGCGACTCGTTTACCGTAAGTGGTCGCCGCAATCTCCGCCCCCTCAATCTTCGGAAACTCGCTCGTGGCGGGCTCCAGGGGTAGCAGAGGATCGGGCACACGGGACTGAAATAGAGCGCACATTTGACGGGTGACTAAAAACCGAAACTAGCATAAGGGTTGATGGCGGGCAAATGAGTCATGCAAAGATCTACGGAATGCACGTAATTACTCGCCGTACTTATCGCTGAGGTACTTGGCAAGATCAGACTCCAGTTGGCCGTAATCGGAATGAATGGTCGCTCGCAGGGCGGCTTCGGTGGAGCTGCCCTCGCTAAGGCGCTGCAGAATCCGCTGGATATCGCCCATACCGTAAGAATCATTGATGTAAGAAACCGCTGCCAGCGACTCCGCGTAAGCCACGTAGGCCTGCGCCCCAGAGAAACGCATGAAACTCCCTTCCAGCACGTTCAGCGGAATGTTGCTCTGCGACTTGAAGAGCCGAGCCAATTGGGGTCCATCTTTGCCCAGGGATTTCGGTTCGAGAAGCTGCGCGATTCCTTCATGCAGCCAGGGCGGACAGCGCCCGGCCGAGATCTGATTAATGAACGAGTGGGCCAGTTCGTGCTTCAGAACCCGGGCCAACTCCGGGGTCATTGAATTAAGACCGCTGATGGGAATGCGGAGTTTGCCATCATTGAGGGCTCCCGACCAGGAAGGTGCGCGTGTAACGTCAAAGAAAGCTTGTTCGGTATAGAGCGTTACAAGAACGTTGTCGCGTGGGGGCGTGCCTAGATCCCGCGCCAGGTCATCGTAGTCCGATTCGAGCGCGGCCAGGATTTGTCCACGGAATGCTTCGGAAGTCTGCTTGCCCTCGTAGTGCAGAACAAAATGGCTGCTTTCGCGCTGAGCGAAGTCGGTCTCAACATTTTGTTCGCGCTGAGCCTTTTCCAGATATTGTTGGACGGCGGGATCGGGACGCAGTTCGAGGGAATGCTTCCAGGAAGCTACGGCGTCTTTGGTACGGTCGGAAGCCTGCTGCGCATAGCCTAGCACCGTGTAAGCATCGGGCGAATCGGGCGCGGCACTCACGGCGCGCTGGGCGTATGGAAGAGCCTGTGAGGGGTTGCCTGTGCGCACCAGCAGGGCTGCATAGTAAATAAGAACGGTGGAATTCTCCGGCTGGAAGCGGAGAGCACTGTCGAAATAGCGCCGAGCTTGATCGATGTTGCCTTGGTCGAATTCAAACTTGCCAGCAATGAAGTCAGCAGTAGCGCTCAACTCTGCATTTCCTTTGCTTTCAAGTTTCGCAAGAGCGTCCGGGTCGACCTTGCCATCCTTCACTATTGTCTTAGGCAGGTCACCCTCGTTCGCGAGGCTATCAGCCGGGATGAACGCGGGGAGCTCTCCGACACTCTTGGCCGCGCCCGAGGACGCAGCGCTGGCGGGCATGCCGCCGGCCTCGACTCGTTCCACCGAGCTCTTGGGAATAGCATACGTATCGTCACCGACTTCATATTCGTAGCGGCTGCCATTTTCCCGGACGTGATCGGCGAGGATAGTGCGGCCGTTCTTTAAGTGGATCGTGTCTGCCGACGCCACCGCGCAGACCATCAACACCCATATCGTTGCGAAAGTAGTGACACGAAGCCCCATTGAAGCGCATTCTAGCAACCGTGGGCGTTTACCCATACGTAACGAAGGTACTGGCTTCACCGTGCCGGATTGGCGTGATGCTGGCGGGTTGCATGGCACTCTTACCGTGCACCCGCGCATACGGTGCCCAGTCACCGCCGGCGGCGGAGACCCATCGGCCCGGACCGGCAGAGTCCCTCTATCTGCAATTGAGCAGTGTCGGCCTCGATCCTACGCGGGTCTTTCGGGTACGCGACAGTTCGCTGGATCGTCCCGCAATCCATATCACTCTGGAAGATGGCACGATCGCCTTTACGCGAGATGTACTGGGCAGGATCACTGGCGCATTTTTTGAGGGCGATGGAGAAGTGCTGCTGGTCCCTCCCAACGAAGTCGAACGAAAGTCGATGAGCCTGTTCACCGGGATGGCAATTCTCGAAGAGCGTTTTTCGACCGCCTACATTCGCTTCAACGACAATGCCGCCACTGAATTGCAGTCCGGTCTCAGGGCACCGGAGGATGCGGAGGGGTTTGTCACTCGATGGGACGAAACCGCGCGCAACCTGGCACGAGGAGATGCCATGAGATTGCTGGCAGATTTCAGCGAGATGCTTCCCAGCACGGACCGAACGGGTTCCCAGGATTCACCACGCTCGAGGACGGCGGATCCGGCAGATCGCATGCTGCATGCCCGACTACAAGGAAACAAACTGGGCGTCTTTGACGTCGTCTTCGACGCAAACGCGGGAGAACAAGTCGAGGCCGGACAGGCGAAAGCCGCGGCTGACGGAACTGTTTATTACGACGTCTGGACCTGGTTTTCAACCGAGGACGATCGGCCGGGACGACCGGCCCTTAGACAGACCCAAGAGGCTCTGTCGACAGAAACAGAATCCCGTGAAGATCCGATTTTCGTGCGCAATTACATCATTGGCGCCCAGGTGAAACCACCCAAAGAACTCGACGCAGAAGTGAAGCTGAATCTCGAGGTGGTGCGCGATGGATCGCGTTTCTTGGTGTTCGAATTGTCGCGCTTCCTGAAGATTCAAACCGTAGAAGCAGACGGACACGCGGTGGAATTCATTCAGAATCCGGCGGTGGAAGGCACGCGACTGGCACGCAGTGGCAACGACCTAGTGGCTTTGATTCTGCCCCAACCGGTGCGAAGGGGGCAAAAGATCAGGTTGCGGTTTGTTTACGGTGGAGAAGTGTTGGCCGAAGCAGGTAAAGGCCTTCTCTATGTGGGCGCGCGTGGAAACTGGTATCCCAACCGCGGGCTGGCCATGTCCGATTTCGATCTTACCTTCCGTTATCCTCCGGGTTGGACGCTCGTCGCGACGGGCAAACCGGAACCAGTGGCAAATGCATCATCGACATCGACGCAAACCGGTACGCAAAGCGCCGAAGGCTATCAAGTGGAGCGTTGGGTGTCGGAACGGCCCATTCCAGTTGCCGGATTCGATCTCGGCAAGTATGTTCGGGCCACCGCGCAAGCTGGCAATATCAATGTGGACACTTACGCCACTATCGGTGTGGAACGGGACTTTCCCACGCCCCCGGCACAAATCAAACCCGAGCCCGGGCGATCGCCGCGTAAAATCCCTCTGCCATCGATTGCTGCGGTCGCACCGTCCCCCGCGAGGAACGCGGCGGCAGTGGCAGAGTCAACCGCTCAGGCGATTCGTTACTATGCCGAGCGTTTCGGTCCGTTTCCCTATAGCAAACTGGCTCTGACCCAGTTGCCTGGGCGGGAGAGTCAAGGGTGGCCGGGGTTGATTTTCCTTTCTTCCTACGCTTTCCTGACACAAGAAGAGCGCGAGGAACTCCACATGGGTGCCGCGCACGAATTAATGGATCGACAGGTTCCTGCGCATGAAGCGGCGCACCAGTGGTGGGGAGATTTGGTCACATGGAGGACGTATCGTGACCAGTGGTTTTCCGAGGGGCTGGCAAATTATTGTGCGTTGATGATACTGCAGGAGAAGAATCCGGCAGGCTTCCGGCAGATCATGGAAAAATACCGAGGAGACTTGATGGAGAAAAACAAAGACGGCAGCCTGCGCAAAGATGCTGGACCCGTCACCCTGGGAAGCCGGCTCCTGTCGTCGCATTTCCCGGAAGGCTATGAAGCCATCAGCTACGGTCGAGGGACCTGGCTTTTCCACATGTTACGCTCGATGTTGCAGGACGCTGCGACGGATGTTGGACGAGAAGATCCGGCCCACGGTGTGGTGGAGGAGCCTTTCGTGCGGTCTCTACGAAAGCTTCGCGAGCGCTATGAAGGGAAAGCGATCACCACCAGCGAACTGCTCGATGTTTTTGCGGAAGATCTACCGCCATCGTTGCGATATGAGGGGAAAGCTTCCCTGGATTGGTTCCTGGATGGTTGGGTGAACGGCACTTCGCTGCCGAGGTTGGAATTGCAGAGCGTCAAGTTCGCAGCGAAGCCGAACGGTGTGGCCGTGACTGGGGTCATACGACAAAACGATGCCGGAGATAACTTGGTGACGTCCGTCCCTATATACGCAGTCTTATCCGGCAAAGCTCCAGTGCTGATAGGCCGCGTCTTTGCCGACGGCACGGAAAGTTCGTTTCACTTGTCTGCCCCAGCAGGAACCCACAAACTCCTGCTGGATCCCAACGGTACTATCCTTACAGCACCTAAGTAGACTCAGAGTAACTCCCCACGGTCCTATGTCCCAAATCGGAACGAGATTATCCTAAGCGTACCGGAAAGGGCGGTACTGTCATCAGTTCGGTATCATGCGACCACTGCATCGTGCAGCGCCAAGTGACTGGTCTTCTCGTGTTTGGAGTTCATTGCACAAGCAACCAACGATGGCAACTGATTTGCTACAGAAGAAACGTGGTTCAGGAGTGAAACACTTTGGATTCCCATGCCAGAGTCGTCAACTGCACATCGAGGGTCGGAGCTTCGTTGCCCCTGCCGCACCTACCACCAATAGGCCGGGGGCAGAACCGACCATCCGGGAAAGTGCACGCGCAATGCGCTGTCATCCACGATGCGCACGCGTACCGGCGAATGTTTGCATGCGTTGTTACGTTCGATAAATAGCCCGGACCAAGCTGTGGACTTCGTCCATGTAGGAATCCAGTTCGAAGGTGAGGCGCACCCAGTCAAAATCCTTCAGCCTCGTGGAATGTTTGGCGAGGAGCGCGAAACCGGATTCTTCGGCCAGGTTCACTTGCCGTTCTTCCACATAGCCGTGGTTCAGTCCGTCATGCGGCAAAGCAAATCTGCCAACTGTACCAAGGCGACTAATCCCGCGTGTTCGACTGACTTTTCGGGGGAGTGGTGATAAGTCACGACCTCGACCAGTTCGGGTGCGAGTTGCCATCGTTCAGCGAGCAGACGTCCGCTGTCACAGTGGGTGAGTCCCATTGCCCGTTGTTCCGCCTCATGCAGAGGAATTCCTTCCGCTTTGGCGATTTCCCATGCGGCACGGAATTCCTTGGGTAAGACCCAAAGATTCACGATGATTCCCAAGTCATGGAGCAGACCAGCAAGATACGCTTTCCCGGGATCAGCAAAATTGATTTTGCAAGCGATATGGCGGCAAACCAGAGCGCAGCCGAGGGAATGCTCCCAGAAGACCACTGGATCCAGGCTCGTTTTGTCGCTCGGAAGCATATTCAACACGCCACACGACATGGCAATGTCACTGACATGGTGAAATCCGAGGCTAACTACAGCTCCACGCAGGGACTGCGCGTTCTGTACCCCTCCGAATATGTACACGTCCACAACGTTCGTGGTCGTATCGAACGTCAGGTTCCACACGTGTTCGATGATCATGGCGCGCGAGACCTGCCTTCCGGCATTTCGCATCAGATATTCGAGCAGCGAAAACTCTTTGGAAGTCAGCTCAATGCGGCGCCCGGCGCGTTCGGCGCGGTGTTCCACGCGATCCAGCTTTAGATCTTCCACCACCAGTACAGACTCCGAAGGCAGATGGCTGCGCCGCAGCAGTGCACGGATGCGCGCGGATAATTCACCGAAAGAAAATGCCTTCGGCAGATAATCGTCAGCTCCCGTGTCCAGACACTGCACCCGATCTTCCACGCGGCTTCGCAGCGTCAGCACCAGCACTGGCAGACTCGGCCTCCGCAGCCGCAAATGGCGCAACACGGCCACTCCGTCCAGCCGCTGCAGATTGAGGTCAAGGATCACCAGGTCGTAATCGACCTCGCTCCCCATCGCCCGCGCTTGCTCCCCATCCTCGGCCACATCCACTGCGTAGTGCTCCGCTTGCAACCCTTGGCACACAAACCCGGCAGAGCCGCATCATCTTCTGCAATAAGAATTCTCATAAGGAGGCCTTAATCACAGCCCGATTCTAGTTAGAGATGGGTCAGTTGAGACCGAAACTGAGCCGCACGAAAGTGAGTGTTTGCAGGAATAGAGCGCGGTGTCAAAACAGGAGGAGTGCAGCGCAGTCCATCCCCCTGTTATCCTGAGGCCCGCGCTCCTTGCTGCATCGTAAGAAATGTTTTGCGTTCTGCAATGACAGGCGCAATCCTCGCAACGGAGAAGACGAGCCGTGTGTTTTTCAGCAACAGCGAACTTTGTGGGCAGCGGAGTTCTGGGCGCCGTCGGCGTCGTCACCTTGACCAAAGTGAAGCACCGACGCGAACTGCTTTTCGCGGCGTTGCCCACGCTATTCGCCATTCATCAGTTCATCGAGGGATTCGTCTGGCTGGGACTGGATGGGATTCTCTCGCCTGCGGTGGCGCACAACATGGGCGCGGCATTCATGCTTTATGCCCAGGGGTTGCTCCCTTTCCTGCTGCCGCTAAGCGTGCTGCTGTTCGAGCCTAATCGGAAGAGCCGCAGGCGCATGCTCCCGTTCCTCGTGCTGGGTGGAGCAACGACGCTCTACATCCTATGGGCGCTGACCGCGTACCCGTTGCAGCTCTACATCAGGAGAAATAGCATCGTGTACATCAATCAAGCGACCAATAATACAGCGGTTGCGTTGCTGTATGTGATTGCAACCTGCGGATCGTTGTTTTTCTCGAAGATCAGGATGATGGTAATCTTCGGTGCGGCAAACCTGGCGATTCTCCTGGTTGTAATGGAGGTCAAGCGCTACGCCTTCACCTCGCTGTGGTGTGCGTACGCCGCAATCGCAAGTGTAATCATCCTCGCCTACTTCTGGAGAAGCCACGCATACCGCCCGTTCCTCTACGCGTAGCGAGCACATTTTGCAGCTTCATAGAATTAAGGAGAAGCACATGAGAACCAGACTAGCCGTCATCCTGCTGTGCCTAGTGTCCGTGCCGGGTCTCAGAGCGCAGACGACGAAGAGCAGTTTTTTCAAGACTTCCGACGGCGTCAGGATCCACTACCTTGAGGTGGGCAGCGGCCGGCCCATCGTTTTCATTCCCGGCTGGACAATGCCGGCCTGGATCTGGCAGAAGCAAATCGACGAGTTCTCGAAGACGTACCACGTCATTGGCGTCGATCCCCGTTCGCAGGGCGAGAGCGACAAACCACCCTACGGCCACCTGCCCGAAACCCGCGCCCGCGATTATAAAGAACTCGTCGATCAACTTGGCCTGAAGCAACCGGTCCTCATCGGTTGGTCGATGGCGTGCGGGGAGCTCATCAAATATGTCGAACAATTCGGCGCCGATAACATTGCCGGTTTAGTATTGGTGGATGGCTATCTGACGGACAAGCCCAGCGATCTGTTCGTCCCCATCTCGGGATGGATGAACCAGCTCCAACAGGATCGCCAGAAACAAGCCGACGGTTTCGTCCGCAGCATGTTCAAGAAGCCGCAGCCGGAGGATTACCTGAAGCGCATCATCGACGCCTCCACCCAGGTCCCAGCCGATACCGCGGTTCTACTCATCTACAACATGCTTGCCGTAAAGGATTTCACGCCGGGCCTCGCCAAAATGAATCGACCGGTGCTCTTCATGTACCAACCTGAATCGCAGCCGAGCGCCGACTTCCTGCAATCAAAGCTCGGCGACAAGCTCCGGCTGGAGCGCTTCGACGGCGACGGCCACGCCCTCTTCGTCGATGACCCGGAGAAATTCAACCACGTACTCGAAGGATTTCTCCAGAGCCTTCCCAAGTGATGGTCCAAATATCCCGTCATCCTGAGGCCCGCGGTTTGTGCGGGCCGAGGGACCTCTGTACTCGCCGTTAGCGCCGGATCCGCCAGCAGCATCGGCGCTGTCGGCAGCTTGCATAGGTCCTTCGTTGGGAGTCCTCGGCAAAGCCGAGGACGCCGCTGTTTCAGGATGACAGGGTATTGCACAAACAGATGTTCATCCGTCGCGAACTACACGTGCATCGTCGGGCTCCGCAGCAGATTCCATGCTTCCCGGTAGCCCTCGTAGCGATAAAGATCTCGCTTTGGTCGCCGCACGGGACATAGCATCAGGTCGTTGCTCTTGGTTTTCAGCACAGCGGATGAGGGGAGAACGTACCACGCATTTTCCGGGATTACGTACGCCGCAAAGAAGTCTACGCTTTTTGTTGTATATCGCCGGCCTTTGCGGTTGGGTTTGAATGCGCAGAGATAACCGTTACCAATCTGGTAGCTGGTCGACTTCACTTGCATCCGGAAAAAATGTCGACCGTACTCCACGCCGATGTCGTAAGAGGACGAATCTCCCACGGCTTTAACACCTTGAAGCCCTCGCATTTCGCCATGTCATCCGCGCCTCATCTTCGCGCAATTGGCATAGGGGAGAGAGTTGGAGTGCACCCCAAAAGTGAGACAGGCGATTAAGGGGCCAGCTACATTGAATGGAGGAGAACAGTGCTGGTGCCCCGACAAGAGTATTCCCGTGAACTGAAGTTGGCTGCGATGCGCGAGATCGACTCCGGAAAAGGTGTGGCGGAGGTGGCTCGCATGTATCAGCTCAGTCCCAAGCGGTTGGAGACTTGGAGAAGCGAGTGGCGCGCGAAAGGCGAACTGGCGTTTCCTGGCAAGGGTGCGCAGCCGCAAAGCAAACTCAATGCCGATCGGATCTCTGAGCTGGAACGTAAGATCGGCCAGCAGGCGATGGAAATCGATTTTTTAAAAAAAACGTTGCGGCGTTTCAGGGAACAACGTCTGCCAGTCGCCGTCAATGGCGGCACCGACTCTATGAGCAAATCCTAGCCCGCCCGACTGATTCCCAAGAGGCGGCCGAAGCCGGGGGCAATCGTGAACGGGCTCTGCCGGGCCGTGACTTCTGCGGCACGATCGCGATGTTCGCTTCATCTCCAGTCACGTTCTGTGACAATGTCTTGGTTCAGCCTGAAATGGAGAAGCGACGTTCTCCGTTAGTGAGTATTCCGCCCTTCGGGCGGGGATTTTCAAGGCATGGGGNNGCAGTGCCCGCTTCCGTTTCGCCCGGCAAAATCATTGTAACTCCGCAACGAGCTGCCGTTTCTCAACATCCGGTTTGCCCGTGACTCCGCCGGAACCCAGACCGGCCAGAACCGAATCGTGAGTTGTGATCGCCTGGTTTCGACAACTATCTATGCTATTTGGGGTCTGCCAATAAACGAGTTGTACACGTCAGGCCCTTGCCGCCCATTGATCCGATATCCGTCCGAGGCAAGTCTTAGCGTGATTTTTCGGTCAAAAGTTGAGTAATCCGCCGGGGTTTGATCGTATACAGGATATATGTCGGCTCTTCCCATGACATTGAATACGACAGCCGAAACCGAAACGGCAAAGATTGCGCGAGGCTTACGTGAAAGGGATATGGAGCTTCTTGCAGACCTGGTGGAGCGCTGTCAGCATCGACTGGTGCGCTACCTGCTATACCTCACCGGGAGGCGAGAGTATGCGGAGGACCTTGCGCAGGAGACCTGGATTCGCGTGCTGCAACGGGGCAGCCAGTACAACGGGCAGCAGCGGTTTGATCCATGGCTATTCGCGATCGCCCGCAATTTGGCAATAGATTACCTCCGGAAAAAACGAAAAGCGGTGGCAACAGTATCCTTGCCAAATGATCGCGATGCAATGCTGCTGTTACCCTCTTCCGATCCTTCCCCATTCGAAGCCGCGGCCCGAAGCGAAGACGCAATGCGTCTGGCCGGCCGGCTGCAGATTCTGCCACCGCTGTATCGCGAGGCTTTGCTGCTGAGGTTTCAAGAAGACCTGTCTCTTGCGGAGATGGCTCAGGTCTTGGGCGCCCCTACTACAACGGTGACGTCCAGAATCTATCGCGGTCTTGCAGCACTGAGATCCGCATTTGAGGAGGGTGATTCGCATGGAGGGTGACAAGAGATTTCGCGAGCTTATCGACAGGTCTTTCGTAGAAGAGGTTTCAGAGGGCGAAAGACAGCTCATCCATGACCACATCCGCGACTGTGATGGCTGCAAGCGCTACCTCGAGCTAACTGCGCGTACGATTCGGGGGTTGCGGGAATTCACCTTTACGAGTGAACCAGATTCGAATGCCCAGGTCCGTGAGATTCTTGCGCATCATACCGAGACAATGCGCCAGCACAACGTGCAATTCAAGGTCTGGGCTGCATTTGCTGTAGCGCTCTCGATGTCAATTGTGGGATCGGCACTTGTCTACCAGGTGGCCAAGCTCCTGACGGTCCCAATGCATTTCGACACTGCTCAAGTCCAGGCAGGTGTGCTCGTCTTTTGGCTGCTGCCATCTTTTTGCTCGGCCTTACGTCTGCTCGCGGCGCCTGGTGAGAATAGAGGTATTGCATGACACAGCAATCGGCGGTGCTTTTGATAGCGTTCTTGGCCGGGCTTGTAGTTGCGGCTGTCTTGTTGGGAACCGCAAGACGGAATGTTCTACCCAGGTCTGCAATGGTCATCGCAGCACTGGCGATCCCGATTTGGGTAGTCTATTTTGCTTCCAGCCAGGGCCGTTCCTTACTTGCTTCCAAAGGATTTCTCAGTACCATGCCAGAAGCGCTTTGGTTTGGCTTGACGTTTGGCGTCTTCACCGCGGCTTTTTTCCTTGCCCTCGGATATATTTATGGGGACGCAAAAAGGCGTCAAATGCCTGCTTGGGCCTGGGTGATTGCCGCTTTCCTCATACCCAATTTGATTGGATTCATCCTTTATTTTGTGTTCCGAGGGCCTCTCCTTGGGCCTTGCAGTTCCTGTGGCAAGCCTATTCGAGGGGGAGAAGCATTCTGCTCACACTGCGGATGCTCGCAGGGTTCCAGTATCGGACGCATCACAGCTGACAATCGCACAATCTGAAGTAAAAAAGGTGGTAATAACCTTGCATCGCACAAAACGGAGGACGGTATGAAACGTGAGCGCGCCTTACAGGTAGTGTTGGTGTTGGTGGGCTTGTTTTATTGCTTTTGGGGCTATCTCCTGTTCGACGATCTGTGGCACTCTAGGTGGCTTAGCGGGCATAGTGACGTCATGCCGATGTTCCTGAGCCTTAACACGGCGCTTGGGGTCTGTCTGTTGGTGGCCGTTAATCAGCCGGCCAAGCATCGCTTGATGATCGCCTATGGGGCGTGGTCAAGCCTTGCCCATGGGTTCACGATGACAATCATGTCGGCGCAGGCCGTGGCGCACGGGANNGCGCCTATCAGTGAGCCGCGCGTTGCCGAACGCTAGAGGACCTGGTCCACCGCCGCGCGCATACCGAGATGCAGGGACTCCTCACGGAAGCGCGGCGATTCGCTTCGTTGACTATATGCTTGGCCTTGCCGCTGTGTTAATTCTGCATTGTCGGCTAACGGGAGCAATCCGTTTCATCCATCACGCCGCCCCCTGGCGGCGATTCTTCCGCTGTTCCTTCGCCGCGTCCAACTTCCGATGCCGCTCGGCTTGAATCTCCTGCTGGTGCCCGGCGAGCATGTCCTTTGGAGTGATGTAGCCGATGGCACTGTTCAGGCGAACGTTGTTGTAATGCTCCACATAACCCTCTACCAGGCGCCGTGCATCTTCCAGCGACAGCGGCGTTCCCGGCCGAATGCACTCTCCTTTGAGCGATTTGTGCCAGCGTTCGATCTTTCCGTTCGATTGGGGATAGTACGGCGAGGTTCGGACGTGCGTCATGCACGAGATCCGGATGAACTCCTTGAAGTCCTTGGC
>PLHQ01000079.1 GCA_003138975.1 Acidobacteriaceae bacterium | reverse complement strand
CGTCGTTGCGAACGACGCGCTCTCCCAGCTGAGCTATAGCCCCATACCGGATGGATTTTCCAATTTACCCAACCATTTTACCAGCGTTCCATGATCCGCACCAACGGTGCTTGACGAATACCCCCGTGCCACGTCTAACCTAAACAGAGTGTCGTGGGTAGAAAATTTCCTTCTTCATGTTTACCCAGCTCAATTTCGGGGAATCGAAGACTCAGCCCAGAGCGCTTGCGGCCTCGCTCGCGTTGCATAGCCTTTTGTTCGCTTGGCTGCTGCATACCCCAGAGCCTCGATTAGTGAATCCAAATTCCGTTGCACTCGGGCGAAATGGCAAGCTACTCACACGAATGTACTTTCCTACACAGGCACCCGACGACAGCGCTACCAGCTCACCGGACCGCGCAACTGAGGTCTATCGCCGTCAGCGGTTGGGGCACGAGAAGTTGATTCTGAAACAAAATGCCGCGGTCGCGAAGCTGCCCTTGCCCCAGGCTCCCATCACTCCATCCTCGGCAGAGGACAAATCAAAGACCGCTACGCTCTCAAGTCTTGGCCATGGCGCACCTGCAGGTCTTCCTTACGGAACTCTGCCCGGCGGACCAGTGTTCGGGGATGAGATTCGTCCGGCTCTGCCCGTCGCTACCGTCGATCCGGTGATTTATCCGTGGGAACTGCCGGATTCGGAAGGCAATGTGGTGGTGGAGATCACGATTGACGAGCGCGGAGAAATTGTCCGCAAAACCGTTCTGCACAGCATGGGCCTGAAGCTCGATGAAAAGTTTCTGGCTGCGCTGGAGAATTGGCACTTCCATCCCGCCACGCGCAACGGCGTCGCTATCGCCTCCAAACAGGATGCTATCTTCCACTTCCGCGCCAGGGGCTGATTCAAGTTCCACATCGCACGCGCCTCCACGCACAGACGCTATAATCAAACTGTGACCGTTAACGCAATTCAAACACTCGCCTCCGCGGATTTCCCCACGCGCTGGGGCAAATTCCGGATCCACGGCTTTCGCTCCGAATTCGGCTCGGACGGAAACCGCCGCGTTGAAGAAGCTGTCGCCCTCGTGATGGGCGACGTTCACTCTAGTACTCCGCTCGTACGCGTTCACTCGCAATGTCTCACCGGCGACGTTTTTCATTCCTTGCGCTGTGACTGCCGGCAGCAGCTCGAGATGGCGCTCTCGATGATTCGCGACCTGGGTGCGGGCATCCTCATTTACGAACAGCAGGAGGGCCGCGGCATCGGACTTATGGCTAAATTGCAGGCATATGAGTTGCAGGATGCGGGTCTGGACACCGTCGAAGCCAACGAGCGACTGGGCTTCAAAGCCGATCAGCGTGACTTTGCGCTGCCCGGCCAGATACTCAAGGCATTAGGTGTCAGCAAAGTGCGCCTGCTTTCAAACAATCCGGAGAAAGTGGAGGCCCTCGAGTGTGCCGGCATCGAGGTGGTGGAGCGCGTGCCCTGCGAAGTCACTCCCAGTCCGCACGCGGAAGAGTATCTCAAAACCAAGAAAGAAAAGCTCGGTCACATTTTTACCTCGAGCTAGGCACGTCAGCCAAAGATGCTCAATGAACCGTAACGGCTCCCTCCCATGCCAGCTTTGCGCGAATCCCCAAGCCGTGCTCTAATTCGCTGACTCTTTCTCGCGAATGCCCGCACCTGACTCTGGAAATCGCCGCTCGCCAATCGCCGCTCTTGCGCTGAGCCTAGCGCTCGTTGGCGCGGCCTCCATGTTTTACTACCAGTTCGGTTTGTTCATGCCGCGGGTGCAGACGGTGCGCGCAGCCAAACATCTTGCCGGCGGATATGCTTTCGGCAATGACTTCTACCCGATCTGGCTGACGTCGCGTCAATGGCTTCGGAACCACCACGATCCTTACAGTCCAGCGGTAACGCGTGATATCCAGATTGGATTGTTCGGACGCCCGCTGGAAGCACAATTTCCAACCGATCCCCCCCCCGACTATCGAACATTCGCTTACCCCGCCTTCGCCGATCTCCTGCTCTGGCCGGCGAGCGAAGTGCCGTTTCCCCCTTTACGGGTTGCGTGGGTCGCCCTGCTCGCCGCGTTGACTGCTGCAAGCGTCTTTTTTTGGACGCAAGCATTGTCGTGGCGCGTGGGCCGGATTTGGCTGGGGGTCATTCTGCTTTTGACGTTGGGCAGCTATCCTGCGCTCGAAGGCCTGTACGCAGGACAGTTGGGTCTGGTGGTGGGATTTCTGCTGGCCGCGTGCTTGCTTGCACTGGTACGGGGCCGGTTAGTGCTCGCTGGAATCCTGATGGCGCTCACCACGATCAAGCCGCAAATGACACTACTCGCGATCCTGTACCTGTTGACCTGGAGCGCGCATGACTGGCGTCGCCGGGGCCGATTTAGCGTAGCTTTCCTGGCGACGATGTTTCTGCTGATCGGCGCCTCGCTGGCCGTCTGGCCGCACTGGATCCAGTCCTGGGGCCGGGTGATTCTGGGCTACCACCGCTATGCCATGCCTCCGCTGGCCATCGAGTTGCTCGGATCGAGTCTAGGACCGCATAGCGGCACTGCCCTGATCACCATCGCACTGCTCGCGGCTCTGGTGCTTGCCTGGCGCTGCCGTGCTGCCGCTGCGGGCTCGTACGAATTTTGGCTCACGCTGAGCCTCCTGCTTGCCATCACGGCGATGACTCTGCTTCCCGGCCAGGCCGTTCACGATCACGTGATTCTTCTACCGGGGATTTTCTTGCTAGCCTGCCGCAAGCAACCGCAGTATTCCAGTCCGATCTTTCGCGCTCTCTGCGTAATCGGGACAGCAATTCTGTTGTGGCCGTGGGTGGCGTCGCTGGGCTTGATCGCATTGCGCCCATTCCTCAGGCCGGAACAGTTTTACTCCAAGGCAGTGTTTGTCCTGCCTCTGCGCACCGCTGCGCCGTTTCCGTTTGTTGTGCTGGGATTGCTCGCCATCGCTCTGCGCGCGACGTTGCAGCGGCAAGCGGAACTAGTTTCTGCTCCTGCTCCGCCGCAATGATTTCAACGCTGTTTCAATCGTCTCCTTGTTCTTCCCCGGCAAATAGGCCAGCGCTGCTCGGGCCAGAGAGACGTAGACGCCCTCCGCGACCGGGACTCCGCGCAGTGTGCGGAGATGGCGCTTCACGGTATCGACGTCGCCTCGGATGATTGGTCCGCTAAACGCTCCCGCCGCATCGAATGCCACGTAGTTTGCCAGCGTCTGCTTGAGTATCGGCAGCATCCTTTGCCTAGCTGCTTTCACCTTCACACCAGCGGCAGCGGCCACATGCTCGCTGGTCACGAGCAGGGCGGTCAATAAAGGAGACGCAAAAGTGCCCCAAGTGTGGTAGGCGGCCTTATCTTCGTTCCGAATGGAATACGCGCAGCCGTCGAGATTCTTCACGATGCGGCGTGCCATCCGCACAGCCACGGCGTCCCCCTCGATGGCGAAGGGTACTCCTACCAGTCGCGGTCGCGATCCACGAACAAATGTCATGAACGGATGAACCGACGCCACAGCTGCCCCGCGTCGTCGCAACTGCGCGAGTTCGTTGCTGGTGAGTGCGCCGCTGGAGTGCACCGCCACTTTGCCACTCCAATCCGCTGCTGCTTTCAGCGCTTCTGCCGCGCCGGCAATTGCTCCATCTGGAACACAGAACCAAACGATGTCGGCCCGAATCTGCGCCCTCGCTGCCGCCACTGCGGACGCACCCACCTGGCCTGCCAGTCGTCGCGCTCGCCGGAAAGACGCCGCCTGATCACGCGAGACGATTTGGTCGATCCCGTATCCCGCTCCGTGCAAGGCTACGGCCAGCGCGCTGGCCAGATTCCCGGCGCCGACGATTGCAACCCGCGGCTTCATTGCATTCCTTACAGAGCGCTTTCCCGGCATGCCCGGCAGGATAGCAGAATCTGCCTCCGCGTCCCGCACCGTCATTCCACATCCCAACGCACGCATCCTGGATGCAGTGCTTTATATTGTTGTGATGCCAAGGTCTGCGCGCTCCAAGTCGAAGCCAGCCAAATCCACCGAGCCCTCTCAACCCAAAGCCCGGATAATTTCCTCGCGCACGGTGTATCGCGGTCCCGTCTTTTGGGTGACCACGGACGAAGTGCAGGAGCCCGGCGGCATCCGCGCCCGCCGCGACATCATTCATCACACCGGCTCCGTCGTCATTCTGGCCGCCGATGAATCGCGTTCGACGCCGCGTGTCCTTCTCGAGCGCCAGTATCGCCACGCCGCAAACGACTATCTCTGGGAACTGCCTGCCGGGCGCATCGATCCCGGCGAAAAGGCCTTACCCGCGGCCCAGCGCGAACTCCTCGAGGAGACCGGCTACACCGCCGCCCAGTGGCGGCTTATCTTTAACTTTTATGCCAGCCCCGGATTCGTAGCCGAAACCATGTCTGTCTATCTGGCCACTGGACTTCGTGCCGGCAAAGCGCAACCAGAAGCCGATGAAGTCATCCTGAAACGTTTGGTGCCACTGTCCACCGCCGTTCGTATGGTGCTGACGGGCAGAATTCGAGACGCAAAAACGATCTCGTCAATCCTCTGGCTGGATCATCAGGTCACGAAGGGCCAGTTGCATCCGCGCAAACCCGCTAACCAACGCGCTCAAAGCTAGGAGAGCCGGATTTTGCCGCTTTCTTCCGCCTGATATTTGTCTCCGGCGGAGGTCGCCGGTTCGCACCATCTTTCGCCTTGACACTCCATCCTAATCGCTCCAGAATGCATCCTAAATGCGGTCACGTCTCTGGGGTCCCCCACTATAGGACGTGCGGAAAACGGGGGTTACGCGTGGAACGTCTGAAAGGCACGGTTAAGTGGTTCAATAACGCAAAAGGCTACGGGTTCATAGGGCGCGCGGATGGTCCCGACGTTTTTGTTCATTACAGCGCCATCACCTCCGAGGGATACAAGAGCCTGCAGGAAGGTGATGAAGTTGAATTCGAAATCACCGAAGGACAGAAGGGCCCGCAGGCAGCCAACGTAAGCAAGCCCTCCTGACCATATCGCTGAGATCTCAGACGATGAGGGCAATGGGCCTGTGCTTTCGTCTCCGAGCGCTAGCGCCGCACTCCATTCTTGTTTATCTTTAACCCGTGGACAATAAATCTATCGCCACGGTCCTCTACGAAACCGCCGACCTGCTCGAAATCGACGGTCAGGATTCCTTCCGCATTCGCTCCTACCGTAACGCCGCACAGGCCATCGAGAATCACACCGAGCAGATTAGAGACATCATCAGCGAACCTAAGAAGGTGCTGGCCATTCCGGGCATCGGCAAGGGAATGTTGGTGAACCTTCAGGAACTATTCAAAGATGGTCAGCTTACTGTGCAAGCCGAGCTGCTGAAGAAATATCACCCTTCGATGCTTCAGTTGCTGAAGATCCAGGGTCTTGGGCCGAAGACGATTGCGCTGATCTGGAGCGCCTACCAGGTCAGCGACGTCGATGGTGTTGAGAAGCTGGCGCGCGAAGGCAAGATCCGCGAACTGCCGCGCATGGGCGAGAAGCACGAACAAAAATTGCTGAAGGCCATTGAAGACTATCGCCGCATCTCCGGACGATTCCTGATCGACGTTGCCGAAACCGAGGCAAAAAAACTCACCGACTATCTCGCGAAATTCGCCGGCTTCGACAAGATCACGCCCGCCGGATCCTTACGCCGCGGTCGCGAGACCGTTGGCGATCTCGACATCCTCGTTGCAGGCACAGCCTGCTGCAGCCCAGAGGAACGCCAAAAGTCTGTGCGATACATCGCGCAATATCCGCCACTGATGGACATCATCGGCCAGGGCGATAACAAAATCAGCTTCCGTCTGCGCAACGATCTTCAAGTAGACGTTCGCCTGCTTCCGCCCGAGTCATTCGGCGCGGCCATGCAATATTTCACCGGATCGAAAGCTCACAACGTCGCCCTGCGGCAGCGCGCCCTCAAGATGGGTTACACGCTCAACGAATACAGCCTCGCTGACCTGAAGACCGAGAGACCTGTCGCCGGCAGAACAGAAGAAGAGATCTACGCCAAGCTCAACCTCGAGTACATCCCTCCGGAGTTGCGCGAAAACCTGGGCGAGATCGATGCCGCCGAAAAGCACACGCTTCCCACTCTCATCACTCTGGACGACCTTCAGGGCGACGTGCACATGCACACTGTCGAGACCGATGGCCGCAACACCATCGAGGAAATGGCCGACGCCGCGAGGGTGCGCGGCTACAAATACATGGCTATCACTGATCATTCTAAGAACCTGGCTTTCGCCAACGGCCTCGACGACAAGCGCGCCCTGGCTCACATCCAGCGAATTCGCGAAGCGAACGACAAGATCGAAGGCCTCACCATCTTCGCCGGAATCGAAGTGGACATCCTGGCCGATGGCGATCTCGATCTTTCCGATGACGTGCTCGCTCAAATGGATGTGGTCATCGCCAGTGTGCACTCTGTTTTCAATCAGGAGCCGGCGAAGATGACCGAGCGTCTTCTCAAAGCCGTTGCGAATCCGAACACTTCCATCATTGGCCATCCCACCGGCCGCCTGCAACTCCGCCGCGACGCCTACCAATTTGACATGGATGCCATCCTCACCGCTGCGGCACACCACAAAGTGGCCATGGAGTTGAACTCCTATCCCGATCGCCTCGATCTCAACGACGTCCATCTCCGCCAGGCGAAGCAACGCGGCGTGAAAATCGTGATCAACACGGATTCCCACCACGCATCGCACCTCGACAAAATCCGTTACGGCATCCTGCAAGCGCGCCGCGCCTGGCTCACCAAGGAAGACGTCTTGAACACTCTGCCCATAAGAAAGTTCGCGAATGCAATGAAGCATGCCTGGAATTGAGGTTTGCGTGAGCAAGCAAGAGTGTGGAGTAGAATCGGAAAGCGCAAGAGACTCCATCTCACGGAGCCTGCCATGCATCGCAGATCATTCCTGAAGGGCGCTGGAGCTGTCACCGTCGTAGTCATCGGCGGTGGAGTCTGGCGCGCCTACGACCAGGGCGTCTTCAGCGTCGGTGAAGGATCGGCTTACGAACCCTGGGAAGACTGGCGCAACGATTCTAACAATGGGCCACTCGCGCTGGTTCGTGCCGCCATTCTCGCGGCAAGCCCGCACAACACTCAGCCCTGGCTCTTCAAGGTGACAAACTCTTCGATTGAGTTGTATATCGACACTAACAGGAATGTCGGTGCGCTCGATCCTTATCTGCGTGAAGAGCACATCGGAATGGGCTGCGCTCTCGAAAACCTGATGCTGGCCGCCACTGCCAATGGCTATCAAGCCGCCGTGACATTTCTTCCTGGCAAGCTGGGGCCAATCGCCGCCGAGCCGGCTCCAACACTCCTGGCGCGTGTCGATCTTGTCTCGGGCAAACAGGAAGGCAGCGAACTCTACGATGCGATCCCGCGCCGCCATACGAATCGCGGCGCCTACCTCCCGCAGAAAGCGCTCCCGCCCGAGTTCATCGATTCTCTGGGTCACCTGGCCAGCGACGAATCAGAAGTTAAGATTTTTCTGTTTACTGCGGAGGCGGACCGAAAAAAGATTGCGGAAATCAGCTCTGCCGCGAACTCCGAAATCTATTCCGACTCAGAGGTAACTCGTGGCAGCGATCGCTGGATTCGAATCCACTGGAGTAACGTTCAGAAATTTCGTGATGGCCTCACGATTGATGCCGCCGGGCTGCCCCCAATCGCGACTGCAGTCGCCAAGATGATGCCTTTGTGGATGCTACGCTTGGCTTCGTCGCGAGGACCCAAGAATGGATATTCCAACCTGATGCTGAGCGCACCTCTGATCGGGATCATTACTGTACGGGACCGTTATGATCAGCAAAACTGTCTGCTCGCTGGACGGATTTGGCAGCGGGCGCATTTGCTGGCAACGGCTCGTGGCGTGGCCGGACGTCCCTGCAACGAGGCCGTGGAAATGATTGACTACGAGAAAGCTCATGACAGAGCGGCTCTGCGAGCTAAACTGCTCGGCGAGCTCCTGGGCGACCCTGCATGGCAGCCGACCTTTGTTTTCTATATGGGCTATCCCACCTTGACCGCCCATGCCAGCCCGCGCCGGCCAGTTGAGAATGTAGTTCTTTGATGCCGTCTCGAAATGTGTTTCGGAGAATTAGAGGAAAATATATCCATGCCCGATCAACTGCCCAACCCCGCTCCCGTTCCTCCAGCAACTCCGAGCGCACCCGCAGCCAGCACAACGACAGCCGCGCAACGCGGCCCCACCATCCGTATCGGCGACGAATTCGGTACCGCCAAGCGTAACCTACCGCCCATTAAGGTTTTGTTGCTCACGCTGGGTGGTGTGCTCGTCGTCGCGGGCGTCGTATCATTCCTTCAGCGCGCCAAGCCGCAGGCTGCCGGATCACTCGACAATGTAACCGCAGTGCAAATCCCAGGCCAAGATGCGGCCCTCGTCGCCCTGACATTCACCCTGCGCAACTCCGCTGAGAAGCCACTCTGGGTGCACAGCATTCACGGAAAGCTGGTTACACCCTCTGGAGAGCTCACGAGCGATGCGGTCTCCGCCGTCGATTTCGACCGCTACTATCAGGCGTTTCCCGCGTTGAAGGCGAACGCCCAACCCGCTCTGGCACCCGAAGACAAGCTGCAGCCCGGCCAGGAACTAAAGCGAACCGTGATCGTCAGCTTTGCCTTAACTCTGGATGCTTTCAATCAACGCCGGTCTGTCAGCGTGATCATTCAGCCCTACGACCAACCGCTGCCCATAACACTGACTAAATAAATGCCGATGCTTGCGTCATCGCTATCACGTGCGATTCTATAGAGTGATGAATCCAACTCCAACTTCTTTCCGTACGCTCGCGCCCCTCGTGACATTCTTTTTGTTAATAGTCTGTGTGGCAGTTGCCGCACCCACGGCCCACAAGGATAACTATTTCGTCTATGTCGGCACCTACACGGAGGAAGGCGGCACAAGCAAGGGCATCTACGCCTATCGTTTCGATCCCGATGACGTTAAGCTGACGTCCATCGGCCTGGCAGCGCAGACCATCAACCCATCCTTCCTTGCCGTCCACCCAAACGATCGCTTCATTTACGCAGTCAACGAGGTCGGCAAGTACGGAGGCCAGAAAAGCGGAGCCGTCAGCGCCTTCGCGATCGATCGCGCCACCGGTAAGTTAACGCTGTTGAATCAGGTCACGTCAGGCGGCGCTGATCCCTGCTACGTCACCGTTGACAAAACTGGAAAGTACCTTCTGGTGGCAAACTATACCGGCGGAAGTGTCGCGGCTTTCCCTATCCTCGCGGATGGCCGATTAGGTGAGGCTTCGGCCTTCATTCAACACACCGGCCATGGCACAAATCCCCAGCGCCAGGAAGGACCGCACGCTCACTCCATTGACTTATCGCCCGACAATCGCTTCGCCATCGTGGACGATCTTGGCCTTGATGAGACGCTGGTCTACAAATTTGACAGCGCTAAAGGCTCGCTCACTTCCAACGACCCGCCACTCGCCAAGGCCGATTCCGGAGCGGGTCCGCGGCACTTCGTGCTCCATCCCAACGGAAAGTTTGGATATGTGATCAACGAAATGGGATCTACCGTTTCGGCTTTTAGCTTCGACGCCGCTGGTGGAGTTTTGCGTCCGCTGCAAACGATTTCAACTCTCCCCAAAGGCTTCGCCGGCCACAACGACGCCGCTGAGATTCAAGTGCATCCTTCCGGCAAATTTCTCTATGCTTCCAACCGCGGACATGACAGCATTGCGGTCTTCGCTATCGACCCGAACCAGGGAACTCTAACGCTCGTCGAGCACGTTCTCACGAAAGGCCAGAGCCCCCGCGATTTTGCGATCGACCCGACCGGCACGCTGATCTTTGCTGCCAACGAAAAATCAGAAAACATTGTCATCTTTCGGATCAACGCGCGGACCGGACGCCTGACGCCAACCGGCAAGGTGCTGGACCTATCGCAGCCAGTCTGTGTGAAATTCGTGCCGATCGAGTGATGGCAACGACCCTACTGCTTCTTCTGAATGAATCTACGCCGCGCAAGGTGGGTATTGGCGTCAGGTTTAATCTCGTCGTATTTCATGCAACTGATCGAGCCATCGACTTCCAGCACGGCCAAAGCGACATCGTGCACGTCCGCGATGCCATGCTCACGCAGCGCACGCTCCAGTTCGTCCATGCTGACGTGCTCTCTCGCCATGTGCGACTCGATGGCCTTTCCATCGTGAATCAGAAGGCTGGGCTCGCCCTCAACCACGCGCCGAAAGCCGCGGCTGGCGCCGGAGAAAGTGCCGATCACATAATTCAACAACAACAGCGTGGAAGCCGCCACCACCCCACCAACGAGTGACGTGTCGGGCCCTGTCATGGCATTTTGCACGGAATTGGAAAGAAGAAGCAGTAGCGTGAGGTCGAACGGTGTCATCTGTCCGACCTCGCGCTTGCCACTGAGCCGCACCCCAATCAGCACGACCAGGTAGATGACTCCCGTGCGTAACGCGATCTGCAGCGCGACATGCGCGCCCGCAGGGAAAAGCACTCCGTTCAATGGGCCGTCACCGGCACGGGTGCACTCTTCGGCGTGCTCAAGTATCCCGTAGCTTTATTCTTGTCAACCGTCCAGACCACCAACTCAAACAGCAGGTGATCGCGTCCCGAGTAGAACTGAATCGGTTCGGCTATGTTGCGATCCCTCTTCTCGATTGTCTTGTCGTCGGAGGTCACGTTCAACGTGAACTTCCCGTGCTTGCCGTCCGTCTTTTTGAGCTGAAGGCTCACCGTCGCCACAGGTTGCGGCTTCACGCCCCGGAGCAGGGTGAACTCGTAATAGTTGCGGTCGCCCCTATGCTTGAGCACCTCCAGATCACCGCGCGTGGTGGCGATCAAGCCGCTCTGCACTCCAAGGTCGCCGACCGCGCTCTGCAGCTTTGCTTTAGTGGCTTCCAGATCCGCCTTGGTCGAAGCAACGTCGGTCTTGACACCACCCACGTCCGTCTTGACGCCAGCCACTTCGCCACTCACCTGGCCAATCTGCTCCTTCGCTTCTTTCTCTTCTTTCTCCAGGCGGGACTCGGCGATTTTCTGTTCTGCTTGCAGTTGTGCGGCGCGCTGGGCTAGCTCTTTTTTCGTGAGGCCTACCTGGTGCGCCAGCGCATCTTCAGACGCTTCGGCGGTCTGCATTCTGTTTTTCAGTTCCGCCACTTGCGCCTGACTGTCTCCCAAATCTTTCGTTAACTTGTCCACGTGCTGCTGCGTGGTCACATATCCATAAACAGACGCCGCGACAAAAGCGACAGCCAAAATAATCAGGATCCATTTGCCTGCGGTCGGTTGATGTTCCACCTGTATCTCTTCGCCTTCGTCCGGCATCGTTCCTCCAAAAGTGAGACTGCCCTAGCTATGGGGTCGCTCCAATTGTTTAGCACAATAGCAGCGCTGTCAAATAGCATTGGGGATGCTCAAGCGCCTTCTTCTACAATGCGGAAATGAAGAATTGGGACGTGATCGTGATCGGAGGCGGCATTATTGGATTCTCGCTCGCGATCGAACTCCGCAAGAAGGGCTCGAGTGTTCTGGTTGTCGAGCGAGGCGAGCCTGGCCGAGAAGCTTCTTACGCCGCCGGCGGCATGCTGGCCGATTGCACCATTGAAACACCCAGCGCTCTACAACCGCTGGCAACGGCCAGTGCGCGCATGTACCCGGAGTTCGTGCATGAATTGCAGGTCGAGTCTGCCCTTCCCGTCGATCTGCGTGATCAGGGAGCAATCGTGTTTCCTCCGCCTGAGCACGTGTATGAGCGGCCGGGATTCACTTTAGCGAAGTTGCTCCCTGCTCCTTTGGCTGAACTCGAGCCAGCCCTCGCCGAGCCCAATCGCCCGGCGTTCTATGTGAAGGAACGCAGCGTCGACCCCCGCGGACTTACTGCCGCTGCGCTGGCTGCAGCGAAAAGACGTGGCGTGGATATCTCCTCCGGCGATGCGGTTACTGCAGTGAATCTATCCGATGGCCGGGTCAGTGGAGTCACCACCAAGAGAACGTCCTTTCATGCGCCGAAAGTCGTCAATTGCGCAGGAGCGTGGGCGGGCCAAATCGCCCCGCACGCTTTTCCTACTCGTCCAGTGAAAGGGCAAATGCTGTGCCTGATTTCGCCCGCTCGCGAACTGCTGAAGCACGTGATCCGTTCGCCCGAAATCTATCTGATCCCGCGCAGCGACGGCAGAATCCTGGTTGGAACCACCGTAGAAGAAGCGGGATTCGATAAGCGTACCGATGTCACCACCATTCAACGTCTGCACCGCGCTGCCATTGCCCTGGTCCCGGAATTGCGAAACGCGAAGATTCTTGAAGACTGGGCTGGACTCCGTCCCGGGACTCCCGACTCGCTGCCGATTCTAGGGGCAACCGCCACGCCCGGCTACTACGTTGCCACTGGCCATTTTCGCGATGGCATTCTCCTCGCCCCGATCACCGCGCACGTCATGGCACAACTTATCGAGGGAAAAAGTCCCGATCACGATCTCGCAAACTTTTCGCCAGCAAGATTTCAGAATGAATGATTCCGCCGGTCAACGGCGCGCCTTTCGATCGCTTCGGGTATACTGGAGCGTTTCCGCAACCGCAGCGGTCAACACAGTTGCGCTGTCGCACGAGAAAGGATCAACTTATGGCTTCCCCCGCAGTAGATTTTGCCCGCAATAATCAGCAGCGTTTTCTCAGCGAACTAAAAGATCTTCTTCGCATCCCCAGCATCAGCACGCTCGACGAACACAAGCCCGATGTTCAGAAAGCCGCCGACTTCGTCGCCAACGAACTACGCCGCCTCGGCATGGAAAACGTCGAGGTCATCCCCACCAAAGGCCACCCCCTCATCTACGCCGACTGGCTCCATGCGCCAGGCAAGCTCACCGTGCTGTGCTATGCGCACTATGACGTGCAACCTCCCGACCCTCTCGATGAATGGCATACACCGCCCTTCGAGCCTACGGAGCGCAACAACAACATCTATGCGCGCGGCGCGGTTGATGACAAAGGTCAGCTCTGGATGGAAGTGAAGGCCCTTGAATCGCTGATGAACGCCGGTAACGGCAAGCTGCCCATCAACGTGAAGGTTATTTTTGAAGGCGAAGAAGAAGTTGGCGGCGAGTCCATCGCCGAATACGTCGTCAAGCAGAAGGCAAAGCTGAAAGCTGATTTCGCGCTCGTCTGCGACACCGAACTCTTCGCTCCCAATCTTCCTACGCTGTGCGTCGGCCTGCGTGGCCTGGTCTATACGGAAATCGAAGCGGTCGGCGCCAAGACCGACCTGCACTCCGGCGTGTATGGCGGCGCAGCGCCGAACCCGTTCTTCGCCCTCATCGAAATCATTAGCAAGCTGAAAGATGCGAAAGGACACGTGCTGATCCCCGGCTTCTACAAGGGCGTGAAAGCGCCCAGCAAAGATGAACTCAAAGCTTGGAAGCGCCTGCCCTTCAACGAGGAGACCTATCGCAAGACCGAAGTCGGATCCAAGGTCCTCACTGGCGAGCCCGGCTACTCGGTTCTGTATCGCACCTGGGCGCGGCCCACGCTCGAAGTCCACGGCATGCCCGGAGGATTCGTCGCGCCCGGCGCCAAGACCGTGATCCCCGCCAAAGCTGCAGCCAAGGTTTCGATGCGCCTGGTACCCAATCAGGACCCCGACGACATCCTGAAGCGCTACACGAACTTCGTGAAGAAGCTCACGCCCAAGGGCATCGAGACGAAAATTAAAGTGTGGAGTAAAGGGCCGGCGTGCGTCGTCGGCACTGACAATCCCTACATCAAGGCCGCTACCGAAGCCCTGCACGATACATTCAAGAAAGAAACAGTCTTCATCCGCAGCGGTGGGTCGATCCCCATCGTCACGGACTTCCAGGACGGATTGAAGATCCCCAGCGTGATGATGGGCTTCGGCCTTCCTGACGACAACCTGCACGCTCCCAACGAGAAGTTCCACATCCCGAACTTCCACCACGGGATTGAGACTATCTGCCTGTTCTTCGAGAAGCTGGGCGGAAAGTAAAACGTCGATGCTTTTGTGGGGACGGCTCACCGGCCCGTCCCCGCGGAGGCACCGGAAATGACCTCGCCCGTTGGCCTCCGGATTGCGATACCATTATTCTGCTCTCGCGGTTCTCCCACCTCGTCCTTACCCTAGCCTGTAAAATGGTTAACTGCTGCAATGTGTGTGCAACCCAGAGCGCTGGTCGGAAGGGCCATACAATATATAGTGTTATATTGCTTGACCCCGCCCCCAATTCACCGTTACAGTTGGTTGAATTTGTGCCCGCCCTTTCCAGCCTGGGACGGTCGTGAGTTAAGCGCGCATCTTTTCTGGAGCGGAGGAATCCGTCTGGTAAACAGCTCGCAATGCAGCATCGCTGGCAATCGGCCACTGAAAAACGGCCACTGTTTTTTCCAAGGAGTTCAAGTTGCTTAAACTGAAGCGGCTTCAGATTCTCGGCTTCAAATCGTTTTGCGATCGCACCGACCTCAAGTTTCACGGGGACGGCATCGCCGCAATCATTGGCCCCAACGGCTGCGGCAAGTCGAATATTGCCGACGCCATCTCGTGGGTGCTGGGCGAGCAGTCAGCCAAGACCCTGCGCGGTTCGCGCATGGAAGATGTGATCTTCGCCGGCACGCGGGACCGCAAAGCGACCGGCATGGCCGAGGTATCGCTAACCCTGATTGATCCTCAGGAATATCCTGGCCCTGATGCCAATGCACCCACCGAGATCGACATTCAGGACGAGCTGCCCGTTAACCCCATGTCGTCGAAACACGCCGACGACTGGGACGAAGCTGCTATTCGCGCCCGCGCAGCCGCCGAAACCGAAAACGCCGTAGAAGAAGCTCAGCCCGGCAGAACTGAAGAAGTTGAAATCCCACGCTCCAAGGTGAGCACTTTGGCAGTCGCTTTTCCTGACGACGAACCGGCGTTCGCGCTGCCAGCCCACAATGTTTCGCTGACGGCAACTTCGGCAGCTGTCGCGGCCGCACCACACGTTGTCCTCAAGATTCGCCGCCGCAAATTTAATCAACAGCAATTTCATGCCGGCGAGATTGTTGTCACACGTCGCCTGTTCCGCTCCGGCGACAGCGAATACCTGCTGAATGGCAAACTCCGCCGCCTGCGTGATATTCAGGACCTCTTCATGGGTACCGGCCTCGGCCCCGAGACCTACGCCCTCATCGAGCAAGGACGAATCGGCCAGATTCTCAGCAGCCGTCCAACGGACCGGCGTGCCATCCTCGAAGAAGCCGCCGGAATCACGAAGTTCAAGACGAAGAAACGCCTCGCCGAAACTCGCCTGGAAGATGCCAAGCTGAACCTCGCGCGGGTGAACGATATTTTCGAAGAAGTCACGCGACAAATGAATTCGTTGAAGCGGCAGGCCTCAAAGGCCGAGCGCTTCGCCAAGCTGCGCGACGAGATGCGCGCTCAGTTACGCATAGTCCTGGCGAGCAAGTTTACCGCCATCGAGCACGAAAGCACCGAGCTTGACGCTCAACTCAACGCCCTCGCCGAAGACATGCAGCATCGCTCTGGAGCCGTCCAGCAACTCGAAGCCGAGCACGGAGAAGCAACAGAGCGCGGCTACGCCATCGAAACCGAGCTGCGCGAGAACCGTGACCGTATAAGCCAGCTCGCCATGGAAATTGATCGCGCGCACGCCCGGCGCCGCCATAACGACGAACGCTGCGCAGAGCTGGTGGTTCGTTCTGTCTCAGCAGAGGCCGAACGCGCCCAGGCCCGTTACCGGCTGACCGCGCTTGAGGCCGAGCGCGATTCCAACCGGCAAGTGCTGGAGTCGGCCGCTGCCGATCTGGCTGCGGCGCAGCATGAACTAGCGTTATCTCACCAGGAAGCTGCGGCTGCGGCAACCGCGCTGGCCGAACTTGAACATCAGCAGGAAGAATCGCGCGTCGCGATCTTTGACACCGTGTCGTCAGTCTCGCGGCTTCGCAACCAACTCGCGCAAGCCGAAGAGCGCCTGGCCGGTGCGGACCGCGAAGCCCGCCGTCTGGAAACTGAACTCACTAACGCGAACCTTCAGGTGGAAGCTTTCGGCGGCCAGCGCGGCCAACTTGCGCTCGAGTTCGAAACGGTGACGCAGCGCGTCGCCGGAATCACGGAAGAGATCAGCCAGCTTCGCCGCCTGATCGAAGCCAAGCGACTCGAAGAGACGCGAGCCAAGACGAATCTCGACGTGCTTCGTGCGGAATTTGCCACGGCTCTGGGAAAGAAAGGATCGCTAGAGGCGGTCATCGCGGAACACGGCTATTCCACCGAGTCAGTTCGCCGGCTTTTCCAATCGGGAGTAATGCAGAGCGGCCTGGCCCCGGTCGGCGTGCTCGCGGATTTTCTTGAAGTCGAACCGCGCTTCGAACGAGTCGTCGAAGACTTCCTGCGCGATGAATTGAATTACATCGTCGTCAAGTCCTGGGACGCCGCCGATGAAGGGCTGCGCCTGCTGCGCAGCAACGTCGATGGCCGCGCCACATTCCTGGTTCATCCCGAAGACTCGCAAGCCAAGTTCTCTTTTGTTCTGGACGAGGCCGCGCACTGCGCGCCGCCCACAGCTTCCATCGTGCCGTTGAAAAATACCATTCGCGTTCTTGACGGCTTCGGAAAGTCGCTGGAAGTGATTCTGCCGAAGCTGCGCGATGGTTACATCGTCCCCGGATCCGATACGGCGCGTGGTTTGGCGCTTGAAAATCCCGACGCGTTCTTCCTCTCGCAATCTGGCGAATGCTTCCACAACGTCACGGTGACTGGCGGGAAACAGCGCGCTGAGGGCCCGCTTTCAATGAAGCGCGAGCTTCGCGAAGTTCTGCGTCAGCTCGAAGATCTGGAGCGCGCTCTGCGTGACGAAGAGATGCGAGTGCTCACGCTGGGCAGAGAGATTAAAGAGTTTACTTCCTTGCTGGAACGTCTGGAAACGGAAAAGCGGGAGGCCGAGCATCAGTCGATGACCTCCGGCCATATGCTGCAGCAGCTCGATTCAGAGATGGCCCGCGTCACCGAGCGCATGAGCATTTCGCACGCGGAGTTGAAACGGCTTGCCGCAGAGCGTGCCGAGCAGGAGTCGGTGATCACAGCGCGGCAGGCGGAAATATCCACACTCGAACTGACTCGCCTCCAACTAGAGCAGCAGATTGCGGCAGCCCAGGAATCGCTGGGCGCCCTGCGTCAGCGTCGCGAAGATGCGGCCCAGACCAGTTCTCAGCGGGTGGCTCGCGTCGCTGCGTTAGGAGAGCGCCATCGCTCTGCTAATGCCGTGCTGGAGCGGATCGATTCCTTATTCGCTGAGATGAGTGAGCGCGTTCATGCTCTGGCGTCGCAGATCGAAGCGGCCGGTGCGGAAAAGCTGCAGCGCGAAACTCAGAACCTCCAACTCGAACAACAGGCCGGCGAATTCGAAGCCGAGCGCAACGCCGGCCAGGCGCGTGAAGGTTTACTGCAATTTGAAAAAGATCAACTTCGCGCCCGTCTCTCCGAAATCGATGAGCTACTACGCAGCGCCCGCCAACTCCTAGACCAAGCCCGCGACCGCCGTGGTGAACTGCAGGCCACAGCCGCCAAACTGCAAGCCGACTGCATGTACATGGCAGAAACTTGCCTGAACGAACTCGGAATCGAACGTCCGGCTTTGCTGGCTGACACAACGATCTCCGTCGTCACCGGCGACGAACTTGCTGCGCGCGATCAGTCTTACCGAGAGATGCGCGCCAAGCTCGAAGCCATGGGTCCGGTGAACATGATGGCGCTCGAAGAATACCGCGAGACGGCCGATCGGCACACCTTCCTCGATGCCCAACGCAAAGACCTCATCTCCTCCATCGAGAACACGTCGGCGACCATCCGCGAGATCGACGAAGTCTCACGCCAGAGGTTTCAGGAGGCCTTCGCCAAAATCAACGAGAACTTCCAGGCCACGTTCAAGAAACTGTTCGGCGGCGGCCATGCCTTCATGAAGCTTACCGACGAGGAAAACTCCGCCGAGAGCGGCATCGACGTAGTCGCCTCCCCTCCCGGCAAGCGCCTGCAGAGCGTGCTGCTGCTCTCCGGAGGCGAGAAGGCGCTCACCGCGCTCGCTCTGCTGGTCGGCATCTTCCAGTACACGCCCAGCCCCTTCTGCATCCTCGACGAAGTCGACGCGCCCCTCGACGAGGCGAATATCGGGCGTTTCACCGAGCTGGTGAAAGAGATGAGCGTCCAAACCCAGTTCGTCCTCATCACCCACAGCAAGAAGACGATGAGCATCGCCCCCGTGCTCTACGGCGTGACCATGCAAGAGCCGGGCGTGTCGAAACTAGTGTCGGTACGATTCGGAGCGGCGTAAGAGACGGGAAGCAATAAGAGACGCTGCGCGTAGCAAGTACGGACGGCCACGATATCCACTCTCATCCTCAGCTTTTCCACAAGCGTGGTGCGGGAAACTGGCAAGCCCTCTTGTTCCCGGATGCTCATGGCAGCCAAGGTTTTCTTTCTCAACGGGATACGCCCCAGCCTCCACCCTGTGATCTCTGTCGTTGACAAAACTTTCTGACAGGCTAAAATACGGCTCGCTCTGCCTTAGTATTTCTATATGAACTCTGAACTTCTTGATCCCGTTCTCTTACAAACAGATTTCCCCGACCTCCAACTTCACGCCAGCGGAAAAGTACGCGACGTTTATCAACTGGACGCAGAACGATTGCTGTTTGTCGCCACAGACCGCATTTCCGCCTTCGATTACGTGCTCGCGACTGGCATCCCACACAAAGGGCACGTCCTGAGCCAGATTTCGCTGTTCTGGTTTGACTTCCTTTCTGACATCGTTCCCAACCATCTCATCACTGCGGATGTGAACCGCTATCCGCAGATGCTGCATAAGTATGCCGATCAGTTGCGGGGCCGGTCCATGGTGGTGCAGCGCGCGAAGATGTTTCCCGTGGAGTGCGTGGTGCGCGGCTACATTTCGGGCTCGGCCTGGAAGGAGTACAAGGCGACGGGCAAAGTGTGCGGCATAGAATTACCCGCCGGATTGCGTGAGTCTGAGGCACTCCCGCAGCCTATTTTCACTCCTTCCACCAAGGCCGCCAGCGGTCATGACGAAAACATTTCGTTTACCAAGATGTGCGAAATCGTGGGCACGGAAGCCGCCAGCACTCTGCGCGATCTCACTTTACGCATTTACAAGAAGGCGGCGGATTACGCACGCCAGCGCGGGATCATCATTGCCGATACCAAGTTTGAGTTTGGCCGCACGGCCAAGGGAATCACTCTGTCGGATGAAGTGCTGACGCCGGATTCGTCCCGTTTCTGGCCCGCCGATACGTACGCGCCCAGCCGGCCGCAGGAGTCCTACGACAAACAATATGTTCGCGATTATCTGGAGGAGATTCGCTGGAACAAGCAACCTCCCGCGCCGGCGTTGCCGGCCGAAGTTGCGCTCCGCACCAGTGAAAAGTATCTTGATGCGTACCTCCAGATCACGGGAAACAAATTGGATGTGTGAGCGCGTAGGGTACTACAGATGTTCGGTCAGCCGGAGAGTGACATGACACCGGCGGACTGGTTGATCGTTCTGGTGATAGGGTTGAATGTTTTGTTGGCCGCCATGCACGGGTTCTTTGCCGAAGCCTTGAGCATGGCTGGACTGGTTGTGGGTTACGTCGTCGCCGCCTGGCAGTACCAGAGGCTCGCCGATTGGTTGATATCGTTTCTGAATTCGGAGCTATTGGCTGAGATTTTCGGTTTCCTCATAATCTTTTTCACGATCCTGATCGTGTTCAGCATTGCGGGCAGGATCGCGCGAAGGCTAATGAAGGAAGCCGGGTTGAGCAGTTTCGATCGCCTTCTCGGTGCGCTATTGGGCGTGGTGAAGGGTGCGCTGGTGGTGGCGGTGGTCCTAATGGGGATGACTGCATTCACGCCGACCTCTTCGATGCTGGAGAAGTCGGAACTGGCGCCGTATTTCTTGGTCGCTGGAAGAGCGGCGATCTGGCTGGCGCCGTCGGCGTTACGGGCGCGATTTTACGAGGGACTGGATTTCCTGCATCGTGCCCCGAAGGAACTGACGGGCGCTCCGGCCGCCTCTAGAAAATAAAGCGCCGCTTTGCAAGCACGGCTGTAGAGCGAAGATATTAAAACGAGAGACCAAACGAAGAGAGAGACCTACCGTGAAAGATCAATTGGAAGCACTCATCCTGCAGATGTACAAAAGCAACATCCTCTACTCCGAGGGCGTGCGTGAGTTCAAGAAGCGCTTCATTCTCACCGTCCTCCAGGAAAACAAAGGCAATCAGTGCCGCGCTGC
Organism: Acidobacteriaceae bacterium; assembly: GCA_003138975.1. GTDB lineage: Bacteria > Acidobacteriota > Terriglobia > Terriglobales > Acidobacteriaceae > Sulfotelmatobacter. The sequence goes on along the minus strand of PLHQ01000079.1, from coordinate 70,770 downwards.
CCGGGAACTGGGCATGCATCGCAACACCCTCAGTCGGACTATCGATGAGCTCAAGATCGATGTACGGCAGCTTCGGGATGGTGCAAAGCGTCCACCGCGCAGCGCACGTCCGGTCACCATGGAAAAAAAGGCGATGCGCTAGCGGCACGTTTTCCCATCAGCAAAGAAATAAGGCAGTCCTCGCGGGCTGCCTTTATCGCTCGATTCCCCTCTGACTACTGAGAAGCTGATTTGTGATGGACTGGAGGCTTGGCCGGGGCCGCGGCTTTCAGCAGCTTGCCTTTCTCCATGGTCATCATGAACGGACTGGGAGTATAGGAGGCTGGCTCGCCCTGGAAGTCCAGACTGGCGCCTTCTTTCGGGATCAGCTTCAGCGGAACCTTGTCTTCGAAGGTAAGCGTGATGTCAGCCTTCTTCGCGTCAATGTCGTCAGAGCTGCCAGCGATGTCAAACTGCTCCGCCGTAGCTTTGATCACTGTGCCATTCATTTGAACAGGCTTGCCCTTGATGGCATTCCAAACCACATCCTGATCGTCTTTTGAGCCGTTGGAAAGGACGAACTCCCAAGTCGCGAAGTCCATCTTCTCCGGCGCCGTGGAGGCAACCATGTTGTGCGCCTGTTCGGACGGAGTGGGAGCAGGTTTGATGGCGAAATTCTGAGGCTCCACGGGATTTGCCTTCGCCTGAGCCAGAACATCGGTCCAGCCATCGTCTCCGCCGTGATACTTCATGTACTGGTTCTTCGCGTATTTCTCAATCTGCTGCTGATACTGCGGCGTCGGGGCAACGATGGAAGCGCGAGCGGCATACCAGATCGCATTGATCGAATCGGGCGGAATCTTCGGATCCGGCGGAGTGGGCCCTGCATAAGCCAAAGCCAACGGATAAACGATGCTGAAATCCGTGGCATTCAAGTCCGCCGCGATGCGCAGCGTTTTCCTGGCGGTGTCGTAATCCTTATCGGTGAGTGCAGAAATACCGATGGCCGCGTTGAAAATCCCGGTCATCTGATCTTTCATCTTCTGAAAATCAGCATCAGAGGTGCCCTCAGGTTTAGTGAACTTCGGCAGCGCGTCCAGTCCCATCTGCCCGTACTTCTTCGCATCCACCAAATCCTGCTTGGCATTGGGGTCACCGCCCTGCGCCTTCAGGCGATCGAAGTAGGCCAGCAACGCCATCGCGCGCACGTTGTTGGGATCGGCCGCAACCAGCTTCGTAGCTGTGTCGATGGTTTTCTGAGAATTGTTGGTTTGCTGGTAGTCTTGCATGAGGGTTTGCAGCGCGGCAATCTTCATCACGCTATTGGGATACTGCGTCATGAACGCTTCCAGGCCGCTGACCTGCGCCGCCGGATCCTTCTGCTGAATGGCGCCGACATAGGCGTTGTATTCAGCGGGATCCTTAATGACGGGCGCCTGCGCGGGGGCTGCTGGAGGTTGTCCTTGAGCTGCTTGCGCCGCTGGCTGTGATGGTGGTTGCGCTGGCTGCGTGGCACTCCGGGCTGCTGCCGTTGCAGCCACCCCAAGCACAACCGTGACCAGAATCTTTTTCATCAGTATTGGCTCCTTGCACCTTTGGGAATGGACAATGTCGTGAAATAGCGTTCTTGCTGAGTTTGTGGCATGCCGCTTGGATCGCTTACGCGCTCCGCATCCTGTCTGGAAATCCAAGTTGCGTTCCGGGCAGGCCCCGCGAAATCGAGGCGAACTGAGGGTTGGAGGCGAATAACCCTTCTTTCCCGGTTGGCCGGATTATAAGTACCTCTTCTTCCGAAGGCAAGCAACTTCCCAGTTTCCCTCCCGGCCATTGTATAAGATGCAGAAGCGACTTGCGGCGGATGGCATGGTGCGCCCCTCCACGGCTCCGCAGCATCGACCAAAGGAGGCCGTTCATGAATACGCTCTCCAACGATAAAACTCATTTTCTTGTTGGGCAAGTAGCAGTCATTACGGGCGCAGGCCGGGGGATTGGCGCCGCCATCGCAGGCTCGCTCGCAGATTTGGGCGCCACAGCTGTGCTCTGCGGACGCACCCGTGCGGCGCTCGATTCGGCCGCCGAAACCATCATGGATGCCGGTGGCAAGGCCGAGGTCGTTCCATGCGATGTAACCAGTCTCGAGTCTGTGGAGGGAGCTGCGAAGCGCGTCGAGTCGTCTCTCGGCCGAGTGGATATCTTGGTTAACAATGCGGGGATCGGCGGATTCGGCCGCCCGCTGCATCAGCTTCCTCCCGATGCGTGGGACCAGATTCTGAATACGAACCTGCGTGGCGTCTATTTCGCGATCCGATCCTTCGCGCCCATGATGATTCGCGCTCGCTCCGGGCACATCATCAACATCTCGTCGATCACCGGGAAGAATCCGCTGCCGAACGGCGCTGCCTACGCGGCTTCCAAATGGGGACTGAACGGACTCAGCTACTCGGTGGCGGAAGAACTGCGCGGCCATAGTATTCGCGTCAGTGTGATTTGTCCCGGCTCGACCAACACTGATCTGAGCCCGCACGCCGGAAAAGACCCCGCGAAGATGCTGCAACCGGAAGACGTGGCGCATGCGTTAGCCATGCTGGTAACGCAGAGTCCACAGTCTTTTGTTAGCGAGATTATTCTGCGTCCGACTCAGAAACCGTGAGCCGAAAAGCGCCGTAACTTTGATCTTCTGTAAAGACGTAGCTTGTTACGTCTCTGCATCCGGCCTTCCCGAATCATGGCGAGAGCGGTGTTGCAAGCAACGTCTCTAGGCACGAGACCGCAGCACGCGCTCCTACTTCTTAAACAAATTCTCGAACGCCTGCCGCGCATCGTTGGGGCGTAGAGTGGCTGGCGTGGAAGTTTCCTTTTCTCGAGCCACCCTGAGTTCGTAGAAGGTGCAATCGTTGCGAACGTCTTTTCGTTCGATGCGTTTCGTCACCGGCTGCATGCACTCGAACCGGCTGCCTGGATCGAAGTAGGCGCACTGTTTGCACGAATGCAGTTCGAAGCCGCACTTGGGACAGAGGCCATTGGGCGGCATTCCTTGCAGCACAGTGCCGCACTGCGTGCATCGCGAGACGGCACGGGTAGCTGGCAAATTCACCGGGCGCGGGCCGAAGGTGTCATCTCTTTTCGGCGGCGGCGAGCCCGATTTTCCCCCCGAACCCTTGCGCGGCTCGCTTTCCCGATCGCGATCCTGATATCCATGCTGACGGTATTTAGCTGCCACAAAACCTCCCCAAGCACGCTGGCGTATTGTCGCGCCACCAACGCTTCACGGCATGTGCTTCTCGGTACTTGGTACTCAGAACTCCGCAGTCACTTCGCTACAATATAAGCATGATCCACGAAATCTTTCCCGTGGGGCCGCTGCAGTGCAATTGCTCAATCATTGGCGACGAAACCACGCGCGAAGCGATGGTCATTGACCCCGGCGATGACGTTGAAGACGTTCTCGCGCTTATCCGCAAGCATAACCTGCAAGTCAAGCAGATCGTCATCACGCACGCCCACATCGATCACGTGGGAGGCGCGATGAAATTGCGCGCGGCCACCGGTGCGCCGATCCTGCTCAACCAGAACGACTATGCCCTGCTCAAAATGCTCGATGTGCAGGCCGCGTGGCTGGGTATGGCAGCGCCCGGCGCAGTCGCGATCGATCAGAGCGTAAGCACCGGCGATACCGTGAAAGCCGGCGCACATGCTGCCAGCATTCTGCACACACCGGGACACACCGAAGGAAGCATCTGCCTGTACTTCCCTGCCGAAAAAACTTTGATTGCGGGTGACACGCTGTTCGCCGGCTCCATCGGCCGCACCGACCTGCCCGGCGGATCGATGCAGAAGATCATGCAATCGCTGCATGGCACCGTGCTGGCTCTGCCTGACGACACTCTAGTCGTCCCCGGCCACGGACCCTCGACCACCATCGGAGAAGAAAGAGAAAGCAATCCGTTTCTGGTGAAGCGATAGAAATTGTTGATCGTTGATTGAGAAGCCACCGGTGTGGCCAAATCAACAATCAGGAATCGACAATTTCAAGCAGTCGCCCCATCCCTTCCGCAAACTCTGCCCTCTGCACAATCAAGCTCAACACCAGATATCCGTCGCTGGGGAAATCATAGAAGTGCCCGGGATGCACCAGCACAGATTTCCGGCGTAACAGATCGACAGCCAACTCCTCGTCGGTCTGAGTGACCGGAACGCGCACAACCGCATACCATCCGCCTTCCACACTCAAACGCTGGCACGTCTTCTGAGCGGAAAGCTGGCGGTCGAGCTCGGCGAGATTCGCGAGCACTCGATCCAGCAATTGCCGCTGAATGCTTTGCCGCTGACCCAGCAGCGCCGGTGTGGCCCACTGTATGGGCGCATTCATCGTGAGATAAGTGTCGGCGATTACCTCGAGTCGCGCCAGCGCTGCTTCCACCAGCGCCGCCGGGCCACTGGTGGCGATCCACGCCACTTTCATCTGCGGCAGGGCTGAGATTTTGGAAGCGCCACTGAGCGTGAAGCTGAGGACGTCTTGATTGGCGGCAAAGCTTCGTTGTGGCGCCCCGTTGTGAGAGTAGTCGAGAAAAACCTCGTCCGCAATCAAGACGAGCTCATGTTCTCGGCAAAACTTGTTGAGAGAGTCCTGCTCGTGCACGTGCACGTACGAACCAGTGGGATTATTGGGATGGACCACGATCACGCCATGCGTGCGGTGCGTCACCGCCTTCTGCAACGAGGGAAAATCCATCTGCCAGCCATGGTCGTAGATCAGGGAATAGGGCACCAACTTCACGTCCTGCAGGTCGCCCAGAAATTCGAACAAGGGATAGCTTGGTTTCGGAACCAGCAACTCATCGCCGGGATTGCAAAGCAATCGGAACACGAAGGAATAACCTTCACTGGTACTCGTGGTGAGAATCAACCGCTCCGCATTGACGTGCATCCCATGCTGAGCTTGGTAGTACTCCACAACCGCTGCCCGCGCGCTGGACAAACCTTTCGGCTGAGGATCGTAATCCATAGCCCTGGGCGAGGCCAACGATCGAAGGATCAGCGGCTCGTCATAGTGCAGCCCGGCCCGTGTCGGATTCGAAAGTGTGAGGTCCAGCACGCGGGCTCTGCTCGATCGGACTTCGTCGAGCGCCTCCGTCAGGCGATTGCGCGTCAGCTTCCAGTTGGTGCGGTCGGAAAACATCTATGGGTGGCTTGTTCGCTTTGTAAGTGCATCCAATCGACGCAACCGCTAATGTAGCAGGTACGCTACATAGGCGCTAAGGAAGCGCTCCCTTGATCGCAGCTACACGATCTAGCAGGCTTCCCGCTTCGACGGAGACGATCTCAAACCCGAAGTTGCGATAGATTTCCTCTTCTTCGAAGCTGATCCGCCGTGCCTGGGTGGGCGTGATGAAGCCAGGATTCCGTATGAAGAAGACACGTTTTTTCATAGATCGCCTCAATTTTGATGCGCTCCAGTTCGCCCTAAAGCGTGCCGGGAACAGGGTATCCAAGGTAGTCCGGCAGTGCAGCGGTGCAGATGGCTGACCGATCGTGGAACTGTATATCGTCAGGCTGGCACGACGAGCGAATCTGCCGTCGTCTTTGCAGATCGGTAACCGAATCGATGAACGAAGGATGCGTCCATGGTTCAGCGATACTGCGCGCCTGCTGCAGGGCGATGATGTCAGTAGCCGCCTCTTCTACGACGCTGAAGCCATCAAGCTCCAGTTGGCAAATTATCGCTGTCTTGCCCGATCCAGGCGCCCCGGTCAGCACGAACCTTTTCACGAAGTGTCTCACCCTTATGATTACGTTTCACACACCTCCAACCTACGCAGGAGAGGAAGTAAGCGACAGCCCTCTTCTACGGCTGCAAGTAGAACCCCAACTCCTGCGGCGGCGCAAGAGTCTTGGTCGCATCGTATTGCCGGCGCGCCTGGCGCACAGCGACGATCTTTTTCTGAAATTCGCGGGCCAGTGTGTCGTAGCGTACGAGAACATTGTCAAGCCAGAAGGGGTTGTATTCTCGCAACCACGCTTCGCGGTACATCCCGCTCAGACGCGTGGTAGCGTCGCGCAGATCTTCAAGACGCGCATTGATGGAGGTGATCTCTTCCAGGTCGTTGCCCACGCGGTCTGCATCCGTCTGGTTCTGGAAAGCGTCCCAGTAGAATTTGTTGATCTCCTGAGTGAACTCGGCCTTCATCCCCAAAGCGTCCCAACGCCACGCACCCAGCGTCATGTCGGCTAGCGTGGTCTGATTGGCATGCGCTTTGTCGCCATCGCGGTAGAGCGATTCCAGCGCGTGCTCGGCGCCCAAACGTATGTCGGTAGCCGTCGGCAGGATGCTCTGCATGAGCTTCGCGCCCTCCGGCGTAAAAGGATCGGCCCAGAACAAATCATCCGTCTCAATTGTCACGTGGCTCTTGGCCAGAGCCTGATGCCCGCGGTCCAGATTCTCCAGCACGTCGCGAAAGGTGGCGCCATCATTGCGATAGAAGGCCCAGTCGTAGTCATTCTTGAACCGATCGATATCGGACTCGCCCTCTTGCCATCCTGCCGCGGCGCCAAAAACTAACGCGGGCCATGCCATACCGTAGATCGACTCGCCGTCGTCATTCCACGTTGTATTGAGCATGCCCATCGCGCCCAGCTGTTGACCATCACGCACAAAGTTGCGGATATTCACGAAAGCAACGTCCAGGTCGGGCCAGACTTGGTTCCAGTTGTTCGCGCCGGGGGCCACAACCACGCGGAGTCCGGCATCGCGATACGGTTTGATGATCCTCTCGTAGCTCGGTTTCGCGTCATAGTCCCACGGGACAGCAATCATATCCTTGGGCAAGATGCTGAGCAGTTGCGGATACTTCACCGCGATATCGCCCCAGAACATCAGTTGCTTGTGATAGGGCTCGAGAATGCCGCTTACTTTCTGGATGTGCTCCAGATAAACGCGCCCCAGGCCGACTTCGTTGGCTCGCGCTGCGGTTTGTCCATGACCAAGTTCAAACGTCTCGTCGCCGCCCACATGCAGGAAGGGTCCAGGAAAAAGCGGCACCAGGTCCGCATACATTGCCTTGATCAGCTCATAGGACCGCTCCTTAGTTGGCGTGAGCACGTGACCATGCGGCCGCTCCGCCACGTCCGCGTAGATCTCGTACTTTAGCATGTGATGAAGGTGTCCGAAGGTTTGCTGTTCGGGAAGAATCGTGACGTAGAGGTTCTTCGCATAAACCACCAGAGCCTTGATTTCCTGTGGAGTAAGCGCTGCTTCCCGAGGAGACACCAAAGGCTGGCTAGAGAAATCGAATACGTGCTCCATGTAGAGAGCGAACAGATTGACTTTATACGCGGCCAGCGTGCGGATCTGGCGCTTCATAAAATCTTCCGTCGGAATGGGCCCACGGCTGATGTCGTCCTGCACGCCGCGCCATTCCATGCTCGGCCAGTCGCGAATCGAAACCGCCGGACAGATTAGTCTCCCGCCATCCTCGTGAAGCAGTTGCCGCAACGTCTGTACCCCGTAGAACAGTCCCTGACCGGTGTTGGCCGCAACGATGAGGTGCGTCTTGTCCGAGAACAGCAGGTAGCCCTGGTCGCCAATCGAATCCGCTTTCAGGCCCTTGGCTTCGAGAAATTCCTTAACTCTTTGGTCCTGCAGGCGGGCGAGAACGATGGTGCTGTGCTCTTGTTTTGCATCAGCCTTTTCGCCAGTAATGCTTATCTTTAGGCCAGATCGGTCGTGGATTTCTTCCGCGAGCGTTTCCGCCGCAATGCGGTCTTCGGCTTGATGTCCAAACTCCACAAGGATTCTGGTGGTGGCCTTTACCCGAAAACTGCCGTCGTGCAGTTGCACTTCCTTCGGCTGAGGAATCAACTTCAGTGGATTGTGCGGCTCGGGGGTTTCTGCATAGGTCATAGAAATCAGAAGCAAAACGACCGGAATAAACAGACCGACTCTTTTCATTCGGATCCTTGGGATAAAACAATCTGCAATGTATTCTAGCGGTAACTAAAGGAGTCACACGGTGGGAATCTCCTTAAGACTTGCCAAATGCCTCTTTGTTTACGACGTAGGGCATTTTTGTGATATCGCCGCCATAGTTCGATTCGAGGACGTCGATTAGCCCCTGGACGCACCGTCCTGCCATGCCCTTGTTCGGATCAGTGTCCAGCCGCGTGATTCGGGCCGCGCTGGCAAAGTGCGGCATCAGACGGCAACGGTCGGCAATAGCAGGATCGCGAAGCGGCGAATCAGCGGGCAGTGGCTCTTTCTCATAAACATCGAGAGCGGCGCCGGCGATCCAGTTCTCACGCAGGGCAAGCGCTAGAGCTTCCTCGTCCACCACCGGGCCACGAGAGTCGTTTACCAGGAATGCTGTCGGCTTCATCAGCTTCAAGGTCTGCTCATTGAACAAATGGTAAGTGGGAGTTGCGCTTTCGCCCGGACGCAACAGCGGCACATGCACGCTAACAAAATCGGCCTGGCGCATGGCCTCTTCAAACGACACGTACTTGATCCAGTTTCTTTCTTTCGAAATGCCCCGCGCGTGGCGCAAGTCCATGACTTCTTGAATGGCCTTGATGTAATCGTGATTCTCGTAGGCGGGGTCGTAGCACAATATGTTCATGTCGAAGCCAGCACACTTCTTGATCAGCGCCAGCCCTATGCGTCCCGTGCCGATGATGGCGATAGTCTTTCCCGTGACTTCATCGCCCAGGAATGGCAGGTAAGGATGCCAATATCCCCACTGGTTGTCGCGCGTGAGGTGCTCGGCGCTCCACATCTTGCGCGCCAGCATACCCAGCATAAAAAAGGCAAACTCCGCAGTAGCCTCGGTCAAAACGTCGGCCGTGTGAGTGAAGGGAATCTTATAACGGTTAGCATCGGCACGATTGATATTGTCGAAGCCGACAGCGATCTGCGCCACAACTTTCAGCCTAATCTTGCCGGCTTCGAAGACCTCGGCATCAATCGGATCGCGAAGCGTAGTGATCAAGCCGTCAATGCCGGACTTCACCTTATCAATGATCAGGCTCTTCGGTGGCGCTACCGGTTGCGGATAGACATCGACCTCGTATCCGCGATTGCGCAACAGGTTCAGCGCTTCTCCAATATCGCAGGTCGCAAAAACGCGGAATTGTTCAGTCATTGTTCTCTCTGGCTGGCTTGCGGGTGCGACTCTGTCTCGCGCCTCACGCGCGATTGCAATTGGAGATAATATCACCCAGGCTTCAGAGCACAGCTGTCACGGCGTCTAGCGCCCGCCTAAAAAGGGATCACCCCACGCATCCTGCAACTCATTCAGGCCTGCGATAGCCTCAGCAACAACATCCCGCGGCATCTCGAAATTCTCGTGGATCGCTGCCACCACCGTGCCGGAACCCTGCAGCGGGTACACCACAGATTTCTCGCCGCGAGATTCAATCAGCGTCAGATTGTGGATCACGATCGAACGTACGGGATAGAAGCGAGCGAGCAGTATCGAATTGAGGAAGGTTGCGTCCGGCCGAAATGAATCGCCGATAACTCGGCGGAAGTCTTCAATCTTCTTCGCGCCCGGCTTGGCCAAGTATCCATGTTTCAACATACCGTCGCGGTACAACTCCAACCGCGAGCAGCTGTTCGCATCCTGAGGCCTCAGAACATAACGATCCCGGCCCAGTGCTACAACGTGATCCGATCTCAAATCGCGCGGCAGAGGCGAAAGGAAGGGCGCGGCATATCCGGTGTCCACAAGGTAGTCGTGCCCACCCACAGTTACCATACTTACCGCGTGAACATCCGGTGTGGCCATGTCGGCCGCGCACAGCTTCACCCGGTATCCCAGACTGGCCAGCAGTGAGTAGAAATAGAAATTGTTTGCATAGCATGTGCCCCCGAAGTGGCGCTGCTCGATGCCGTCGAGATACATGCCAATCGTGGGGAGGTACGCCAGACCCAACCGCTTTTTGTAGTAAAGTTTGGAGATATTTTCGAACGGGACTCGGGTCAGGTGTGCGGCAACCAGCTCCGTGAGCGCCCCTGGACTCGGGGACTTCCTCGAAACATCCAGAATCTTCAGGTAGTGGGCGACCGTGCCCGCATCCATCCAGGCACCTGTCCTGTCCGATTCCACCGGGGTGGGGATGGATCTTTTGTCCATGAGTTTCTTTGGGAACGACTGCGATTGAATCGCAACTAAATATGCGCACCCCACTGTGCGCATCATCGAAAATATCTTACGCGACAGAGGTATGGACCTGTACGTGAGTACGAGGTCGGTGCCCTCGGGATGGAGTTAGCTCAGGAGTTCAGCTGCTGCGCTAGCGCATTCCCGCGTAGAAGAGATGTTCACGCTCTTCCCGCTTTTCTTCCGCGCGCTTCTTTTTGAACGCCATCAACTCCGCCGCCTTGTGGGCGATGTGCTCTGCGCTCACTTCGAATTCCTTAATCAATTCCCAGGGCGCGCCCGAGTCGCCAAAGCGGTCTTTCACTCCGATAGCGCCGGTGATCAAGGGCAGCCCGTAAAGGTCAGGGCTCTCGGTAAGAATCGCACTGACCCGCCACGCCAGTGCTCCGATCTGATGCTCTTCGGCGGTGACCACAACGCCGGTATCGTGTGCCGCGCGAATGACGGCTTCCGCGTCAAACGGTTTCAGCGTGTGCAGGTTCAGAACCCGCGTTTCGTAACCGTAGTCGCGCTTTAAGATGTAGGCAGCGCGCATTGCCTCGGGGACCATGGGCCCGCAGGCGATGATGCTCAGATCCTCACGCTCATTTTCGTAACCCGCGGCCAGTCGGGTTTCGAACGCCTCAGCGAAGTTTGCCGCCTCGCCGCGCAGCCGAATCACGTTCGCCTTCCCGAACACAAACGGCGTTTTCTCATTCGTGACCACCGGCGTGGCCTCGCGGGCAAAGCGAATGTACTTCGGCCCCACATGCTGCAGCAGCAGGTAATTCGTGGCCTTACGGGTTTCCTCGACATCGCAGGGCACGACCACCGACATATTGGGCAGGCCTTGCATGGCGAAGAGGTCTTCGAGCGCCTGGTGCGTGGCACCGTCTGGGCCGACCGAAACTCCGCCGTGCGCTCCCGCAATCATGACGTTGAAATTTCCGTAACACACCGAGGTGCGGATCTGATCCAGGTTGCGAGCCGCGGCAAACGTAGCGTAGGTGCCGAGCACGGGCAGCTTTCCTTCCTTGGCGAGTCCCGCGGCTGCCGATGTAGCCGATTGCTCGGCGATTCCCATGCTGATCCAGCGCTTCTTGCGCTCGGGTTTGCCGGAGTAGAAATCGCTGATGGTAATCGACCCCGAGATATCCAAGCCAAGACAAACGACGCGCTCATCGTTTCCGTTTTCCGCCAGCGACTGGCCGAAGCCTTTGCGCGTGGGCTCCATCTTGACCTTCATCGTGTCCCCCGCATTCCACCAGTAGTCGCGGGTGAACTTCGGCATTTTGGAGTCGAGCTTCTGCTCCACATCTGCTTGGTAGTGCTTCGCCTTATCCAACAATTGCTGCACGGGAATGCGTTCGCTGAGGCCGAGTTCATTCAGTGCCTTGGTCAGTTCCTCATAGTTCGGCGCCTTGCCGTGCCATCCAGCCTGATCCTGCATGAAGCTGACGCCCTTGCCCTTGACCGTATCGGCAAGGATGACGACCGGTTTCCCCACAACAAGTTTCGCCAAGCGGAGCGCGTCTACCACCTGCTTCATGTCGTGGCCATCGATACGCAGAACATCCCAGCCGAAACTGGCGTACTTTGCCGCCAGCGGTTCGACCTCCATCACGTCCTTTACCCAGCCATCAATCTGCAGACGATTGCAGTCGATGATGCCGATAAGGTTGTCGAGGTGGAAGTGTCCCGCTTCCATCGCAGCTTCCCAGATCTGTCCTTCCTGCTGTTCGCCGTCGCCCATCAAGCAGAACGTCTTGTGCCCCTTGCCGTCGAGTTTGGCTGCCAGCGCTATACCTACGGCGATGCTCAGGCCCTGTCCCAGCGAACCCGTAGAGACCTCGACCCCCGGCAACTTGAGCCAATGCGGGTGACCCTGGTAAGCGGAGCCGAGTTTGCGCAACGTCATCACGTCCTCGACCGGACAGAAGCCCGCGACCGCCAATCCGAGATACAGGCTGGGAGCCTTGTGTCCAGTTGACCAGATGATGCGATCACGGTCGGGCCAGGAAGGATTTTTGGGATCGTGGTCGGCGACTTTGAGGTAAAGGGCGGCGGTGATATCCATTACCGAGAGCGTCCCGCCGGCGTGGCCCGAACCCGCCGCGCACAGCGCGACCAGGTCATAGCCGCGCATCAGGTTGGCGGCGTCCTTAAGCTGTTCGATGGAATAGTCCCGGATGACGTTGCCAGTAGTGGAATCTGTGAGGGCCATGGCCGTCCCCTTCGCGCCGGAAGAAAAGAAAACACACGGTGCTACACCGAGGTTAGCGGGATAGAGCGAGGCCGGCTGTGATGGAAATCACTACGCGGGGTGACGCAAAGCCTGCGTGCTACTCAAACTTCCAGCGCGTGGACTTGCCTACGAACTCCTTCTCCCACAAGCCGAATACAACACGGGGACGAACCGCGAAGACTGGCTCCTTCATGGACAGGATGTCCTGCTCCATTCCCTTCATGTCGAATTTGTACTTGAGCTCGTACTTAAGAAGAAATTTGCGACGCGCCGCAACGTCGGCGACTTCGGCTATGCCTTCCACAATGACTGCTTCCTGCGCGTGTTCGGTGCACACGACGCAGTTGGAATTCTGCGCAAGGTTGCGTGCCTTACGCGACCTGCTGCCCGTGCTGAACAGGAAACGGCCGCCCTGCCACAACCCCCAGACCACCATGGTATGCGGCGCACCGTCCGGCTTGACCGTGGTGATCCAGTAGTTGTGCGATTTCCTAAGGCGCTGCTCGGCCCAACTCCAAGGGAGCAAGCCTTTGTTGCCAGTGGGCAGGCCGTAGCCGGGCGCGTGCGGACGACTGCCTTTGGGTGTTCCTGCTCCCGATGAAATCTTCTTCGCTGGCATGAAGCTGATCTGAATCCCGCGGCACGACTTTCAGAGATTCTTCCGGGTCCACTGGTCGATGCAATTGAGCGCCTGCTGCAGGTTCTCGAGCGAATTGGCCACGCTGAAGCGAAGGTGGCCTTCCCCGAACTCACCGAATGCCGTTCCGGAGAGTGCTGCCACTCCGGCTTGCTCCAGCAGCGCATCAGCCAGCGGCTTGGACTTCCAGCCTGTCTTCGTGATGTTGGGAAAGACGTAGAACGCGCCTTTGGGCATGCGGCAGGAAAAGCCTTTGATCTTATTCAACCCAGCGACGAACACGTCGCGCCGACGCTTGAACTCGCCGCACATGTGATCGACCGAACTCTGATCCCCTCGCAGGGCCTCAATCCCGGCCATTTGAGTAAAGCTGGCGGTGCAGGAACTGGAGTTCGTCATCAGACGAGTGGTGTGCGCCGCCAGATCAGGCCGCATGACGCCGTAACCCATGCGCCATCCGGTCATGGCATAGGTCTTCGAGAAACCATCCAACAGGATGGTGCGCTCCTGCATGCCGGGCACCGACATGATGGAGAAGTGCTCGCCTTCAAAAAGGAGTCGGCTGTAGATCTCGTCCGACAAAACCAGTATGTTCCGGTCGCCGATTACTTTCGCTACCTGCTCAACGTCTTTCCGTTGCATCACGCCGCCGGTAGGGTTCTGCGGCGAATTCAGGATAATCAGCTTAGTGCGGTCGGTGATGAGAGCGGCGAGTTCGTTGACGTCCAGCGAGAAGTCGTGGTCTTCGCGGAGCTGGATGGGAACCGCTTTGCCGCTCACATAATTAATCATCGACTCGTAAATGGGAAAGCCGGGATTGGGGTAGACAACTTCATCCCCTTCATCAATTAGCGCAAGCATCGTAAAGAAAATAATTGGCTTACCGCCAGGAACAACAACCACTTCGTCCGCTGAAACCTTGACTCGTCGAGTGCGGCTCACATAATCGGCGATGGTCTGGCGAAGTTCGGGCAGGCCGGCTGATGGGCCGTAGTGCGTCCAACCCTTGTGCAGCGCGTCGACGGCGGCTTCGATCACGTTCGAGGGAGTGTCGAAATCTGGCTCCCCGATTTCGAGATGAATGATGCTCTTGCCTTGGCGTTCGAGCGCGCGCGCCTTGTTCAGAACTTCAAAAGCGGTCTCAGTGCCCAGTCGCGACATGCGGCGGGCGAGTTGCAATTCGTGTTGTGTGACCTTTTCCATGGCAATGATTTTCCGTTCAGGCAAACGGGGTATTATACGCCACGGCGAAGGGTCAATTCAGAGGACAACGACAGCATAAGAGGCCCTCCGATTGTCTCAGATCTATTCTGAGACGCTGTGTTCTTCGTTCTGTGAACGCAGTACGCGGTCCACGGAATAGGGCGCACGGTGGCGGGGTTCGTGGTAGTGGCGGACTTGCATCTCGCCGAGCAACCCGATGGCAAGCAGGTTCAATCCGCCGAGCAGCAGGCCGAGAGCTAGCATCATCAGCGGGCCGTGAGAGGCCATGACGGGAACGTGGCGCAGGAACTTTTCTACTCCGAGCCAGGCTACGACAGCACTGCCGCCGAACAGGCTGAGGACGCCAAAGGTTCCGAAGAAGTGCAGCGGACGGGAAAGATAGCGAAGCAAAAAGCGAATCGTGATGAGATCGAAGAAAACGCGGAAGGTGCGCGAGATGCCGTAGTGAGAGATGCCACGCTCGCGGTTGACATTGCGGATAGGTACTTCGCAAATCGAAGCACCGTACCAGGAAGCCAGCGCCGGGATGAAGCGGTGCAACTCACCATAAAGCGGCACTTGCTCTAGGATCTCGCGACGATAGGCTTTGAATGTGGTGCCGAAGTCGTGAATGTCCACACCACTGAGCTTAGCCATCACCCAGTTCGCCATGCGCGACGGGATGCGGCGCATCCAGAAATTATCCACGCGTACTTTGCGCCAGCCGCTGACAATGTCATAACCGGCCGCAATCTTCTCCAGAAAAATCGGGATGTCGGCGGGATCGTGCTGCAGATCGCCATCCATGGCGATAATGTATTCGCCCCGCGCGTGGTCGAAACCGGCGGCCAGTCCAGCAGTTTGCCCAAAATTTCGGCGGAGCTTGACCACCGTGACGCGGCTATCGACGGCCGCGATTTCGCGCAGCATGGCGAAAGTGTGATCGCTGGAGCCGTCATCCACCAGCACGATTTCGAAACTTTCGCCAGCCGCCTCCATTACCGCTTTCAAACGGTCGTAGAGATCGGTGACGTTCTCTTGCTCGTTGTGCAGAGGGACGACGATGGAGTATTTGGGCACAGTTTTCTTATTATAGCGTGAAGTCTTCCACGCGGATCCGGAATTCTTCCCACAAACGTAACCGGTCGGGTCACCCGTGGCCCTGACCCCTGCATGGTTACCCCTGCTCTTTGAGTTTTAACCGTGATTTGTTTTCTTCCATGAAAGCTTTAATCTCATTGGCCGCTCCCAGAAGCCGGTTCCACTGCTCGTAATACAGCGTGACGGGAAAGCGGCCCAAGCCGTATACACTGACCCCGCCCTTCTCACCCACTTTGAAAATGAGATCTCCGCTGCGTTTTTTTGTCTCCACTTCTTTTTCCAACTGGGACAACCGGGCTTTCAGTTCTTCGTAAGTCGGTTCTGTCATGCGTTTCCTCGCCGTTGAAGTTTGATGGCTGCCTGCATAGTGACTGGCCACGGGACTCGCGCAGGACAACCTCCCTACCGCGAATCGGAATCCTACTGCGAGAACTCTACCAGCTTGTAAAAGATTGTAAAACCCGGCCCTTCATCCGGGAGATTCATGGGTTGGCTGTTAAGATAATGAAACCACCTCTGCTTTGCCGTGCCATACGTTTTCATAGGAGAAATGCTTGTTGATGAAGTTTGCCCGGCGTCCGTTTATCGTACTTGTACTCGCAACTTCGCTTTCAACGATTTCGGCTGCCCAACAAGCGCAGTCGGTGGATGCGACCGCCCCGCAAACGCAAGCCGCGTCCGCCGGCACTCCTGGGCAGCAGAAAGATCCTGACCCCAAGACGCCAGGCACGCCAACACCAGCGGACAGCAACAAAGACGCGCAAAGCACCAGCGGACAGGGAAAAAATGCAGGAACTTCGAATGACCGTCTTTTCTTCACGCTGCCGAATTTTCTGACCCTGGAGAATGCCGGCCAGGTACCGCCGCTTACCACCGGGCAGAAGTTTAAAGTCGTGTTCCGAAGTTCGTTCGATTATGTTGAATATCCGTGGTACGGTGCTCTGGCGGGTCTCAGCCAGGCGGAAAACAGCGAGCCTGGTTATGGTCAAGGCGCGGAAGGCTATGGAAAGCGCTATGCCGCGGCTTTTGCCGACGGAACCCTCGAGAACTTCATGGTGGGCGCGGTTTTTCCGACGCTCCTGCGTCAGGATCCCCGCTTTTTCCAGTCAGGCCAGGGCGGATTCGCCCACCGGACAGGTTATGCGGTGAGTCGCATCTTTATCACCCGGACCGATTCTGGCCATTCTCAATTCAACTATTCTGAAATTGTGGGCGGCGCATTGTCGGCCGCAATCTCCACCAACACCTATCATCCCCGAGGTTTCAACACGACTCGTTACGACCCGACCACGGGCATGTTGACCTATATTCACAATGCATCGGATCGCACTTTGCCGAACACTCTCAGCGTGTGGGGGACGCAGGTGGGATACGACACTATCACAATTGTGGTCAAGGAATTCTGGCCCGACATCCATCGCAAGCTGACCCACAAGCACAAGGCTGAAGTCTCGCAGACCAGCGGTATCAATCCGTAGGCGGTCCGGCCGGCGCCTGAAGGCATGCCCTGATGCGAACCTCACATTTTTGCTTATGGTCTCTCCGCGTCCGGCTTGAAGATCACGCCCTGGCTGGTTCTACTGTTCATGATCACGCGCATGGGCGCATCAAAGTGCAAATGGCGGACGCATCCGTCTTCGTCCACGGAAGGCCGCTCATTCAGCCACTCCCAGTCAACTGAACCTTCCCCGGCATCGGGATTCACCGTGAAGTAGCCGATCTGAAATGCTGTGAGGTTCTGGAAGAAATGGCTGCCCTGCGAAGGCGTCACGCGGAAATCGCGGAAGCCAGCTTCTACGATGACGCGTGCTCCGGAGATCTCGTCCCACTCCACCGGAATTCCCAGCCAGGGATCATTCGATCCCCAGCGGCCGACTCCAATCAGCAGATAGGGCCGGTTCTCGGCGCCCAGCAAGGCATTGAAGTGAGCTACGGCCTTGGCCACTTCCTGGCTGCGGCTGCGCTCGAAGCGCTGCGAATCGACGACCACTACGTCATGCAGGTTCTCAATGCGCCCGTTGCCCAGAACCTTGCTGCTTTGGCAAAGGAGTTGTTGCGGATCGACTGCGCCAAGCGAGAGGTCCTGGTGATCGCGCGAAAGGGTCAGAGGACGGACTTGCAGAAAGCCAAACTCCGCCGCTTCGCCGGACTGACGCGGCAGGCGAACCGCAAACTCGATCTCCACGGGAATATCCAGCGCATGTTCCCCGGCTTTTACCAGGGTCTCGAGAATCGTAGCCAGCGGAAACAAATTGTGTTTGAGTATCGGCGCGAAGCTCACAATCCGCACTCCGGGCCGGCTTACACCGTCATACACAGCCTGGTTATCGTCTGAATAGGTGGAACCGACGGCGGGCAGCGTGCCGTCCGCCTCCGCCGCGTCGAGACCGAAGCGCATCTCGTGCAGATGTCCGGCGCGTCCCTCGGGAAGGCCGTTCAATGAGAGCGCCCAGAACTCGGTTTGCGAGTTCGCGAGGATGTCTTCCACCGACGAGAATTGCACCAGACTCTGCGGATAGCGCGGACAGAAGGTCAGACACTTTCCCCCGTCGACTACCGCTCGACCGAGTCCTAAGGCCACGGCGGCGATTCCATCGGCGAATGCCATCGGCGGCACCGGATAGAAATTGTGCGAGCGCACCACGCCCGAGAAATCAGGATAGAAGCGCTGTCCGTGCACTACCCCCACGAGTTGCTGCACAATGACCGCCATCTTTTCTTCTTCGAGGCGGTAAGGAGTGGCGCGCACATAGGCTTTGGCATGGCGGCTGAAGGTGGACGCAAAGACACGCTTTATGGCGTCGATCAACTCCGCGAGGCGCACCGCGAGATCGGGCTGCTGATTGCCCAGCATGAACGTCTCATACACTCCGGTGAAAGGCTGGTACTGCGAGTCTTCGAGTAGGCTTGAAGAGCGCACAGCGAGTGGATATGTGACTTGTTCGAGGAAGGCCTTTAAGTCTTCCTGCAACTCCGCGGGGAGCGGAGCGTCGAGGAACTTTCGCAGAATCTCCGCATCGTCGTCGCAACCCAAGGCGAAGTCCAGCAAGTTATTCTCGGCCATGAATTGGTCGAAGGCATCTGTTGCCAGCACTAAAGCGGGCGGCACTGCGATGCGGATATTGGGAAAGCGGCGTGTGATGCGGTTCTTCCGCAAGAGATGACGCACAAACGCGAGGCCGCGCGCCTTGCCTCCCAGTGATCCAGAACCGATCCGCAAGAAACCGGATGCCGACGGTTTGAACGTATCGGCGTTGAAGTCGCCGATGAGAAGTTCACTTTGTTCGCGGCGGTAGTCGTTGATCGATTCGATCAAGTCGCGGCGCAGGTGTTCCGGACCGGCAAAGTCCGATACCTTCCGCGGTCGCAATTTGGCGGCGAGGGCAAACTCGGTTCGCGCCATGAGCCAATGGGAAAAGTGATTGCTCTGCGCGTGATACATGAGGCTTTCAGCGGGAACTGTCTGCAACTGCTCCTCGAGCTCATTCAGATCTTTCGCGCGGCCCACTTCCCTCAGATCGGGTAGACGAAAAACGAAATCGCCAAAACCAACTTGCTCGGTGAGAATCCGCCGCAGATCTTTCAATAGTGTGGGCGAACGTTTCCGCAGAAACGAATATCCCGCAGCCAGCGCGCGCGGACGAAACTCTGTACGGCTGGTCTGCAGAACGACCGGCACATCCGGTACCAGTGCCTTCATCAGGCGGGCGAGCTCAAAGCCAGCCTCCGGGCTGAGTTTGCCCTCCCAGGGAAACTCCACGTCCGATACCAGACCGATCAGGTAATCGCGATACTCTTGCACCAACTGAGCCGCATCTTCAAAGTTCGAACTGAGCAAAATCTTCGGGCGGGCCTGCATCCTCACCAGTTTGTGAGCGACGTTGATACCCTCTTGAATGACCCTGCGCGACTGCTTGATTAACTCGGTGTAAATCACAGGCAAAAACGACGAGTAATAACGAATGTTGTCTTCCACCACGAGCAACACGGGCACTCCCATGGCCCGGGTATCGTGCAGGACGTTGCGCTTGTCCTCGATGTACTTAACGATAGCGATGAGAATGCGCGCATTTCCCTGCCATAGAAAAATTCGTTCGATATCGGTGACCGGATTCCGGCTTATGAAGTTCTTCACTTCGCGATAGTCGTAGGCCAGCACGACCACTGGAACATCGAGGCCTGCATGCTTCACTTCGTGAGCCAACTGCGCGGCCGTCATATCGGCGACGGCGAGATTCGTGACAATCAGGTTGAAACGCGGCTGCGAACGCGCCAGATCCAGCGCCTCGGCACAGCTCGAAACGTGAGTGATGCCCGGAATTTGCTGCAGATTGAGTTCGAGCGATTCGTCAATCAGAAGTTCGTTGAGGCGTCCGTCTTCGCGCAGGATGAAAGAGTCGTAGAGGCTGGAGACCAGAAGGATGTTCTGGACCTTGAAGGGCATCAGGTTGTCGAAGCCTTCGAGGCGGGCTTCGGCATCGAGAAGGGGCTCGGTCACGGGCCTCGGGCTCATGGAGGATATCCTAGTTCAAATCTTTGACGACGCTAAGGGCGTCGGCGCTAAAAAAGATGCGGGGTGGAAGTGGTCCACCCCGCCTCAACTTCGCCTACGGAAAGACGTTGCAAGCAAAGTCTCTACACGAGTCCCTGATCCAGCATCGCATCGGCCACTTTGAGGAAGCCCGCGATGTTGGCACCGTTCACAAGGTTGCCGGGCGTGCCATACTTCTCGGCCGTTTCGTAGCAGTTGCGGTGGATGGAGATCATGATCTTGTGCAGCCGGTCATCCACTTCCTCGCGAGTCCAGTTCAGCCGTGCGCTGTTCTGGGCCATTTCCAGACCAGAGGTAGCCACGCCGCCCGCATTCGCTGCCTTCGCCGGACCGTAAAGAATCTTGGCATCCAGGAACAGCTTGGTTGCCTCCAGCGTGCTTGGCATGTTGGCGCCTTCGGCGACCAGCTTGATGCCATTCTTCAGCAGATTCGCCGCATCCTTTGTGGTGATCTCGTTCTGCGTGGCGCTGGGGAATGCGCAATCCGCTTTGATATTCCACAGCGGGTTGTGCTCCAGCTTGACGTCAGTGGGCATGAAGATCGCCTTCTTGTAGCGGTCCGAATAGTCGCGAATACGCCCGCGCTTCACGTTCTTCAGCTCCAGAACATAGGCCAGCTTCTCGCGATCAATTCCGTCCGGATCGTAGATCACGCCGTTCGAATCGGACACGGTCAACGGCTTCGCGCCGAGGTCGAGCAGTTTCTCGATCGTGTACTGGCAGACGTTGCCGCTGCCCGAAACCAGGCAGAGCTTGCCTTCCAGCTTGTCCTTGCGGCTCTTCAGCATTTCTTCTGCGAAATACACGCAGCCGTAGCCGGTGGCTTCCGGACGAATCAGCGATCCGCCCCAGTTCAGCCCCTTGCCCGTGAGCACGCCGGTGAATTCATTGCGCAGCCGCTTGTACTGGCCGAACAAATAACCGATTTCCCGTCCGCCCACGCCGATGTCGCCGGCGGGAACGTCTGTGTCCGGACCAATGTGCCGCTGCAGCTCGGTCATGAAGCTCTGGCAGAACCGCATCACTTCGTTGTCGCTCTTACCTTTGGGGTCGAAATCCGAACCACCCTTGCCACCTCCCATGGGCAGCGTGGTGAGAGAATTCTTGAATACCTGCTCGAATGCCAGGAACTTCAGAATGCCGAGGTTCACCGACGGATGGAAGCGCAGACCGCCCTTGTAAGGCCCGATCGCACTGTTCATCTCAATGCGGAAACCACGGTTCACCTGCACCGCGCCTTGGTCGTCGACCCAGGGCACGCGAAACATCAATACGCGCTCCGGCTCCACCACCCTGTCGAGGATGCGGTTGGATTGATACTCAGGATGTTTCGCCAGCACTAACCGTAGAGAATCGAACACTTCCCGGACCGCCTGATGGAACTCAGGCTCGGCTGGGTTCTTCGCCTTCACGCTGATCATTACGTCTTCAATGTAGTCGCCCGGAGCCTTGATTCCGGGCGATGTCAGAGTGCCAGAAGTCATAGTCCTACCTCCGTAGGTACGTCAGATATTAAACCGCTCTAATTCTGCTCTTATCCCTGCAACAAGCAATGACCCGCAGCACGACCCGGGGTGATCCTTGTCACGCATCTGTTTGCTTTTCGAATCATGGAGTTACGACGAGCCTCGTCCTCGGACACGGACGCATCGCTAAGTCCAACGGGTTTCCCGCTTGAGTCAAGCGGACTCAACCTACCATTGAAAAGCATACGCTTTCCGCGTCCGTAAGCAACCGATAATTGCCGTCAGAGCTGAGTCCTTTCCTATCCTGGGAGCGTTTTAGAACCAACCTGGCAAATTGACCACGATCAACTCAAGGAGTAGTGTTTGGTCTCAATTCAGCCAAAAGGGTTGGTTTCTTAGCCTGAGCTTGGGAGGCGGACCAGCGTGTTTTGTTTCGGTTGTGGGAACAACGTGTTGGTGGGTGAGAGATTCTGCAGAGTGTGCGGGAAAGAAGTTTCCACAGGCTCGGCGACGGCACCTGCGCTTGGACCACCGGCGGAGGGCGCGATTTTTCCAGCGCAGACCAGCGGTAAGGCGATCGCCAGCTTCATTTGTGGTCTTTTTCTGTTTACGTTTCCGATGTCGATCCTGGCGATCATATTTGGGCATCTTTCCGTTTCCGAAATCCGCAAGAGCGCAGGCCGGCTGAAGGGCGAAGGTATGGCTATCGCCGGACTTGTTCTGGGCTACGTGGGATTGGCGGCTATCCCGGTAATCCTAATCATTGCCGCGATCGCGATTCCTAATCTGCTAAGGGCCCGTGTGGCGGCGAATGAATCATCTGCGGCAGCGGGGGTTCGAGCCTTGATCGCCGCTGAAATGGGTTACTCTTCATCGCACCCCGGGGTCGGTTATACCTCCAGCCTTTCGGATCTGGCGGATGCCGGATTGATCGACTCGCGATTGGCAACCGGGCAGAAGAACGGATACGCCTTTGAGTTGATGGGTTGCCGCGCAGGCTCCGACGCTGCCGCGAAAACGGAGTATCGTGTGGTCGCCTATCCGGTGGTCCGGCAACAAACAGGGGCGCGAGCCTTTTGCTCCGACGAATCGGCCCTTGTTAAATTCGATCGAACGGGCTCACCGCAGGATTGCATGGCGAATGGTTCAGCTTTGCAGTAAACCGTGTGACGACTGATCAGCAGGAGGAACTGGATGTTCTGCACACAATGCGGGGCCAGCAACGCGGAAAACGCCGCGGTCTGTGCGCGGTGCGGCAGGAATTTACAGGCAGCCTTGTCAGTCCCGGGGAAACCGCCTGCGGCCGGCCAAATGCCGGGCATCTACGTGCCGAATTATCTCGTCTTCGCGATTCTCGCCACGGTTCTTTGTTGTCTGCCCGCCGGCATTCCCGCAATCGTCTACGCCGCTCAAGTCAATGGCAAGTTGCAGGCTGGAGACATTGCGGGAGCACAGGACGCCTCTAAGAACGCGAAGATGTGGTGCTGGATCTCGTTGGGCGCTGGCCTAGCTGTCGGGGTAGTTTGGGGGATCCTGGCGGCCATCGGAGCGCTGAGCAGCATGCACCGTTAGAGCGAGGAACTTGGCGCATGCCCTTCTCTCGAAAACACTGGCTGCTGGCCGCAATGCTTGCCGTCCTCGCAGCCGCTATGGTGACCTTGGATTTCTTCGATCCGGCCACTTCCGGCCTGTTCCCACCCTGCCCGCTGCGCTATCTTACCGGCTGGTATTGTCCGGGTTGCGGCTCCCTGCGGGCGATGCATCAGCTTCTGCAGGGAAACCTGCGCGCCGCCTGGGCGCTCAATCCGCTGACCATTGTGCTGCTGCCGTTCCTGGCTTATGGAACGGCCTCGTACGCTCTTTTCGAAATCCGCGGGCGACATTTGCCGCAAATATTCCTGCCGGCAGTTTGGATCCGCGCCCTCTTTGGCGTAATCGTTCTCTTTGGCATTGCCAGAAACATTCCGTTCCACCCCTTTGATCTGCTAGCGCCGGGAGTCTTGCCTCACTGAGCGGTTCGGACGGCATTGTCCATGGCAACTCGGCATTTCCTTAAGCGCGTCGTCGCTTGCGGCAATCCTCGCAAACACCGTAGATCTGAAAGGTGTGGCGGGTGGTGGCGTAATTGTGGCGGCGTCCGATTTCATGTTCCAGCAAGTCCACTTCGCGGGAAAAGAATTCCACTGAACTGCCGCACTCCGTGCAGACCATGTGGTGATGGCTGCGACGGTTGTACTGGTGCTCGTAGCGCGCGATGCCGTCGTGAAAGGCAACTTCGCTGGCCAGTCCGCACTCGGCCAGCAACTTGAGCGTGCGGTAGACCGTGGTGTAGCCGATGCCGGCGTCTTTTTTCTGAACCAGGCGGTGCAGTTCGTCAGTGGAGAGATGGTCGCGGGTTTCCAGAAATGTGCGCAGGATGGTATCGCGCTGCTCCGTCTGCTTTAGTCCCACACGCTTGAGATGCTTGTGAAGGATGTCCTGCGCTTCGCGCACCATCTCACGCGAGATGGAGGGCTGGTCATCGATACGCTTCTGCAGCATGGAAGGTCAGGATAGCACCGGGTATCCTGAAAATGAAATTCACTTTCAGTCAGCGGCGCGGGGAACGCACCGTAACTTCATTTGTGCCGCATGCCCGTCTCCCCCTAGAATCAATTTGCGCATGAGTACCTTCACTGCAACCGACGTCCCCGTCTCCCGGCGTTCGACCGGACTACGCATTGTCCTCTGGCTGCTAACGATCCTAGTGCTATCGGCTGCAGCCGTGATTGCTTACGCCTATTTCGTTGCCCGCGCTGCCCTGCCCCAGCTGGATGGAACCCTCCAAGTGAAAGATTTATCGGCGCCTGTGAAGGTAACGCGGGACGCTCATGGAGTTCCCGCAGTCGAGGCCGCGACTTTGGCGGATTTATTTTTCGCTCAGGGCTACGTCACGGCACAGGACCGGCTCTGGCAGATGGACGTGATGCGCCGCTTTGGGGCAGGAGAACTATCCGAGATTCTGGGCGCGGACACCCTCAAGATCGACCGCGAGCAGCGCATTTTGGGACTGCGAGCGACAGCGAAAAAGTCTCTCGGCATGGTGAGCCCGCGAGACCGTTCGTATTTTGACGCCTACGCGCGGGGGGTGAATGCATTTATCGAAGCCCACGGAAGCACGCTTCCGATCGAGTTCCGCATTCTGAAGTATCGGCCGAAGCCCTGGCAAGCAGAAGACTGCATCGTCATTGCGAATCAGATGGTGAAAGACCTCAACTTCTACACTTTCGGGGACGCCTTCGCGCGAGAAAAGATTTTGGCCAAGCTGGGGCCTGAGTTAACCGCCGATCTATACGTGAACCGGTCGTGGCACGATCGCCCTCCGACCGCCATGCAAGAAGACCTCAACGATCAGCAAAACCAGGGCGACTCCGATGATGACGAGGACGATGAGGATGACGATTCGGGCCCGGATAATTCAGTGACACAGCGTGGCAGTGCGCTCGAAATCTGGGCACAGCACGCGCCAGAAGCGGTGAACGGATCGAACGACTGGGTAGTCTCAGGAGCGCACACGATCACGGGCAAGCCGCTGCTCTCCAACGATATGCACCTTGGACATCAGATGCCGAACCTATGGTATGAGGCGCATCTGAAGTCCGGAGCTTTGGACGTAGCGGGTGTCACATTGCCGGGAATGCCTAACGTGATTGTTGGCCACAATCAGCGCATCGCCTGGGGGTTTACAAACGTCGGCCCCACCGTGACGGACGCATTCATCGAGACCTTCAACGCACAGGGTGCATACCAAACGCCGCAGGGCTGGCAGCAGCCGGAGCACCGCGAAGAGGTGATTCACGTCAAAGGGAAGCCAGATGTAACGGTTGATGTAAAGATCTCGCGGCATGGACCCATTATCAGCGAACTGATTCCGGGTGAGACGCGACAATTGGCATTGCGCTGGACGCTCTACGATGGCCTGCACATGCCGTTTTTCGATGTCGACACGGCACAGAACTGGGACCAATTCCGCAAGGCGTTTTCGCAACTCGATGCTCCCGGACAGAACGTCGTCTATGCCGACGTCGACGGTAACATCGGTTACCAGGCAACCGGGCACGTTCCGATTCGCGCCTCCGGCGATGGAAGTCTTCCCGTCCGCGGCGCGGACGACGCCCACGAATGGACCAGTTACATTCCTTTCGACAAGCTCCCCAGTATTTACAATCCTGCGTCGGGCATCATCGCCACAGCGAACGGACGCATCACCCCAGATGGCTATCCCCATTCCATCAGTGCTGCGTGGGAGGCACCGTGGCGGACGGCTAGGATTTATCATGTGCTGGAATCTGGACGAAAATTCGCAGCCTCTGACATGTTGGCGCTCGAGAATGACGTTCAGTCGGAAAACGATCTGTTTGCAGCAGAACGCTTTGTATACGCCGTCGACCACGCGGCAAAGCCCTCGGCACGGGTAAAGCAAGCCGCTGACCTGATGCGTAACTGGGACGGGCGCATGCTCGCCTCATCGACAGCCGCGACTATCGCTGCTCAGTCCGCTCAGGAACTGACGCGCCTATTACTGGAGCCCCGTCTGGGAACTGCCCCGGAAGACCCGAAGCAGCAAGAAGTAACGTTGAGTTGGAAGACCTACAGTTGGCAGATGCAAACGGTGTGGCTGCAGAATGTCATGCTACACCAGCCCAAGCGCTGGTTGCCCGAGAAATATTCCAACTACGATGAACTGCTGACGGCCGCGGTGGAAGCGGCAGTAAACAGTGCAGATGCCCCGAAGGATTTGGCATCGTGGCATTGGGGCAGCGTCAACGCCGTTGAAATTGAGCACCCGGTTCTGGGCAAAATTCCTCTCTTGCGAGCTTGGACAGCACCGGGTGTGAACCAGCAATCGGGCAGCGGTTACACGGTGAAGGCCGTGACCCGCCATCACGGACCATCGGAACGGTTTACCGCCAACCTCGCGGACCTCGATCAATCTACCTTGAACACGGTGACCGGCCAGGGCGGAAATTTTCTAAGCCCCTACTACATGGATCAATGGAATGCCTGGTATCAAGGCTCGACGTTTCCATTGCCTTTCACGCCGCGAGCCGTGGAGAACTCCGGCGCCCACCGCTTGGTTCTGCAACCTGCTAGATAAAACCGGCTGCGGGATCAGAAAAAGTCGACCGCCTTTACATCTGTGATCACACCAGTAATGACAATGGTGCCGGTGGTAATGTAGTCGGTATCCAGCAAAGTATCGGTCATCGTGTCGTAGACGCGGAGGTTACCGCCCTCCGCAACGTATTCCGCATAGCGAGTGGTAAAGCTCTGCAGGCCGGTGACATCTCCGTTGTCCGGAGGAATCACCACACTCGAGTTGGTGGTGTTAAGAATCGAGAGGCAGCCGCGCACTTCTCCCTGTGGGTTATTGACATTGCCAATATTGGTGCAGTCCATCGAGCCAATGAAAAGCTGGCCGCCAGTGCCCATGTCAATGCGGTCGTGGTAGCCGTCGGTAATGACGGCACTGCCCGTGACGGTCATCGAACCGAGGTCCACGACATCGAGACGTCCGCAGGTAGCGGCCGCCGTAGTCTCGCCTGTGCACAAACTGTTTGTCAGCGAATTGCCTGCCACATAGAGAGTTGAGCCGCTCAGAAATCCAATGGTTGCGCCGTCGACGACAACCGATGTGCCTAACGTCGGTGGTGTGGTGCTAAAGCTCAGAATCTCCACGCTGGCTTGCGTGCCCCCACACTCGGCGCCGCAGTTCAAGACGTAGGCGGTGCTGCCGTCAGTGCTGAAGACCGCGTTCACGGGACGGTCGAAGCCCGGCAAGGTGACGGTGACCGGACTGCTACTGTTCAACAGCGACGGTGAGACGACAGTCACCGCATTCGAGTCGTTGCTAAAAGCCAGAACCTGGGTTCCACTTGGATTTGATACCACCGTCTGAGCATTGGGCACACCGATCGTAGCTGTGATGCCCCCGGACGTAAGATTCATCGCCACCACCGCCCCTGGCGATGTCCCGTTCAACGGAGCTGAAGGCACTGCTGCGTAACCCGCGCTGGGCACCGGAACGGCCATGCTGGTGGTGGGCCCGGGAAGCTGGATGCTGCCGGTCAGCGACTCTTTTGTAGTGTTGACCACTTCGACTCTGTTGGTCGAGGAATCAAAGGCCAGCAAAACTGATCGTTGCGGAGATATCGCCATGAGGCCGGGAGCGGTGCCGGCGCTGATTTCACCGTGTTCCAGGGTGTCGTATTCACCGTCGATGATTACCAGACCACCAGACGCCGTGGGGCTAGAGACGCTCTGCGAAGCGAGAACTCGCTCGGTTAATTTACTCGGAGGCGTGGTTACCTGCACGCCACTGCTGCAGGAGACAAGACCTAAACCGGCGACTGCGAGCACAGCATTAAAGAGAGCGGATTTCTTCAAACGTCAGGCTCCTAACTACAGGAAAACCAGAGATTTAAGTGCGAAATAGCGGATTATAGCAGAGCCTCGCAGAGAACACTTGCACAGGCCTGGTGCGATCTCGCCTCCATTCGTGCTTAACCTTCAGATGCAAGAACCTGCTTTCATCTTGTATGCTCTCACTATCTATGGCGGATGACATTCTTGCACGCATCAAGCAGTCCCCCGTTCTCTGCGATGGCGCCATGGGAACGCTGCTGTACGCCAAAGGCGTCTTCATCAACCGCTGCTATGACGAATTGAACCTGTCCCAGCCCGATCTCATTCGTGCAATTCATCACGAATACTTGCAGGCCGGAGCCGAAATTATTGAAACCAATACTTTTGGCGCGAACTCATTCCGGCTGGCCCGGCATAGCCTGGCCGACAAAGTACGTGACATGAACCGCATGGGTGCGCGGCTGGCACGGGAAGCCGCCAAGAGCTTCGATGTGTGGGTGGCAGGATCGGTTGGCCCGTTGGGTACAAGAATCGAGCCCCTGGGGAAAACTTCGTTTGAGGAAGCCCGTCAGGCATTCTGCGAGCAGATCGCGGCCTTGGCGGAAGGCGGCGTTGACCTGCTGATCCTGGAAACTTTCGGATACCTCGAGGAACTTCATCAGGCCATGCTGGCCGCTAAGGACGTGGGAGCAAAATTGCCTTTAGTCGTGCAGGTTACGATCGATGAAGATGGCAACTGCCTGGATGGTTCCGATCCAGAAGCATTTGCTCCTCGACTCGAGGATTGGGGTGCCGACGTCATCGGCTGCAATTGCAGTGTGGGTCCAGTGGCCATGCTGGACGCCATCGAGCGCGTGCGAGCCGTCACTTCCCTTCCGCTCGCCGCCCAGCCCAACGCAGGCATTCCGCGTTCGGTGGAAGGCAGAAACATCTATCTCTGCTCGCCCGAGTACATGGCGAGCTATGCGCGCAAGTTTGTCTCCGCCGGGGTGCGCATCGTTGGAGGATGTTGCGGAACCACTCCGGATCACATCCGCGTGATGAAGTCCGCGCTTCGAGTCGGGGAAGCCAGAGGAAGGACTGCCCCGGCTCATGCCACGGGAGGCGCAGCGCCGCCTAGGCCGACCCCGGCGCAATCTTTAGAGGAACGATCCCTTCTGGGGGCGAAGTTGGCCCGCGGAGAATTCGTCACAATGGTGGAAGTGGTTCCTCCCAAGGGAACGGATATTCGCAAAGAGTTGGAGGGATCACGATTCCTGAAATCCGTGGGGGTGGATGCGGTCAACATTCCAGACAGCCCACGGGCTTCGGCGCGCATGAGCAATCAGGCACTCTCTTTGCTGGTGCAGCGGGAAGCAGGAATCGATGCGATTCTGCACTATACCTGCCGCGACCGCAATGTACTTTGCATCCAGAGTGACCTTTTGGGAGCGGCCGCCGTGGGAATCAAGAATCTGATCTGCATCACGGGGGATCCGCCGAAGATGGGTAACTATCCAGACGCGACGGCGGTNNGGGCTGGACCTTGGTGGAAACCCAATCGGAACAGGCACCGCCTTTGTGATTGGCGTAGGAGCGAACCCAGGTCTAACAGACCTGGACGAAGAAATCCGCCGCTTTGAATACAAAGTGGCAGCTGGCGCCGAGTATGCGGTAACACAACCGGTGTTCGACATCCGCCTGCTGGAAAATTTTCTGAGGCGCATCGAACACTGCCGAATTCCAGTAATCGCAGGGATCTGGCCGTTGGTTAGCGTGCGCAACGCCGAGTTCATGAAGAACGAACTCCGAGTTTCAGTGCCAGACGCGATTCTGGAACGTATGGCCCGGGCCCAGACGCCGGAAGCGGCAAGAGCCGAGGGTGTAGCGATTGCGCGAGAGATGCTGGTCGCGGTTCGGCACACGGTACAGGGGGCACAGATCAGCGCGCCGCAGGGACGCTACAGCTCGGCGGTGGATGTCCTTGAGGCTCTTGGGACGAAGACTTCCGCCCCGGCTTAGGCCCTTCTCTTATAGGGACACGAAGGTCTATTTTCACTAACTATTTACAATAAAAGACTGGACATACTGCTCGGATAGGTGCATTACAATAGAGATGGAGCGAAACCCCGTTGGCCAAGTTTGAGGAGTGTCTCCAGCGACTGGAAAAGATTGTTCAGGAGCTGGAAAAGGGAGATGTCCCTTTGGAGAAGTCTCTCACCCTCTTTGAAGAGGGCATGAATCTTTCCTCCGCCTGCCGGAAGGAACTGGAGCAGGCGGAAGGCAAAGTCGAGATCTTGCTGAAGAAAAATGGGAAGCTCCAGAGCGAGCCGTTTGAGCCCTTGGCGGAAAAGGCGCCTGCCCACAGGTAGGCAGCTGGCCCCGTCGCTGGTGCTTTGGGTTTTAAATGTCTGTGGAGTCGCGGTTTTGTACCCTTCCCCGCAGCCCTAGTCCGCCGTGGTTGACGGTTTTAGGTCAGGAGGATCTATGGGCTTTAGTGTCGTAGTTCTGGAAAGCGATCCCAGGGTCGCGCAGTGTCTGGCTGGTAAACTCTCCTCCCACTTTCACGCAGTCCACTTGACGTACTCCGGCGACGAACTCCGCGAACATGTCGCCAAGAACCGTCCGGAGGTCGTGGTCCTCGACATGGAATACTCGCGTCTGACCGATGTGCGAAGCTTACATCACGACTTTCCATCGCTGCCGATTGTGTGCACGCATCGCATACCGGATGAGCAATTGTGGATTGCTGCGCTGGAGGCTGGCGCGAGCGACGTTTGCCGTGCCGATGAAGTGCAAAATGTTCTGACCTCGGTCTTGCGGAGCGTAGCGATCGCACAGAGCGCCGCAGCCTGAGGCTCACCTGAGTCTCGAACCAACAGGGACGCCTTTCGGCGTCCTCGCTTTTTTCAGCTCAGATTCGATCAAGTATCGCTTTCGGTGCTTCCGCATCGTCCCCGGCCACTGTGTTCTGCCCACTGCCCCTTGTTATACTCACTGCGCAATGCTGCAAGAAACTCTCGAGCAAGGACAGGTGCGGACGGACGCGGCACTGGATCGGCTGATTCCTCTCGAAACTCAGCATCCCGTTTCCATTCACAAGGCAATGCGTCACAGCGTATTTGCAGGCGGCAAGCGGCTGCGGCCGGTATTGTGTATGGAAGCCGGCCGTATGGTCGCGGGATCGTTGCCGCCAAGAATCGAAGAACTGGGTGCGGCGCTCGAGATGCTGCACACTTATTCGCTGATCCACGACGATCTTCCGGCCCTTGACAACGACGACCTGCGGCGCGGCCGCCCTACATGCCACAAAGTATTCGGCGATGCGATCGCGATTCTCGCCGGAGACGCATTGCAGACTCAGGCCTACGAGGTTCTGGCGCGACTGGAATGTCCAGCGGAGGCGCGCGTGCGGATTATTGAAGAGATCGCGCGCGGTACGGGCACGCTGAATGGCATGATTGGCGGGCAGGTTGTGGATCTGGAAGCCGAGCATACTCAGCCCACGGCAGAGATGCTGGAGTACATCCATCGCTCGAAAACCGCCGCGCTGATCACGGCCAGCCTCGTGAGCGGTGGCCTTTATGCCGGAGCAAAGAGCAACGAAGTTAAGAAGCTGCGCGCGTTTGGACAGTCGATTGGCTTGGCCTTTCAGATTGTGGATGATGTCCTGGATGTAACCCAAACCTCCGAGCAACTCGGCAAAACCGCCGGCAAAGACACTGCCGCACAAAAAGCTACCTACCCGGCGCTGTTCGGGATTGAAGAATCCCTGCGCAAGGCGGATGCGCTGGTGAGTGCTGCATTTGCGGAGTTGGACAGCTTCGGCGAACGGGCGGAGACGCTGAAGGAGTTGGCGCGGTATTTGGTAGAGCGGAAGAAATAGCAGGAGTGCACGGTTCACTGCCATGCTTGTGATGAAAGAAATGTCGGCGCACCGGCTGATCGTGCGCGAGAATGTCGTGCTGGAGCAAGGGAATCTCGACTGACATGTCCATATCGCCCCTCGACATCCTGGCGATTGCCGCGCACCGCGACGACGTAGAGCAGACCTGCGGAGGCACACTGCTGAAAATGGCCCAACGCGGCCAACGGACGGGCATTCTCGATCTGACGCAAGGCGAAATGGGCACGCGCGGCACGGCTGAAGATCGCGCGCGCGAAGCAGCGGACGCCGCGAGAATTCTCGGCGCAGGTTGGCGGCGGGCACTCGATATTCCGGATGGCCGCGTGGAAAACACCTGGGAGAACCGGTTGAAAGTGGCGAGTGTGATCCGGGAGACTCGGCCGCGTGTGGTGATCCTGCCTTACTGGAAAGGACGACATCCGGATCACTACACGACTTCCGTGCTGGGGTACGAGGCGTGTTTTCTTGCGGGACTGGCGAAATTGGCTCTCAGCCAACCGCCGTCAGCTATCAGCCAGACCGACCCTGGAGCAGAGGCCAGCGTTGTAACGAAAGAGCCGCTCGATCCTCATCGTCCTTTCAAAATAATCTACGCAACGCTTTACTACGACGTGCGGCCCACGTTTGTGGTCGATATCAGCCAGCAGTTCGAGCAGAAGTTCGCTTCCATCCTGGCCTACAAGTCGCAGTTCAGTGACCAGGAGGCGGGCAAGGACCTTTTCCCCGCCCACGACGAAATCCATGCGCGCGTGGAGTCGATGGCGCGGTATTACGGCGCGCTCGGCGGCGTCACCTGCGCCGAACCGTTTCTGCAGAAGGAAGTGGGGCTGGTGGAAGATCTGTTAGCGATTCCCGTCAAATCCATCTAACGTCGCTGGACTATTTCTTAAACGCAATCGCCAAGCCATCGCGAATCGGCAGGATCGTTGTAAAAAAATCCGGCGAGTTGTAAAGCAATCGGTTGAACTCGAGGATGGCCTTGGTGTGCGCTTCCTTCGGATTCTTCTCCGCGACCCGCCCGCTCCACAAGACATTGTCGGTAATAAACAAACCGCCCTTGCGCAGGCGTGGTGACACCAAGCGCAGTACGCGCGGGTAGTCCTCTTTATCGACATCGTTGAAGATAATGTCGAACTCCTGCTTCTGCTCGGAGAGAACTTCCAGCGCATCTCCGGTGTGCAGCGTGATGCGACTGGAAACGCCAGCGCGCTCGAAGTACCCGCGAGCACGCTCGGCATTCTTGGGATCGCCGTCGGTGTAGATGACGCGGCCTTTTTCGCCGACCGCCTGCGCCCACCAGATGGTCGAGTATCCGATGGCAGAGCCCAACTCGAACACCGTCTTGGCGTTGATCATCAGGGCAAACTCCTGAAGCACCCGCGCCACCGCAGGCCCAACGATTGGCACGTCGTGCTTGGAGGCGTACTCTTCCATCCCCGCCAGCACTTCGTCGCGCTTGGGCAGCATGGAATACAGATAATCGTCGACCGGGCCGGCGGTAGTGAAGTTGTAGTGCCGCCAGTTGGGTTTGTTTTCTTTCTTCGGTTTATTCGAGGTCACTCGTCTCCTTCAGGACTTCTGATTATTTACCTTTATCGGTTGCCTGTTTTCAATCGTGGACAGTCACGCCGGAGTTTCATTGTAAGAATTTCAACGCCCGGCGTTTCGATGCGAAATGTCGCGTGGCCCAGCCACGTAAGATGAAGGCCTCTCAAGTTCATGGACGATAGCTCCGGCCGCTGCGCCTTCCAAACAGATTTACTCGTCAAACGACCCGGGCATGGCTGAAATTAGTTTAATATGAAACCCCATGGCTGAACTCAAGGTGCTAATTTCGCGGGAACAAATTACAAAACGAGTTGCGGAACTGGGCGCGGAGATCACACACGACTTCGCGGGCCAGCCAGTGATTCTGGTCGGCGTATTGAAGGGCTCAGCAATTTTTCTCGCTGATCTGGCACGGCAGGTAAAGCTGGACGCGACTTTTGATTTCGTCGGTATCTCGAGTTACGGGAACCGCCCCAGCCCCACTCAGGAACTCAAGAGCGGATGGGACTCCACCGGCGAAGTGAAGCTGACGAAAGATGTGGACCAGTCCATGAAAGACAAGAATGTGATTGTCGTGGAAGACATTTTGGATACTGGACTGACGCTAACAGTCTTGAAGAAGCTGCTTCTGGCGCACCAGCCTCGATCGCTCAAGATCGCGGCTCTTCTGGACAAGCCCTCGCGCCGCAAATTGCCTCTCCAGGGCGACTACGTTGGCTTCACCATCCCCGATGAATTTGTAGTGGGCTACGGCCTCGATTACGCCGAGCGCTATCGAAACCTGGCTGATATCTGCATCGTGCCGCGGGAGTAGAAGCCAGTCCCGAGTACCGAGCAAGCACGCTCGGGTTCGGACACGGCACCCGACGAAAGGTTCCGAGCGCCTCTCTTCTCGGTACTAGGTACTCAACACATCGCTGCTATCATAGAAAAAACCATGGGATCTGTTCTGAGCAAGCCTGTAAGTCATCTGTCGGTTGAGCCGCTATTGCTGGAAGTTGGCGATGTACTGGCAACGTCGCTCGATCTCGATACCACTTTGCGCCGCGTCGCGGAGGTGGTGCGCAAGGTCATCGACTATGAAATCTTCGCCATTCTTCTCCTCAATGAGAAGACTCAGGAATTGCGCTTTCGGTTCCAGGTAGGATACCCGCCCGAGTTCGCCGAGCGTGCTCGTGTCAAAGTGGGCGAAGGAGTGACCGGGCAAGCGGCGCAGTCGCGGCAAGCGGTCCTGGTGGATGATGTTACCCAGGATCCAACCTACATCGCCGCCGTTCCCAACGTGCGCTCGGAATTAGCCGTGCCACTCGTCACCAAGAACAGGGTGATTGGCGTGATCGATCTGGAAGCACGGGAACCCGGCTATTTCAATGAAGAACACAGCCGCCTGCTGACTCTGGTAGCTTCGCGAATCGCGGGCGGCATCGAAAATGCGCAGCTCTATACTCGCACCACACGACAGGCCCGCATCCTGTTATTGCTCAATGAAATCGCGCGCGAGTTGTCGTCCATCCTGAATCTGGATGAACTGCTGAGCCGGGTAGCGGAGTTGCTGCGGCGTCTGATTGACTACCAGATGTTCAGCATTCTGTTGCTGGATTCTTCCGGCGAGAAGTTGCAACATCGTTTCTCGTTACGCTTCCACGAAAATATCCACCTGAAGCACGAGGTCCCGCTGGGACGCGGCCTCGTCGGTCACGCGGCCGAAAGCAAACAAGCAATACTGGTGCCGGACGTGAGCAAAGATCCCCGCTACATCGAAGGCAACCCGGAAACGCGCTCGGAATTGGTGGTGCCGCTGATCTATAAGGATAAAGTGATCGGAGTACTAGATTTGGAACACACGCGGCGCGGTTTTTTTACCGACGACCACCGCCGCACCATGATGACGCTGGCGGCGCAGGTGGCCATCGCAATTGAAAACGCGCGCCTTTACGAGGAGATCGCGCGCCAGGAACGCCGGCTCGAGCGGGATTTGGCGCTCGCTCGGGAATTGCAAATGCGGTTGCTGCCGCAAACTCTTCCCAAGCTGCCTAATCTGGAATTAGCGGCGAAGTTTGTGCCCGCGCGCGCCATCGGCGGAGATTTGTACGACTTCATTCCTTATTCGCTTTCGCGGCTCGGAATCGTGATTGGCGACGTGAGCGGCAAAGGAGCGCCTGCCGCCATCTATGCCGCTCTTGTCAGCGGAATCCTCCGCTCCCACGCACCCATCGAACCTGGCCCCGCCGAGATGCTTAGAGCGGTCAACCTGTCTCTGGCCGAACGCCGTATTGAGGCGCAATTCGTCTCACTCATCTATGCCGTGTGGGACGATGCACATCGAACGCTCGTGGTGGCCAACTCGGGTTTGCCGCGTCCGATTCACGTGCATGCTGGAAAGAACCATGTAGTTGAGGCTACCGGCCTGCCGCTGGGACTTTTCGACGATGCGAATTACGATGAGTTCCGTTTCAAAATGAAGCCCGGAGACGTATTCGTTTTCTTTAGCGATGGCATTCTGGACGCACGTAACCGGCACGGAGAGATGTTTGGCCGGGGGCGCGTGGAAAAGCTTATCGAGGAATGCGGAGGTCGCTCGGCGGACTGTGTGGTCGATATTTTATTCAAAGCTGTGGCCGAGCATTCTGCAGGGGTCGAGACTTTCGATGATCAAACCGTAGTGGCGATCAAAGTCAAAGATAGTCCGGCTGCAAGCTCTGTAAAACGAAAATGAACTGGCGCAGCGAAGTCGAGCGGCCGCCGGGATTCGTTTTCCGTAAACACCGCAAAGGATTGTTGCGCAGTAGCGAGACGTTTATCCTCCACTGCGAAGATGTTCCCCTAGCGAAACTTGCGGAGCGCTACGGAACGCCTCTTTACGTTTACTCGACAACGGCAATCTTGAAGCGGCTCGGCGCCTTCGAGAATGCTTTCCGCCGTGTTCTCCACACGATCTGCTACTCCGTGAAGGCAAACTCCAACCTGAGCATTCTTCGCCTGATGGCTCGCCAAGGATGCGGTTTTGATGTGGTTTCCGGTGGGGAACTGGAGCGAGTGCTGGTCGCCGACCGCCGGGCGGCTAAGAAAGTAGTCTACTCCGGCGTTGGAAAATCACGCAAGGAGATAACCGCAGCGCTGAAGGCCGGCATCCTCCTCTTCAATGTCGAGAGTGAATCGGAACTCTGGGTGCTGGCGGATTGCGCAGCACAGTGTCGAACGGTCGCGCGAGTGGCTCTGCGCGTGAATCCAGACGTGGCTGCCGATACGCATCCGTACATTTCCACGGGGTTGCGCAAGCATAAGTTCGGAGTGCCGATCGGAAACGCGCGCGAACTTTACGGCAAGGCATCCAGTGCGAGGCACCTGAAAGTTGTGGGTGTCAGCGTTCACATTGGCTCCCAGATCACCGACGTTGCACCCTTCGCTGAGGCCATAGATCGAGTGGCGGACCTGGTTCGCGACTTGCGCGCGGATAAGCACAGGATCGACTACGTCGATATCGGCGGCGGGCTTGGCATTGAATATCAGGCGCCGAACTTACAGTTTGTCGAATGTGCTGCACGTTATGCGCGGGCCGTGGCTAATCCATTGCGCGGACTAAATGTGCACTTGCTGCTCGAGCCGGGACGCTCGATCGTGGGTCCCGCGGGTGCGCTACTCACCTCGGTCATTTACAGAAAAGAAAACGATGGCAAGCGCTTCCTGATTGTGGATGCGGCCATGAACGATTTGATTCGTCCCACGCTCTATGGGGCGTACCACGAAATCGTCCCCGTGGTTCAGTCCAAGAAATCCCCTGCCAAGAAGGAGACGGTCGATGTAGTCGGTCCGGTGTGCGAGTCAGGGGACTTCTTGGCACGTGATCGGGAGTTGCCACGGGTGGAAGAGGGCGACTTGCTTGCGATTCTTGACGCCGGCGCTTACGGAATGGCGCTCGCGTCAAACTACAACTCCCGTCCGCGACCCGCGGAAATTCTGGTTCGCGGAAAGTCGGCCAAGATCATCCGGCGTCGGGAAACAGGGCGCGAGCTCTATGCGGCGGAATTGTAACCGCGGCCTAGTCGTGAGTCGATCTTATCTTTCTCCCCACTTTAGCTTCGTCCGCAGCACGTGGAAGAAATCATGATCGGTTCGGAATAGGCTGACTCTGTGTTCGGAGCGACGGCAACGGACTCGGTCTCCGTCGCATAAATCCAGGCCAGGTTGTCCATCCAGGCTGAGGTACGCCACTTCCTCGTCGCTGCGCAGCAGAAGCTCAACGACTGCCGAATCCGGCACGACCAGCGGCCGGTGCGTGAGCGAGTGCGGCGCGACCGGAGTGATCACGAAAGCATTGACCGTCGGCATCAATACAGGGCCGCCGGCGGAGAGTGAGTAAGCGGTCGAACCTGTCGGCGTGGCCACAATCATTCCGTCCGCCCGGTAGCTTGAAACAAATACAGTGTCGACGAAGAGGTCGTAATTATTGAGACGAGCCAGAGCCGTCTTATTCACGACCGCGTCGTTGAAAACTAGGTAGCTTCCCAGAGTCTGTTCGCCGCGCAGTAAATCGCACTGCATCAGCGAACGCTGCTCCACGGCGGCGCGTCCCTGCGCAATCTGATCAAGCATGGAAAAGAGCGAAGAAAGCGGCACGTCCGTAAGGAAACCCAGCGATCCGAGGTTCACGCCGAGTAGCGGCACGTCGATTGTGGCGGTGGCTCGAGCCGCGGAAAGCAAAGTACCATCGCCGCCCAGCACCACGACGAGCTCCAGGGGCCGCGAAGACATATCCGAGCGCGGCACTTCCTCTTCGCCGTTGGCATATTTTGCTGTCTCCGGATCGACGATGACGCTGTAGCCATGCGCGTGAAGCCACGCCAGCAGCTCGGGGACGGTGCGGGCTACCTCTGAACTAGCCGGACGAGAGATGATGGCCGCGACCTTCGGCGGGGAGGATGAGGACCGGATTGCCATGATCAAAGAGAGAAAGAAAGATTGTACAGAATCCGGCTGCAAAATCTTCAACAGGTCGTTCAGAAGGACGCGGAGGACTAGAAAACTCCCTGGAGCAGGAATTCGCGGTTCCCTTCTGCGCCGAGTATGGGCGAATCGATTACGTCTAGGCGAGAACAGCCAAGACCCTCCAGGGCTCCTTTCACTTTTTCGACGGACGCGAGTTGAGCGACCTCGTCGCGCACAATACCTCCCTTGCCGACAAATTCCCTTCCCGCCTCGAATTGAGGTTTGACGAGAATGATCACTTTCCGGCCACGACGCTCGTCTCCAGACGGCGGAAAGGCAGCGTTCACTACCGGAGGCAGAACCAAGGTCGCGGAAATAAACGCTACATCAACCACGATAAGGTCCGCCATTTCACCGATGATCTGTCTCGTCACATACCGGGCGTTGGTTTTTTCCAGAAGTCGCACGCGAGGATCGTGACGCACCTTGAAATCCATCTGGCCATAACCGGTATCGATCGCGATCACGCGTGCTGCACCGTGCTGCAGCAGACAATCGGTAAAGCCGCCAGTGGAAGCGCCCACATCGAGACAAATCTTGGCGTTGACGTCGATATTCCAATGTTCGAGAGCGCGCTCAAGCTTAAGGCCGCCGCGGCTGACATACTTGAGATCTTCGCCGAGCATACGCACCACAGCGTCGGATACAACTTGCGCGCCAGCTTTGTCGAGCTTCTGCTCGTTGACCAACACTTTCCCCGCGATAATCAGAGCCTGCGCGCGTTCCCGCGAGGCGACGATTCCCCGCTCGACCAGGAGTTTGTCGAGTCTCAGTTTCACCTTCGCCCCGCACCGGAAGCGCTTATCGGCAAGACGTTGCTTTGCGATATGCGACGAAGGTGCCAGCACTCGCTCCGGTGCAAAATGCTGAACCATCTCTCGCTGAATCACTTACAAAGATACTGTTGTGCTTTTCCACAGAATTTTCCACGGTGGTGTTGAAAACTTTTCTTAACAAGCAAAGCCCTGAAAAAAATAAGAGCCGCCCGACAGCGCGGCTCTGAGAATCTCTCGCGGAACAATCAGCCGGCCACTTCTTCCAGCAACTTTTGGTCAATGTCGAAGTTGGAGTGTACGTTCTGTACGTCGTCCTGGTCTTCCAGCGCTTCCATCAGCCGGATCATGGTATTGGCCGCCTGACCTTCCAGCTTGATGTAGTTCTGAGGAATCATGGCAACGCTCGACGACGCGGGCTCAATTCCCGCCTTCTTCACCGCTTCGAGCACTGCCTCATAGGCCGAAGGCTCAGTCAAGATTTCCCAATTCTCGCCATCGTCATTCAGATCTTCGCCGCCGGCTTCGAGAACGATGTTCATCAGGTCATCCTCTTTCGCGGCGCTCTTTGGAATAATGATGTCGCCCTTCTTGTGGAACATCCAGGAGACGGCGCCAGCTTCCGCCATATTGCCGCCGTTCTTCCCAAAGCAATGACGGATTTCGCTGACCGTACGGTTGCGGTTGTCCGTATTGATATCCAGCAGGATCGCCACGCCACCCGGACCGTAGCCCTCAAGAGAAAATTCTTCGTAGGTAGCGCCGGGCAGTTCTCCCGTGCCACGCTGGATCGCCCTCTTGATATTATCCGCCGGCATATTCTCCGATTTAGCAGCGAGAATGGCGCCGCGCAGGCGAGGATTGGTATCAGGATCGCCGCCGCCGTTCTTCGCGGCAATACTGATTTCCTTGATGAGGCGGGTAAAAATCTTGCCGCGCTTGGCGTCGAGCGCGCCCTTCTTGTGCTTNNATTGTGGCCCATTTTGAATGGCCAGACATCGCTAGACCTCGTATCTAATGATCTGAATTGGCGCGGGATTCGCCCGTAGAGGGAATCACAGGCTGCCTCGATAAAATCTGCAGGCGAACAGGAATTATAGCACGACCTCTGTTCCGTGGTTCGCCGGGCTACTTTGATCATAAACAGGCGGAGATGACCAGAGCAAGCTTTTCGCTAACAGGCGAAGGGATAGTTCTTCTTATTCCATTATTGACTGCACTGCACATGCACTCCTAACATGCCAGCGGGGCGTTTTGCAAATGAATGGCCGGGTCATAGGTCACTACCGGGTCCTCGAGAAAATCGGGGCCGGAGCCATGGGAGAGGTTTTCCGGGCACGGGACGAGAGGTTGGGACGCGACGTTGCTCTGAAACTCATCCGGCCGAGTTCCAGCGGCAATGCCGATCATCTCCGCCGTTTCGAGTTGGAGGCCCGCGCCGCGGCAGCTCTCAATCATCCCAACATCGTCGCCATCTATGACGTCGGTCTTGACAACGGATCTCCTTACATCGTTTGTGAACTGCTGCAAGGCAAAACCCTGCGCAAGCGACTCGCGGAAGGCGCATTGCCCGTTCGGCAAGCTGTCGAATATTCCCTCCAGATCGTACAAGGCCTGATCGCGGCCCATGATCGCCGCATTATTCATCGGGACCTGAAGCCCGAAAATTTATTTGTCACCACGGATGGCCGGGTCAAAATTCTCGACTTCGGAGTGGCCAAGCTGCAGTCTGCGCCAGAAGAATCAGGCCGAACCGTCGAAGAGCTCACCACTGTAACCAAGAGTGGCGCGGT
This sequence comes from Acidobacteriaceae bacterium, assembly GCA_003138975.1. GTDB lineage: Bacteria > Acidobacteriota > Terriglobia > Terriglobales > Acidobacteriaceae > Sulfotelmatobacter. Next base: position 30,063 of record PLHQ01000079.1, on the reverse strand, counting down.
AATCGGCACCGTCGCTTACATGTCGCCCGAGCAACTGCGGGGCAAGGCGGTGGATCATCGTAGCGACATCTTCAGCATAGGGGCCATTCTTTACGAGATGCTGGCCGGTCGACGAGCGTTTCGCGGCGAAACCGAAGTCGACACGATCACTGCCGTCCTGCGGGAGGATCCTCCCGAGATTGGTCTGGAGCAGGCGCAAGTCCCCATACCATTCCAGCAAATCGTTCGTCATTGCCTGGAGAAAGAGCCCGAAAAGCGTTTTCAATCGGCTCGGGATTTAGGGTTCGCCCTGGAAACTCTGGCAAATGCTCGCGGCGGGCGGACAACCGTTCTAGGGCCGCCAAAGTTACGAGCGAAGGTGCTCCCTTGGGCAGTAGCAGGAGTGCTTCTCATTGCAACGCTATGGCTGGCGGGTCGCCAGGCGCAGCAGACCACGCCGTCTCCCGCATACCGGCGTCTGACCTTCGACGAGGGCACGCTCTATTCGGCTCGGTTTACTCCTGACTATCGATCTGTGGTCTATGGAGCAGCCTGGAACGGTAAACCCTTGCAACTCTTCTCGACCGTTGGGGATTCTCTTTTAAGTCAGCCACTCAACCTTGCCGATGCAAACTTACTGGCAATTTCCAGATCTGGCGAATTGGCGCTGGTGCTTCACGGCGCTCACATGTCGCACCTTGAAATTCAACAAGGCACGTTGGCTCGTGCCCCGCTCGCAGGCGGTTCTCCGCGAGAACTTCTAGAAGACGTCCGCTGGGCCGACTGGGGGCCGAACGGTGAGTTGGCTGTTGTCCACCACGCGGAGGGTCGTGACCGAATTGAATACCCGCTCGGTCACATCTTGTACCAGAGCAATGGCTGGATCAGTCATATCCGGCTATCTCCGCAAGCCGATAGAATTGCTTTCATCAACCATCCGTCGATGTGGGATGATCGCGGGCTTGTTTGCCTCATGGATCTTGCCGGACACATCAACACACTCACTCGGGAATGGGACTCCGCGGACGGGCTAGCCTGGAATTCCGACGGAAAGGAAATCTGGTTTACGGCCGCCGAAAATGGTTATACGCGCGCCTTGCTCGCTGTCGATAGCTCGGGAAAAGTTCGGACCGTTTTCAAGATTCCAGCAGGTATGACCTTGCAAGACGCAGCACCGGACGGCCGACTGCTAGTTAGCCTGGATGCCGAACGTCTCGCCATGGCCACGTCCACAAGCAAAGGCGAGACGGTGAACATTTCCTGGCACGATTGGGATGTTGCGAAAGATATCTCGAGTGACGGGCAATCCGTGCTGTTCGAGGACGCAAGCGAGGCCGCACCTCCCAGCTATTCAGTAGCCATTCGTAGAATCGACGGAACACCACCCATCCAACTGGGAGATGGCAGCGCTGGCGGGCTTTCACCGGACGGCAAATGGGCAATCTCAATTATCACCGGCAGCCCTGGCCGAGTCACGCTCTACCCCATCGGTCCCGGCGAACCCCGTACCATTCCCGTCACCGGACTGGAACGCATCCACAACGGCTCTTCTCATTTCCTGGCGGATGGGAAGCGAATCACCATCAATGGCAATGAGCCGGGCCATGGGGTGCGCTGCTATCTCGTCGATGTGGATACCGGAAAACTAACACCCCTCACTCCCGAAGGAATTACGGGCGGTTTGGTTTCACCCGACGGTCAATCCATTATTGCCAACAACGGCCTTACACCCGCGCTATATTCCATCGGTGGGGGTTCGGCGCGAACCATCCCCGGTCTCGATCCGGGCTTTATTCCGGTCGAGTGGTCGGAAGATATTTCGGCTATCTATGGATTTCGACCGGGTCAGGTTCCTACGAAGGTTTATAAAGTCAACTTAGTCACAGGGGCAAAAACTTTCATCCACGACTTGCAGCCCAAAACGTCTGCCGGCATTGTTTACATTGCTCCGGTCGTTGTGAGTCGCGACGCTTCGCGTTTCGCCTACAGCTACTATCAAGTTTTTTCTGTGCTGTATGTAATTTCCGGATTGCACTAAGACCGCGGCGTTGACTAATCGAGTGATCCTGAAAAATCTAACGGAACGTAATGGAAGAAAATGGACGTGGATGTATATCCTTTGCCGAGCGCATCCCGGTAATGTGGAACCTTCGTTCCCCGATAAACCAAGCCATCGCCCAGCGCCTGGTAAACCGTGACGGTACCTTCAGGAGTATCAAGGCGAAGCGGCCACGAAGTTGCCCTCTCCGGTTCGGGAGAAAAATCCAGGCATAACGTGACACTGAATTCGCATTGCTGCCGGTCCGTGTGCTTCTTCAATTCAGCACCGCTCAAATAGGACGCCAGATAAACGTACGAAGGCTTGACCGGCTCTCCCACAATGGCGCTAACCGCATTCGCGATCTGGTGGTGGAAGTAGCGGGCGACACATTCGTTGTGGGCAACATAGCGCCGTGCACTCTGCTCGTCTCCCAGCCGGATCGCTCCCCGCCGAACTGCGTATCGGTAGTAACGGCGCAAAGCAGCAAGATTGAAAGGATGAATCAAGTTGCTGAGAGGGGCGGAGTTTCGTTCTCGAAACGCCTGCGCCCTGACTCTTGCGATTTCAGACCACTCCGCAAAACGACACTCGGAATGATCGGCGGGGGTCAAGATGCCAGCCTGCGCCAGCAAGAGCCGCACTTCGTCGGGAACAGAGGATGCAGGTTCCCCGGTGCGAAGTCGCGAAACCGTCTCTTCGAGACGTGGCCCCAGCCAGAACGGATGCAGCATGGCAAGGACAGGGTCACGCACCCAAGCCACAATGCCCTGCAAGTTGAACCCTTCGAGCAAATCCGGATGGGCTTGGAGTTCGTCCGGCACCGCTCCCGCAGGCAAGAACGAACATTCAGGGTTAAGGAATAACTCCTGAGCCGGGTCATGCCGGCAGCTTTGCCGATTGAGAAAGTGCTGCGGAACCAAATGCAGCGGCAACTCATCCAGCAGGCAATGGAACTGGTGCGGGAGCATCGTCGCGGTATGTCGTTGCCGCGACGCTGCTCCCATCAGGCCTGCAATCCACTCAAGCCATGCCGTGTCTTTTACTGGTGCAGCCATCCGTTTACCGTGAACCGACTGTCGGCGAAAGTCCGCGACCGGCAATGCACGGGAGTGATTTCGTGCAATGTCGAGCACGGGAAAAATACGATCTGGTTCTGTTGCGGCACAATGGTCTGGTAGCCGCCCGTGCTGAGGGGCTGGTTGACCCTCTTCCCTGAATCGTGCAGCCGCAACTCTCCGCCCTCGAACTGGTTTGGCTCGCGATGGAAAAAGTACACGAACGTCATCCGCCGGGATGCAATCACTTCTTGTGCGTCATCGCAGTGCGCATGAAAAAAATCTCCATCATTGCTCGCCGTGATCTGTACCTCGGTCCGCGTGATCGGAAACTCCTCGACCCCGAGTTGTTCCAACACTTTTGGCAGTACACCCCGGATTCGATTCAGGATAACTTGCTCGTGCGGTCCCAACTCCATCAGAACGCGCGAGCGACGATGGCTGTAGTCGGTCACTCCCGGCTCCCCGCTGGGTGAAATCACATCACTGCTCTGGAATTCCGCTTCGTGCTGCAGCGTATAGCGAATCAGTTCCTCCATCTCCTGCGGAGCCAGAAACTCATCCAGAACGACAGCCTGTGCCCGAATGATCGCGGGCGCGTCCAAGACAGCAACTCCGCTGCCCGAAGTGGACTGGCCTTGCTGTACTTCTTGCCTCGCCGTCACGTCGTGCTGCCGCAGGCTGATACTCGGCGGTTGCGGTCCGCTGGGAGGTTTCTGGGGCGGTCTAGGCAGGTCATGGGGCCCCGGTCCGGAAGGCGGTTGAGGTCCGGTGCTTGGGGGCTGCGGTCCACCAAACACCGTTGCAGGAATGCTACCTTCCGTGACACCCGAGGCTGCGCCTCGCGCCACGATCTGTTCCACGATGCTGCTACCCAGCAGTGCAAAAGCGCGTTGTGCAACCGTCTCACCCACGGAGCGGGCTATCGCCGCGGTTACGGCGGATTGAGTCTCTGGATTGCTGGATGCGTCCCTCGCATTTTGCAGGAGGCTCATCAGCAACTCCCTCTCACGAGGGCTCAAAATGCGTTCATCTCGCATTAGAGTTTCAGAAAAAGCGTCAAGAATCTGTTTGGATGTCACAGGCACACTCCTCCCTAAGTTTCCTCGAACATTTTTAAGTTCCAATGGGGCGAAATGGGAAGCGCTTGCGGGAGACAGTAGCAGGAAATCAAACGATTATCAAACAGAATCTGTTGAGGGCAGGAGGGCTCCAGTCATTCGGCTAACACTTCTACCTGGCGGCCATCGCACCCACCATCGACTGGAAAATCTTCATTCCATCAGTGCCCCCAAGTTCGGGTTCGGCGGACCGTTCGGGATGAGGCATCATGCCTACAACGTTGCCCCCAGCGCTGCAGATGCCCGCGATATTGTCCAGAGAACCGTTGGGATTCGCCGACGCCGAGATTTCACCGCCGGGAGTGGAATAACGAAACACAACACGGTTGTCGCGGTGCAATTCGTCCAGTATTTCCGCATCGCAGAAGTAGTTCCCTTCCATGTGGCCAACCGGAATGGTCAACACTTCTCCCTGCGAGCAAGCATTGGTAAATGGAGTAACCGTGTTTTCAACTCGCACCTGGACTGGCTTGCAAACGTACTTCAGGCCGGTGTTCCGCATGAGAGCGCCCGGCAAGAGCCCCGATTCACACAGGATCTGAAAGCCGTTGCAGATTCCCAGCACGAAGCCCCCGCCATCTGCAAAGTTGCGAACAGATTCCATCACGGGAGAGAACTTCGCAATCGCCCCGGTTCGCAGGTAATCGCCGAAAGCAAATCCCCCAGGGACGATGATGGCATCGCAATTCTCCAGATCGTGCGATTCATGCCACAGAAAACATACGGGCTGTTTGGCGACCTGCTGGATAGTCCAGTAGGCATCGTGATCGCAGTTCGAGCCGGGAAAGATGATGACTCCAAATTTCATCTTCAGTTCCTTGATGTGGGATTTGTGGTCAGTTTAACACGCATGTTCCAACTGGCCCGCGCAGGCAGGTTCGAAGTCCGCTTAGTGAACGGCAACATCCAGATGGGACGAAGACGGAGTCAAGGGTAAGCTCCGCGGACCCGTCGCGGGCGGTAGCGCTGGAAGCTGGACGGGCTCGGGGCCGGTTTGCGTCGTCGTCACCGCTTGAGGGAAAGCCTGTGGTGGAACCCCTTTGGCCCTCACGATCGCCCAGTGCCATTCCTGGTCCGGAAAGAGCGCAAAGTTCAGCTGGGTGCGAAAAAGCGCCGTCCCCGAAGGAGCAGCCGACCCCTTCACTCGCAACAGCATCGTGACATCCGGCAGCTTCTGAGACGAGTCCTGCACCGGATTTGACGAGGTACCCGCCACAGCCGGCACAATTCGCGCCCGACCATAGTAGGAAGCTGCATCGCCTGGCTCCGGACGCCTGATAATGGTGAGGCCAATCACCACCTCGCGCAGTTCCCATGACGTTCCATTGTGCACCGATACCTGCAACGAATCTCCGTCGATCGTGGCTGGTCCATCCAGCTTAGCCAGTTCGCTCCGCGGCAGTTCATCCAACATGACGGGATCGGAGAGCAGCGAACTGGTCTTCGCGCTAAAAGTGAGGCTGCAACTCACGTCTGATGAGGAGACACGGAAACTCTTTCCGCCCGGATCCAACGAGAACACCATCGTGGAGCCTGCCGCGCGCCGGCTCTCAGCGTCCTCCACTACCTTGGAAAAGTTGTCGTTATCAATGACCACCTCGGATGGATCGGGCTTCTTCCGAAAACTGCGCGCCACATCTCCCAGCGGAGTGTCGTTCACGTCCTCTTGTGCGCTAACCCGCTGCGGCAAGGCCAGCACGAGCATCCCCGCAACCAGCAGAGCCATCTTCAAACGCGTTGATATCAGTGTTCGCACCAGGGATTCCAGAAACCCGTACCACCCGCGCAACGTGTGATCACGCGCGATTGGATCGCGAACTGCGAGAACGCGGTGAATCACCACGAACCACGGAGTCCTGCCAAGATTGTAGTGAGAGTGAGCGGCGAAGGAGAGATAACCCGGGCAAACCTTGGTACTAGACCTTCCGGGTGGACCGGAAAGGCAGTGGGCGCGCGCTGACGAAATGGAGGCGCAACGGGGCGCGCGCCCAAACCTGGAGTGAACTTTCTACAGAAGACCCGAAGAACGCAAACGAGTGACTGGGTCAGCTATTGGTTGTCGACGAAAAATCCAGCGTGCCACCGCGAATCCTACTGCTGCATAACACAGATGCATGAACCTCATAGCACCCCCAAAACATCCGACTCGACCACCACCCTAGGGGAGGATCAGCATCACTATCGGCAAAATAGCAGCGGGCCATGCGGTGTACAAGGCACCTCAGTGCCATCGGCGTGGCACGGAAGTAATACGGCCGTCACCAAAGAGACGACCGCCACAATAAATGGTTAGTGAGCCTCCAGGTTTTCGGCGTCTCCGATTCGACCGGCAGGTGGAACCACGACGGTTGAAAGGCTGCCTTCCGCCGTCAGTTTCTGAAAGGCGGCCAGATCGCGGCGTTGCAAGTCGTCCCATCGGCTAAGCAACTCTCCGCTCTGCCGGCTCAATTTCTCGAACTCAAGCTGCTCGGCCTCGGTGGGCGCTGAGTCGGCGCTGCCGACGTCGATCGCAAGGAACGCCCATTTGGTATCAATCTGCGGCGGGTAGGCCAGTGAATCTTCATTCGCGCTGATAGTTAGGTTGATTAGTTGGTCGCGCACCGCAACCAGTTTCTTCTCCAGATCATCGGCCGAGGACGCAATCGCCTTCGTGCTGGCGTTCTCCGGCAAGCGCCGTTTCAGGCCAACCACCTGCGAACGCACATCCTGAATCTGATTCACCGCGTCGTACACTCGGTTCAACTCTTCGTGAATCTGCATCAGCAGGCTGAATTGCGCCGCCAGATCCGCCTGACTTACCTTCACCCGCGGATCCAACTTCACTTCCAACGGCGCAACTTGACTTACGCCGCCTACCGTCAGCCTCACCTGATACTGCCCCGGCGCGGTCACAGGTCCCTTGGCTCCGCTGTTGTACTCCCAGAGGTAATAACCGGGGACACGATGAGCTTCTTCATAGCGCAAATCCCACACGAAGCGATTTAAGCCAGCGTCCGGCTTGATTTCTTTTTCCGGCTTCTTGTCGTCAGGACCCAGCGGTTCGTCGGGCAGCTCCGTTTCGGCGCTGGAATACTTGCGGATTAATTTTCCAGAGGCGTCAAGAATTTCCACCTTCGTCTCCGTCCCTGTTTTCGGAGCATCTTTCAAGTAGTAATAAATCACAGCTCCTACTGGCGGATTCTGCCCCGTCCGCCTGGAGGGATGACGTTCTCCGGATTCTCCGGCCTGAATACGATAAGCCGGCCCCGGAGTGTACAGATGGACATCCTCTTTCGCCACGTCGTCCGTAAATTGGCGCAAAGGACTGACGTCATCGAGAATCCAGAACGCGCGTCCATGCGTAGCAACCACTAGGTCGTTGTCCTTGACCACGAGGTCGTGCACCGGCGTGGTCGGCAGATTCAACTTGAGCGACCTCCATTCCGCGCCGCCGTTGAACGAAACATAGATTCCGTTCTCCGTGCCGGCATAGAGCAGCCCGCGCTTCTTCGGGTCTTCGCGGACGGCTCGAACGAATGAACCATCGGGGATCCCATCGGTTAGCTTCGTCCAGGTTTGTCCGAAATCGCTCGTCTTATATATGTAAGCCTTGAGATCGTCATTCTGATGTCGATCCACGGCAACGTATGCCGTGCCTGCATCGTGCGGTGAAGCCTCGATCTGGCTGATGCGGCTCCACTCCGGAAGATCCTTGGGCGTGATGTTGGACCAGTTCTTTCCTTCATCCCGCGTCAGTTGGATCAGACCGTCGTCAGTACCTACCCAGAGAAGCCCTTTCGTGATCGGCGACTCAGCCAGCGCAAAGATCGTGTCGTAGTATTCCGTTCCGGAATCGTCGAGCGTGATTTCGCCGCCAGAAACACTCTGCTTGCTCTTGTCGTTGCGCGTGAGATCCGGACTGATTGCCTGCCAATGCACGCCTCCGTCGGTAGTCTTGAACAGACGCTCGCCAGCGTGATAGAGCGTGTTGGGATCATGTGGAGAAATCATCACCGGCGCCGTCCACTGGAAGCGATGTTCAAGGTTGGCGGCGCCATGAGCATCAGAAAGCTCGGGTTGCTCGGTGATCGATTTCACCTGCCCGATACGCTTGTCGAATCGCGTGATGTTCCCCTGGTAATCAGCCGCGTAAACGACATTCGGATCCGGCGGATAAGGTGCGATGTAGCCCGCCTCGCCTCCGCCAACGTCATACCAGTCTGGGCGATCAATAGCACCGTCATCGCTGCGGCTGGCGATGGCCACTGTGCCGCTGTCCTGCTGCGCGCCGTAAACGCGGTACGGCGTGGCCGCATCGGTGGTCACGTGATAGAACTGCGCGGTCGGTTGATTGTCTTCTCGCGTCCAGTTCTTCCCGCCATCCAGAGTCACCGTGACTCCGCCGTCGTTGGCCGTGATCATGCGCCGCGTATCTCTGGGATCAATCCACAATCCGTGATTGTCACCGTGCGGTACTCTGATTCGATTGAACAGGTGACCGCCATCGGTGGACTTGTACGCCTCCACATTCATGATGTAGACGACGTTTTCATCTCTCGGATCGGCGATGATGTGCATGTAATACCATGGCCGCTGCCACAGGCTGTGACTGGGATTGACGAAGTCCCAGCTTTCTCCGCCATCGTCGGAGCGATAAAGACCGCCCTCGGGATTGTGCGCTTCGATGAGGGCGTAAACCCGATCAGAGTTGGCGGCAACGGCGATGCCGATGCGTCCATAAGGGCCTTTCGGCAAACCACGTTCTTCCAGTCGCTTCCACGTCGTGCCTCCGTCGTTCGAGCGGTAAAGACCGCTTCCCGGACCGCCGCTGGTCATACTCCACGAAGTGCGGCGCGCCTGCCAGAGCGCGGCGAACAGAATATTAGGATTGTGAGGATCGAAGGCCACGTCGATGCCTCCGGTGTTCTCATCCTTGTAGAGAACTTTCTCCCAGCTCTTGCCGCCATCGTTCGTGCGGAAAATACCGCGTTCAGTGTTCGGTCCAAAGGGATGGCCGAGGGCAGCCACGAAAACGATGTCCGGGTTGTTCGGATTAATGACGACTTTGCCGATGGCTCGGCTATCGCGCAGGCCAATGTTCTTCCACGTCTTGCCTCCGTCGAGAGATTTGTAAACCCCATCGCCGTGAGAGATGTTTCCGCGAATGCACGCCTCACCTGTACCCACGTAAATCGTGTTGTGATCCGAGTTAGCCACTGCGAGGCTGCCAATCGATCCACTTCCCTCTTTATCGAAGACCGGCGACCAGGTCATGGCGCCATCGGTCGACTTCCAAACCCCGCCGCCCGTCGCGCCGAAGTAATAGGTAGTGGGATCGCCCGGAATTCCGGCCGCAGTCAGCGAGCGCCCGCCACGGAAAGGGCCGATCATGCGGTACTTCATGCCTTTGAAAAGCTTGTCTTCCGGCTTCCCGGAATCGTTTTCACCCTCAGCACTGTGGCTGGAGGCGTTCGTGCTTGATGTTGCCGCCGACTGCGTCGGCTTGGCGGCTTTTGATTGACGCTCTGGCTTGGTTTGCGCAAAGGATATGCCACTCGTGCCGAGTGCGAGCAATACGACAACTAACGGCAACCACACGCTTGGACTCTTTCCAGACTTACCCCCACAAAATGTGTCTTGACCAGCCATGTTCGAATAGCTCCCCAGGAGAATGTATCGCTGTGTGGACCGTTGCTATGGTAATGCCGCAAGTGCTGATTGCAAAGCACGAGGGCCGAGTAGCAGCCCTCATTTTTTCAACAATATTCGGCGGGCGGCTGCGATTTCCTTGAGTTTCGCCGCATCGACTTTCGGATAGGTCAGATTGAGTTCTTCCAGCGTTTCCACGATTGCCGCCGAGACCACCAGGTGCGTAAACCATTTATTGTCCGCCGGAACCACATACCACGGAGCGTGTTTGCTCGCCGTGTGCCGGATCATGTCTTCGTAAGCTTTCTGATAATCGTCCCAGTAATCGCGCTCATGAATGTCTGCTTCAGAGAACTTCCAGTTCTTCTCAGGTTCATCCAGTCGCGCCAGAAATCTGCGCTTTTGCTCTTTCTTGGATAGATGAAGGAAGAACTTACGGATCACCGTCCCATTCCGCGCCATATGCCGCTCAAAGCTGCGAATGTCTTCGAACCGTTCCTCCCAGATGTTCTTCGTCACCAGGGAAGGTGGAAGTTTCTCGCCCTTGAGCGCCTCGGGATGTACCCGCACCACCAGCACCTCTTCATAATAAGAGCGATTGAAGATCCCAATCTGTCCACGCTCCGGCAGATGCCGGGTCGTGCGCCACAAGAAATCATGTTCCAGTTCGGTGTCCGACGGCACCTTGAACGAGATTACTTGGCAACCTTCGGGATTAACTCCCGACATGACGTGCTTGATCGTGCCGTCTTTACCGGCTGCATCCATCGCCTGGAAGATAAGCAGCACCGACCAACAGTCCTGGGCATAAAGCTTGGCCTGCAAATCGGCCATGCGGGCAACGTACTTCTGCAAATATTCCTGGGCATGCTCTACCGAGTGCCAGTGCCCGGTTTCAGCGGGATCGAAGTCTTTTATGCGGAAGTGCTTTCCATCATCAATGCGATACGATTTGGCCAACTTGAGAGTTTTCATCGTAGGCCGCTCCCACGGCCCCGGTAGGAAGTCTACCGCGTTTCGGATAGGAATATCGGTCTCTTCGGCACAGTCGATATTCACGAACGACGGGTCAACGAGTGAAAGCGATATTTCACCAGCAACGTTTTTCGTTGATTCGCTTCGAGCCTCGAATGATAATTCTCCTGTGGACCGACGCGAATAAATGCGGACGCTACGGTTTTGGTTCTGGGTTCTCGTCGTCGCTGTTGCCGCCTGCTCTAGCCATGCGTTGTGCCAAAATCCCCACGATTACGTTCCGAATCTCCCCTACACCGCGCAAATCGTGGGAACGGACTTCGAAACCTTAGCGGACGGCATTCGGGTACAACGTGAAGGCAGGGTGGTCCAGATGCGCGATTCTCAGGGGAGAACGCGCATCGAGAGTTTCGCATTGCACAGACTAAATTGCAGCGCTGATCGAAGCCAGCCGGATGTCGTGAATCTGTATGTTCCATTGCGCCGCCAGTTCATTCAGCTTTTTCCCGGACCGAAGACCGCTTCGGTGATGACCTATCCCGGCACGGGACCGACTCCTGCCCACTGGCAAACTTTCGGGAAGACCACGAGCGAAAGCCTTCCGGCAAAAACAATCAATGGGATCTACGCTGTAGGCACGCGTACCACGCAGTTGATACCCTCCGATGGCGGGCGCGGTCCAGATGTCGTGGATGTGGAAGAGAAGAGAGGTTCGCCCGATCTGAAGATCATCGTCCTCGTCAAGCACACGAGCGCGAACCCGAGCAGCGATGAAACGATCACGGAGATTCGAGAGCTTGAACGCAGCGAGCCTGACGCTGCACTCTTCGAGATTCCGACGGACTACAAAGTCGTGACAGAGACGGACGGGCCGCAAGGAGGCCCGCCGCCCAGCTCCCCGAACACGGAGCAACAAGTGAGACAGCCATAAAGGTACACACCGCGCAACGGGAGAAACCCATCAGGGCACTAACGCGTAGTTGGTGCAATAAGTGTTTTCGCGGGCACCCCGCGCGGTGGCCTTAGGCTTCAACCGGCTTCTCGGTGACTACCGGAAGTCCCGCTTGCTGCCAGGCGTCGAACCCTCCCACCATGTTGGTCACATTCCGAAAGCCAGCACGCTCCAGCAAACTGCACGCAATCATGCTTCGATACCCACCCTTGCAGTGCACCGCAATGGGAACATCGCGATCAATTTCTGGAGGTGCAACTTTGAAGTTATCCAGCGGCCACCACCCAGCCCCTTCGATGTGCCCAGCCGCCCACTCCGGCTCGCGCCGCACATCCAGCACTTGCAGCCCTCCACCTCCCAATTTCTCTCGAAGTGCTTCCACACTAATCTGCGGAAGTGTAGACAATGGCAATCCGGCTTCGATCCACGCCTCGACGCCACCTTTCAGGTATCCCCGGGCATCCTCCAGACCGATTCGCGCCAGCCTCATTCGCGCTTCCGATACCGCTTCCTGCGATTCCGCTATCAACACGGGACGCGCGGCCAAACCCAACAGCGCTCCCGCCCACGATGCAAACTGTCCAGACAACGCAATGTTGATCGACCCCGGCACGTGCCCAGCCGCATACTGCTCTCCCGGACGAACGTCCAACGCAATTCCACCCTCAGCCAGCAGCGTTTTCAGTTCCGCAGGTTCAATCGAGGACAACGCCGGCAGCTCCGACAGTGCCGCCGCTCCCGTGCGATTGATTTCTGCGTCCTGCAAAAAATACTCCGGACGCGCCGGCAAGTTGCTGGTCAACTGCTCTACGAACTCTTCCCTGCTCCTGATCTGCAACGCGTAATTCGTAAGCCGCTCCGTGCCAATCGTGGAAAACCGTTCCGCTCGCATGTTCCGCCCACACAACGATCCAGCCCCATGCGCCGGGTAAACCAGAACATTTTCCGCCAGCTTGAGAATTTTGTTGTGCAAGCTGTCGTAAAGCATTCCAGCCAGTTGCACGGGACTGTACCGCCTGGAGAGATCGGGACGTCCAACGTCTCCTAGAAATAGCGTGTCGCCGGTGAGAACCGCCCACGGCTCGGCGGACTTCTCCTGATCCGTAATCACCAGACAGATGCTCTCCGGCGTATGTCCAGCCGTTTCCAGAGCTGTGATTGAGATTCGTCCGACTTGCAAATGAAATCCATCCCGCACCGCGACGTGAGGAAATGCTGCCTCCGCTTGCGCTCCGATATAAATCTTTGCTCCGGTTCTAGCCGCCAGCTCTCTGTGGCCGGAAACGAAGTCGGCATGTAGATGACTCTCAAAAATGTGGCGGATGGAAACCCCGTTCGCCTCCGCGGCCTTCAGATAAATCTCAACGTCACGCTGAGGGTCGACCACCACCGCCTCGCCCTCAGATGCCAGCATGTAAGATGCGTGCGCCAGACATCCTAGATAAAACTGTTCGAAGTGCATCGCTCTCCTTCGCCCCCCAATGCCAGACCAATTCTAGCCCGGAAGGCCGCAGTCCACCACGACCTACAGCGGCCATCAAGCCGTGGCGAAGTGGCTTACGTCTAGTAGCTTGTCCGGCTTTTGCCAATTCCCCCAAACACGACGCTCTCATCCTACGGCGCTGTCATCCTGAGGCACGCGTTTCTTTTGCGGGCCGAAGGATCTATGGACTGGCGGCGGCAGAATTCCCTTGACTTCCACGCCCAAACTAGCTGATCCTATCTCTATACGCATTAGCTCTTTGACAGCTAAATAGCATCAAGATATAAGTCCCGTGAATGCAGTATTTTGCGAGCCGGGAGCCCGAATCTATTGGCATTCGTTCACCGACGGTGATCTAAATCTATTGAATGGAATATTGTGTGGATAAGCTATTTGCTTTCAATATTTTAGCGAGATCAAGCCAGATCGGCAGACCGCAACACATTGATGCCAGATATCTTAACTCGAAGGTACCAATTTTCCTTGATCTTGACCGACGCCCAGAATGTCTCAGGACGAAGGAGCTAGAAGCCAGAAGCTAACCCTCCATCGTGGAGACATCGCCGGCGTCAACGCCCGCTTCTTTCGCTTTCAGAAAACGTCGCAGGATCTTCCCCGATCTCGTCTTGGGTAAAGAGGCCACAAATTCCAACGACGATGGAGTCGCGATCGGACCCAACTCTCTCCGCACATGTTCGATGAGCGCCGCAGCCAGAGCATCGGAAGCCACGTGATCGCTGCGTACTTGCACGAACACTTTGATCGTCTCACCCTTCATCACATCGGGCACTCCGATCGCCGCAGCCTCCGCCACCGCGGGATGCGATACCAGCGCGCTTTCCACCTCGGCCGTGCCGATGCGGTGTCCGGCCACATTGAGCACATCGTCGTAGCGGCCCAGCACTGCAATGTATCCGTCTTTGTCTTTCATAGCGACATCGCCCGTCACATAGCAACCGGGAATAACCTGCCAATCGCGCTCGTACCGCGCCGGATCGCGCCAGACGGTGCGCAGCATGTGCGGAAAAGGCCCCTTAAGCACCAAGCGCCCTCCCACTCCAGGAGGCGCTGACTTGCCGTTTTCGTCTAACACATCGGCCTCGGCGCCAGGTACAGCCACGCCAACTTTTCCCGGACGCATTGCCATCGACGGCGGCGTGCCCAGCGCGGGCCCACCCAACTCAGTCTGCCACCAATTATCGATGACGTATCCCCACTTCCCGTCGCCAGCCAGATGAGTCTGCGCCCACCGCCAGGCCTCGGGATTCAGTGGTTCTCCGGCACAGGCAATCACGCGCAGCGTAGTCAGGTCGTGCGCTGCCGGATAACTCTCGCCATAGCGCATGAACATCCTCAGAGCGGTGGGCGCGGTGAACATCTTCGTGACACCGTAGCGTTCCACGATCTCCCACGCGGTCCCCGGATTCGGATAATCGATTGCTCCTTCCCGGAACAGCGTGGTCACTCCCGCACAGAGCGGCGCATACACGATGTAAGAGTGTCCCACGACCCAGCCAATGTCCGAAGTGCACCAGAAGATATCGCGGTCGCCTACATCGTAGTAGCTCTCCAAGTGGTAGGTCGTTCCCACCATGTAGCCGCCATGCACGTGCACCACGCCCTTGGGTTTGCCCGTTGAACCCGATGTGTAGAGCAGGAAAAGTGGATCCTCGGCGTCCATCTCCTCAGCGGGGCAGTCCGGAGAAAACTTCAGCAGTTCGTTGAAATCGATTTCGCGAGGAGCCGAAAGTTCGGCCTTGCTCCGCGAATACACGACAACCTTCTCGACAAACTCCAACTTCTCCACTGCCTCATCAACGAGTGCTTTGAGTGCAACCGTCTTCCCGCGCCGGTATCCAACATCGCCCACAATTACTACCTTCGCCTCTGCATCCACAATCCGGTCTTGCAGAGCGGTATGCCCCAAACCTGCATACACCACAGAATGGATAGCCCCGATACGAGCGCAGGCCAGCATTGCGACCGCGCCTTCGATTGTCAAGGGCATATAAATGACCACGCGGTCACCTTTCACCACGCCCAGCGATTTCAATCCGTTGGCGAAACGACAGACCATGCGGTGCAGTTGTCCATAGGTCACGATCCTTTCACTGCCATCTTCGCCCAGCCAAATGAAGGCGGCGCGATTGCGCCGATCCGAATTCGCATGCCTGTCAAGCGCATTGATGATGATATTCGTCTTGGCCCCCGTGAACCACTTATGATGGACTCCGTCCCATTCCAGCACGCGGTCCCACTTCCGTGACCACTCAAACCGGCTTGCGTAGTCCGCCCAGAACACTTCGGGATATTTCTGCGCTCGCGCGCATTCCCCCAGCCAGTTCTTCTGGATGACGTTGCGGACCACAATATCCGGCGCCGCGTATTCCTGATCCAGGGCAAGAAGGTTGGAGATGTTTTCTGGTTTTTCGACGCTTAGAATGCTCATGCGGACCTCCCGAGAGAGCGGCGATTGCTAACGGACTGGCGTGGATTTTGCTCTGGGCAATAAGCCACTCGCAGTGACGCAAATCACGACACAATGTGTCTTCACGACGCGCGAGCGCAATTTCAAGAAAAGGGTCAGCGTGAATTGAATCTACAATCGAGCACATAGTCGTCTGCTGCGACGAAAGACTGTATAAACGCCACGAAGTACTGTAGCCACAAGCGCCATTTTCAGCGCCACTCACCTGAATCATTTCCGGATGGCTACTTTCAACTCTTCGTACCTAACGGACAGAAGTAACTTTGGAGTAGCCAGCCAGCGTGACTGGCTACTTCGCTAACGGTCCAGTTGGATCTCCCACCATCTACTTCGCTCGATTCTCGCTGCATTTAATGTTTCAAATCACGAACAACAGTGATCGGCGTCACAGCGTCATTCGACATCACAAAGTACGGTTTCGCTCCATGTGCTCGGCCAAGGTCTGAGCCGGAACTAGGAGCCGCCGTCCATGTTGACGCTGAAACAATTGTTGTCAAGCCTGCTTGTGCTCGCCATCGCAGCTTCACCTGTCATGGCTGGAAGCAATGACGCCAAAACGGCCAGTGGGAACACGGCCAACGCAGCAAACACAACCTCGGCGGAAGCCACGCCACCCGCGGCAAGCCCGAACCTCTCCTCTTCAGCGGCCGATGCGAACGTTACTGCACTCCTCGGCGTACTGGTGATGAAAGGCGTGCTGGCGCCGAACGAAGCCGACGCGATTCGAAACGCGGCACCCACAGCTCAGTTCCAGGCATTGGTAGATGCGCTGGCGCGCAAAGGAGTAGTGAGCGCAGCGGATTTGTCCGCGGCCACAAACCCGGCAGCGCAACCCTCCACCCCCGCGGCGGCTCCGGCTGCCGTTCGGGAAACCGTTTCGGCATCCGCCTCAAGCCCGGAACCCGCGCTCGCGTCGGAAGCTGCTGCTACCGCGCCACCAACGCCCCCACCACCGGCGGTGGTCCCGGCGATTGCTCCGGTCCGCGTGTTCCCCGTCGACGCTCCCAAGACCGGCGGTCTGCTTGGTCTCAAGGTGGGCCCGGTCACCCTTGCCCCTTACGGTTTCGTCAAGGCGACCGTCGTCCATGACAGCAGCGACCCCGATGGCGATGACTTCCCGTTTCCCGGCATATGGCTGAATGCCGGCCCTAACTCGACCTTCAACACTGGCCCAACGGAGGATCCCGAGGTCCATGTCAAGGCGCGGTCCACGCGCTTTGGGCTCAACTTCGAATGGCCGGACATTTCGAAGAACCTCACGCTGACCGGCAAGATCGAGGGCGACTTCGAAGGCAACTTCAGCGAAGTCGACAACCGTGATGTTTCCTCCATTCGCAGCAATGAGCCGCAACTGCGTTTGGCCTTTGTCCGCTTGGATTACCACGCCAGCGAGAACACCGACATTTTCTTCATCGGTGGACAGGACTGGACGCTTTTCGGATCCGGCGCACTGATGAACATAGTGGAAACCACCTTCAATGGCGCATTTTGGGGCAACATATGGGAGCGTTCTCCCCAACTGCGGGGCGGCTTCATCCAGACGCTGGATAAGGAGCACAACGTCAACCTCGAGGGTCAATTTGGAGTCATGATGCCGAGCACAGGTCAAATCCTCAAACTCGGGGACGCGGCCGGCAACGGGCTTGCAGCGCAACTCGGGCAAGGTGAGCGCGAGGGCGCCGACGCCGATCGTCCCGAGTTGGAAGCCAGGGCGGCTTTGAGTTACCAGCTTGACCCGGCCAAGGGTGTCGCCCCAGCGCAAATCGCCCTAGCTGGATTCCATTCCAGGCGCACATCAATCGTTCCCAACTCGTCGTACTGCCTTGCGCCGCCTTGCGCCGCAAACACAACTCCTATTCCAGCGAACTACGACCATGCCTTCCCGAACGGCTTTGAAGCTTCCAGCACCATGTGGGGCGGCCAAATCGTGGCGCAATTGCCCACCCGATGGTTTACTTTGGTGGCGACCGCCTATCGCGGAGGCGACTTGCGCTTCTACTTCGGCGACCAAATCAACACTTTCGCCACCGATGTAAGCGGATTGACAGGCATCGTAGGCCCCTTCACCACTGCGGATGGAGGTCCGCTGGCTGCTGCCGGTGGCGCCGTCCTCGGAACGAATGCGGCTGGGCAGGTCGTGGTTGCCCCGCAGCGGCCCATCCGGGCGTTCGGCGGATTCATTCAGCTCGGCTTGCCGCTTTCCCGGTGGTTCAATGCCAATCCTCATGGCCACAACGCGGGCTGGCAGCTGTCCTTCACGCTCGGCAAGGATCAGGTGAACGATAGGGACCTGAATAATCCTGGCTTTGTCGCCGCCTACAACGGCGGTGGCACCGCCCCATTGCCCCTTCTGATGGGCAAGAGTGCCATAGGAACCCTGTACTACAAACTCAATAATTGGGCCACATTCGCCTTCGAGCAGTCGGTCTACGCCACCCGTGCAAAGGACGGCATACCCCTGTACACAATTGATGGACAGCCGTCCAACGAGTGGCAGGATCACCGCACCGAATTCGGCCCGATCTTTACATTCTAGATCCTTACGTTCTAGACCGCCCCCCCCGCGGCGGGCCTAAACCGGCCCCCCGTGGGCCTGGCCGGGTGACTGAAATGGCCGGTGCCGATTGTGGGCAGCGGCTACGAAAGAAAGGGGACGGGCTCCACTCGGGCAATGGCCCACAGGTGAGTCTGTCCTCCCAAACCTCCCCCCGGAGGCAAAGCTATTGCTCGGAGTACGCCAAGGGAGCACAATGTACCGCATCTGCGAGACCGGCTTCCAGAATCGTTCGGGAAAACCGGGGATGCGATAGATGCATCCGCAGTATTCAGAGGAGTTGGTTTGATGAGTATGCGAACTGTAGCTGTGCAGGCAGGTCTTCTGTTGGTGGCCACGCTAGCGAGCGCCACCTCACTGAAAGACACGGTGCGGATCACGGTGCTGGATTCTGTAACTCGATCCTCGACCCCTGACGACAACAACGGTGTCCCCAAGAATTGCGAGCAACTTACTTTCGACGCGTATTGCCGTTCCACTACAAACGTGCCACTGGTGAGCACCTTGCTGGTGCAGGTAGGCAACGACCCGCCGTTCCGTATCAGTTGCACCATTGACTCAAGATATTCCAGGTGCACACCATTGCCCAAGGGCGAAACTTTCGACGCCAAAGTAGTGAAGCACGGCTTGGTCGTGTACTACGTGGATGACAAGGGGAAGGCGCACAGCCAGTTATACAAGCTGGTCAACACGGACGGAAAGACCAGTCAACTGGCGACTACGGCCGCAGTTGCAGCTCAGCCAGTCCCAGCCGCAGCTGCACCACGGCAGAGTGCTCCACCGTCCGCTCCAGCCCCGTTAGTTGCTTCAGGACAGCAGGTCCTCCGGGAGACGGTGGGGAAGGTGAAGTGCAACTTCACTTCGACACCAGCCGGCGCCGAGATTACTGTCGACGGCAGCTATGTGGGTAACACACCATCGGAAATCGGCGTGACTACCGGAACGCACGAGATTGTCCTTTCTCTGGCGGGATTTGCCAAATGGAAGCGAGAGCTTGTGGTGGCGCCTGATTCGGGGATCGTCAACGTGACGGCTAGTTTGCAAAGAACGCAGTAGTGAGCCTGAGCGTTGCACGGGGTGAATTTGGAAGTTTAGTCCACGCGCTAGGAGCGTGGAGTCTAGAAGTTGTGCCAGGAAATCTTGGATCGGAAATTCAGTGTGGAGAAAAAATAGTTCGCTGCTTCTCATTTCTATCTCTGGTAAAGGAGAAAGAGCATGCCTAACGCAAGTTTTGAATCTGACGCTGGCACCCTTGGAATAAGTCGTTGGTGGCGCGTAGTTGGCGGGGTGTCCATGAACCTGGCACTGGGCTCGCTGTATGCCTGGAGCGTGTTCGTGGCTCCATTAGAGAAAGAGTTCAAATGGAAACGCGCCGAGACCTCGATGGTATTCACCATCGCCGTGGTGGTCTTCGCGCTGACATTCATCGTAGCCGGGCGGTTGCAGGATAAACTTGGGCCTTTCAAGATTTCCCTGATTGGCGCCGTTCTGGTGAGCCTGGGCTTCTTCCTCTGCTCTTCTGCCGACAGCTTAACCAAGTTTCTTATCTTCTTCGGCGTGCTTGGAGGGTTGGGCAACGGCTTTGGCTACGCGACCCCGATTCCTGTTATGTCCAAGTGGTTTCCGGACAAGCGCGGTCTCGCGGTAGGGCTGGCGGTTGCTGGTTATGGCGGCGGTTCAGCTATCTTTGGCCCGCTGGCCGCCAGCTACCTGATCCCGCACTTTGGCTGGCGCACCACTTTCCAGGTTCTGGGCGTGATCTTCTTTGCGATGACCGTGTTTGGCGCGTTCCTACTGAAGAACCCACCCGTTGGATACAAGCCTGCTGGCTGGGTACCTGCTCCAGCTTCCAAGGCTGCGGCGACCGCCTACGACTTCACGCCCGGCGAGGTGCTGACCACACCTTCATTCTACTTGCTATGGGTAGCGTACGCGTTTGGCTGCGCGGCCGGTCTCATGGTCATCAGCCAGTTGGTGCCCTTCGCCAAGAGCGTGGGCATACCCAGCACCACTCTGGCCTCGTTTGGCCTGGTGGTGGGCGCGGCAGGAAACGCCATGGGCCGCATCTTTTCGGGTTGGATGTCGGACCACCTGGGACGGGTCAACGTCTTGCGCCTGATGATCGGAATCTCCATGCTTGCTATGCCCATTCTGTATCATGTGGGCGGCAACGTGGTGGCCCTGTTCGTGATGCTCTTCATCGTTTACTGGTGCTACGGCACACAGCTTTCGGTGAACGGATCGACGGCCGCCGATTTCTGGGGCACCAAGAACCTGGGCCTCAACTACGGCATGCTATTTACAGCCTGGGGCGTGGCCGGCCTGCTCGGTGGGCGCATCGGCGGTTGGATGTTCGACAAGTACCACAACTACCAGATGGCGTTCTACACCGCGGCGGGTCTGGCAGCAGTTGCCCTGCTTTGCGAACTTGCGGTCAAACGCCCGGTCGCGCCGGAAGGTAGGCTGGCAGGAACGAAGGTGCCCGCGGTTGCCTAGCTTCCAGCAGTTGTTGCAGTGATGTGCAGAATGTTCCATCGTATAGGGTTTGAACGGAGCGCAAGGGCACGCTCCGCCAACCCTGGAAACACTGGCGGAGAACTGCCGGGGGTTGCATCACAAATTCAAAAATCTAAGGGGTGACTGATATGGCTCGAACTCTTCAGACGCAAGGTGCGGTGATCGAGACCAGCGAGGCTCAGATTGCAGTCCATTGGCGGGAAGAAGAATACTATTATCCTTCCGCGAAATTTGTCGGCCAGGCGAATCTGACCGATCCCAACGTCGTGGAACGCTTCAGTGAGAAGAATTTTCCGGAATGCTTCCGGGAGTACGCCGATATGCTGAGCTGGGACCAGTACTGGCAAACCACGCTCGACACCAGTGATCCGCCGTTCTGGAAGTGGTTCGTAGGCGGCAAGATCAACGCCTCGTACAACTGCGTGGACCGGCACCTTGCCAAGTACAAAAACAAAGCGGCGCTGATCTTTGTGCCGGAACCGGAGTCCGAAGCGCCCGTATCCGTCACTTACCGTGAACTCTATGTAAGAGTGAATGAATTCGCGGCGCTGCTCCGAGATTTCTGCGGCCTGAAGAGCGGAGATCGCGTCACCATTCATATGCCGATGGTGCCCGAGCTGCCGATTAGCATGCTGGCATGCGCCCGCCTGGGAGTGATTCACTCCGTTGTGTTTGGCGGCTTCAGCGGCGAGGCTTGCGGTATGCGTGTCGCCGATTCGCAAAGCCAAGTCCTGATCACGATGGATGGTTACTATCGCAATGGTAAGCTGCTCGACCACAAAGCGGCCTCCGAGATCTCGCTGGAAATAGCCAAGAAGGAAGGCCAGACCGTGGACAAGGTCCTGGTCTGGAGGCGGCACCCGGGCAAGAATGCGTCCGCTTCGCCATTTGTGAAAGGGCGCGATTTCTTCGTGGACGAAGTGCTCCCGAAGTACGCCGGTGAACTGGTGGCTCCCGTCCCCATGGATGCGGAAGCGCCGCTGTTTCTTATGTACACGAGCGGCAGTACCGGAAAGCCCAAAGGCTGCCAACATCGCACGGGCGGCTACCTCGCCTATGTGACCGGCACCTCCAAGTACATCCAGGACATTCATCCCGAGGATGTTTACTGGTGCATGGCCGACATCGGCTGGATCACGGGCCACTCCTATATTGTTTACGGTCCGCTGGCGTTGGCCGCTACCAGTGTGATCTATGAGGGTGTCCCGACCTACCCGGACGCCGGCAGGGTATGGAGAATCGCCGAGCGCCTGGATGTCAACATCTTCCACACTTCCCCCACGGCCATTCGCATGTTGCGCAAGGCCGGTCACGATGAACCCCCCAAGTACAACTACCATTTCAAGCACATGACAACGGTGGGAGAACCCATCGAGCCGGAGGTTTGGCGCTGGTATCACGATACGGTGGGCAAAGGCGAGGCCGTGATTGTGGACACCTGGTGGCAAACCGAAAACGGAGGATTCTTGTGCAGCACCAAGCCGGCGCTCGATCCCATGAAGCCAGGAAGCGCGGGCCCAGGCGTGCCTGGAATCTTCCCGGTGATTTATGACGAAAACAACCAGGAAATCGCGGCTGGATCGGGGAAGGCGGGCAACATCTGCATTCGCAATCCCTGGCCAGGGATCATGCAGACAATTTGGGGTGATCATGACCGCTTCGTTACCCAGTACTACACAAAATACTGCAAGAATCGCAACAGCAAGGATTGGCATGACTGGCCATATTTTGCGTCGGACGGAGCTGTGCTGGCCGCCGACGGCTATTTCCGCATTCTCGGCAGAGTCGATGATGTCATCAATGTGGCCGGCCACCGCTTGGGCACCAAGGAAATCGAGTCTGCGTGTCTGACGGTTCCCGAGGTGGCAGAAGCGGCGGTAGTACCCGTGGCGGACGAGATCAAGGGCCGCGTGCCCGAAGTCTATATCGCCCTAAAGCCGGGTGTCCAGGCCAGTCCGGCGATTGTGGACAAGGTCAACAAGGCCATTGAAACCATGATTGGCAAGATTGCCCGTCCGAAGCATATCCACATCGTTCCGGATATGCCCAAGACCCGTTCGGGCAAGCTCATGCGTCGTGTTCTCGCCGCCCTCTCCAACAACATGAACACTGGAGATATCTCGACCTTGGCCAATCCTGACATTGTGGAAAACATCCGGGAACTGGTCCAGGGCAAAGAGGCGGTGGCGTTGGCAGATGGACCCGAAGATCTGAAGAAATTCGGGACGGAGGATTGAAAGCTGACGAAATCCCGGCATCTTGCGTATTCCGTTGGGATTCATCGGAGCGATCCTAGCCACGCTGTTGAGTCACACGAGCCGACTTCGCAGCACAAATGCAACGAATTGCTGGTCCGTTCCAACACCGGACTCGGTGCGGAAAAGGCCGGCGCTCACTAGCTTAGCTAGTCGTTTCTTAGCAAACAGCATTTGTCAGATTTGGCGGACAAAAGAACAGCCGAGGAAGAGATCGCCAACCTTCCTCGGCGCCTGCTCGCGAGCGACAAGTTAGAGTTCCGGCACTGCGTGTTGTTCCTCAAAGCAAGACTTCAGACTCTTCAGGTCCACAGGAACGCGCGCCTGTGCGCCTTCAGGGCCAGCCCTGAGATACTGAACAGGCCACGACATCGCCTGGCCCAGCTCACGGGCCGCTCGCAATGGCCAGTATGGATCCCGCAAGAATTCACGAGCAATAATGACCGCATCCGCCTGCCCAGTAGCGAGGACGTGCTCGGCCTGAACTGGAGAAGTGATCATGCCGACCGCGCCCGTCATGATTCCGCTTTCCCGCCGGATCCGCTGCGCAAACGGCGTCTGATACCCCGGACCCAGTGGAATGCTGGCTTGAGCCACGTTCCCACCCGAAGAACAATCGATCAGGTCCACTCCGAACTCCTTCACTTGTCGGGCAAGTTCAACCGACTGCTCGATGTCCCAGCCACCCTCGATCCAATCCGTAGCCGAAATCCGGACAAACACCGGTGCCCGCTCCGGCCACGAACGTCGAACCGCAGCCACAATCTCGCGTAAAATTCGAGTGCGATTCTCAAACGAGCCTCCGTAATCATCAGATCGACGATTGCTAAGAGGTGACAGAAACTCGTGAATCAGATAACCATGCGCGGCATGAATCTCAATCCACTCGAAACCCAGCTTCGCAGGCACGACGCGCAGCCTCCGCGAAAGCGGCGATGATCTCTTGAATACCATCGCTGCTAAGGGCCCGCGGCATTGGATAGTGATCGGCAAAAGCCACCGCACTCGGAGCCACCACGTTCTTCCAACCACCTTCGGCCTCAGGAACCCTACCCTGACCCTCCCATGGCCGGTACGTGCTGGCTTTGCGTCCAGCGTGTGCCAGTTGCATGCCTGCGACGCTGCCCTGCTCATGAATGAAGCGCACGATTCTGGCCAAAGGCTCGATGTGATCGTCGCTCCAGGTGCCGAGGTCCTGCGGACTGATCCGACCCTCCGGAAGTACAGCAGTTGCTTCGGTGAGCACCAGTCCAGCCCCACCAACTGCACGGCTGCCAAGATGTACCAGATGCCAGTCGTTCGCATACCCGTCGGTGCTTGAGTACTCGCACATCGGTGAGACGAACACACGGTTCGCAAACTTGATGTCCCGAACCACCAACGAATCAAAAAGATGAGCCATCGCTCTTACGCTTCCTTCTTAGCTGAAAGATTCCGCTCCGGCGAGCATGATTCTAAAATTTCGGTTTGTTTACACAGACCAGGCAGACCCGATAAGACTGTAGAGCAAAACTAAGAGCACGATCGACGCCACGATGACATACAGGCGGTCGTGCTCCTCTGCAAAACCAAAGATCGAAAATGCGACACGCGCGACCGGGGTCGCGATGAGCAACAGCAGTCCGAGTTGGATGATGCCGCGGCCTCGCAGTGCCACCGCATCGCGAAGGATGCCGCCGACGCTGCGAAGATCAGAAGGCTCGCTCTGGAATGCCCGGTAATTGGCCGGGGCATGCCCGTGCCGCACAAGATACACAGCGGCCCCGCACAACACGACCATCGCAGAGAGCAACACACCGGCGCGGAGGAGGTTCCCAATAAATTTTTCCATCCGCTTATCGGTCCAACTTCGGTCATTGGCTATATCAAATCCGGCCATATCAAATCCTTCCAGAAATTCCCTTGTAGAGCATCTCGATTCCTAGCGCCACAATCACGAGGCTGAACACCCGCCGCAACCACTTGGGATCCGCTTTGACGAGAATCCGCGTACCCAGCAACGATCCTCCAAGAACGCCCAGCATCACGGGCATAGAGAGCCCAGGATCAATATATCCGCGGGATAGATAAATCCCCGCGCTGGCGGCAGCGGTGACGCCGATCATAAAGTTGCTGGTCGTAGTCGAAACCTTAAAGGGAATCTTCATGGCTTGGTCCATAGCCAGAACCTTCATCGCACCCGAACCAATGCCAAGCAGTCCAGACAAGGTTCCGGCGCCAAACATCAGCCCCCAACCCAGAGGTACCCTCTGCACGTTGTAGTTTCGAATGCCGTTCCCTTCGGGAAAGCTCCCGTTCAATCGCAATTTGGTGGCAAGCGGGTCGAGTCCCCCTTCGCGTTGATTTCTTGATGGCCGTTTCCAGGACAAGAACGCGGATCCGATCAGCATCAATCCAAAAACGATGGAGATTGCACTGGTGGAGATGCGCGTCGCCAAAGTTGCGCCAGCAAGCGCACCAAGAGTGGTAGCGATCTCCAGGAACATTCCGATCCTGATGTTCGAAATGCCCTCTCTCACATAGGCTGCCGCCGCTCCCGACGAAGTGGCGATCACCGACACCAACGACGCCCCAATGGCATATCGCACGTCCACTCCAAGCAGCAAAGTGAGCATCGGGACAAGAACTACGCCGCCACCCAACCCAGTCAGCGCTCCCAGAAAACCGGCAACAAGGGAACCGGCCCCTACAATCAAGCTGAACTCAAGGACAGTCATGAACCTTCTTTCATTTGCCTGAGGGATGTGACAATCTCACTATCGTTTCTGTCAGTGAACTTCTCACGTTCCTCCCAGCATTTGCTGCCCGCCCACGGGGTGACAGGCCGCCGTTATAGCTCCGTTTTTCGCCCGCAGTTGAAACTTGAGTACGTCAGTCGGATGTCTTTGATGCGCAATCGTAACAGCCAGACACGAGCCACCCTCTGAACCGACGATTCCAAATCAAACGCCAGCCATTGGAATTTTCCATGACGCGGCCGCGCCACAGCGGAAATATCTCCAGATTCACGCAACCACCGTTCTTCCAAGGTTATCTAAGTAACCGGTTGGGTATGCGCCAAGTAGGAGAGTCTAATGGAATTCAAATTATCTAGGGAGTCTTTTCTCAGAGCTGCCACTTGCGCGCTCGCTTTCGCGATAACCGCAGGCTCGTTGCTGGCCGCTCAAGGTCAGCCGCAAACCGCCCCCTTGACGCCCGCACAGTTGCAACAGTTGGTCGCTCCTATCGCTCTGTATCCCGATGCTCTAGTGGCGCAGATTCTTGCCGCTTCCGCGTATCCTACGCAGATCGTGGAAGCAGAACGGTTCCTGCAACAAAATCCGAATTTGAAGGGCAAGGACTTAGGCGACGCCGTGGACCAGCAAGATTGGGATCCTAGCGTGAAGGCTCTCACTCAGTTTCCTTCCGTTCTTGCGAATTTAGACAAGGATCTCTCTTGGACTTCCGAGCTTGGCGATGCCAATTTAAACCAGCAAGCCGATGTGATGCAGGCCATCCAATTCATGCGCAAGAAAGCGCAGGAAGCGGGGAATCTAAAGACCACGCCACAGCAGACGGTGGCTGACCAGGGGTCCGACGTTATCATCCAGCCGGCGGATCCGAACGTCGTTTACGTCCCCGATTATGATCCCGAATTGATCTATGGCTATCCAGTTGGACTCTGGCCGGGATTCTATCCTTGGTGGGGCGTCGGAGGCCCGTATCTTTCTTTCGGCGTCGGTTTTGGCATTGGCCCCTTCTTCGGATTCGGGTGGGGTTGGCACGGATGGGGTCTTGATTGGTACCACCGGGGCTTGCTGTATGGTGGCGGCCCTTATGCGTTCCACAGCCATGCGTTCTATGACCGCAATGCCTACTTTCATGGGAACTACAGAGGGGGGGCGCCTTTCGCGCGCGGCGGTCCCGGCGCTCGTGGTTTTGGCACTCCAGGAAGAGGCAGTGCGGGCACGCGCTCCGGTGCCTTTAGCGGATTCAGCCACGGCGGAGACGCGCGGGGTTTTTCCTCGCGAGGACAGTCCAGCTTCGGTGGAGGCATGCATGGCGGTGGCGGAGGTAGACACTGAGAAACAGGCGCTAACATTAGGGCTCACCTGGGCTGGCCCGCGAGGAAAGGAATGACACATGACATCGAAAAGACGCGATTCTAGAAGCTATCCGGTTGTGGTTACCGCTCTCGCTTTGGGACTCTTTCCAAACTTAGCAGCCGCGCAAACGGGCACACAAGCAGCCGCATCTGGCGGACAAGCCTCGACAGTCCGGAGATCCCATGGGCCGCAAGCCGGGCAGGAAGCGTTTCCTTCGGCGGCGAAGGCGACTGAGGCGCTAGTCACTGCAATGCAGAAGGATGACGAGCCGTCATTGCTGAAGGTTCTTGGACCGCACGCAAAAGACATTGTCTCCTCCGGTGACGATGCCGAAGATAGGGACAACAGGCGTCAATTCGTGGAGAAATATCAGCAGATGCATCGCCTGGTGAAGGAACCTGACGGCACAACTACCCTCTACATCGGCGCGGAAAACTGGCCAACGCCAATCCCGCTTGTGGACGAAGGCAACTCATGGTATTTCGATACTGCGGCCGGGAAGCAAGAGATTTTGTACCGGAGAGTTGGGAAAAACGAACTGGCCGCGATCCAGGTGTGCCATGAACTGGTTGATGCGGAGAAGGAGTATTACGCTCAACCTCACGATGGCGACCAGAATTCTCACTACGCGCAGAAACTCTTCAGCGACCCTGGCAAGCACAACGGGCTTTACTGGGAGACTTCTTCCGGAGTGGTCGCTAGTCCGATCGGCCTCCTTGTCGCTTCCGCTGCGGATGAGGCGAGTGGGGGATCTGCAGATCAAAAGCTCCAGCCGTTCCAAGGCTATTATTTCAAGATTCTGAAAGGTGAAGGAGCGAAGTCAAACGAAAAGATGACTCACGGGTTCGCTTTCGTGGCGTATCCGGCGGAGTATCGATCATCGGGAGTGATGACCTTCATGGTGGATGAAGACGGAATCGTGTATGAAAAGGATCTTGGCCCCAGGACCATCCAGATCGCAAAGAAACTGACGCGATATAATCGGGACGCAAGTTGGCGCAAAGCAGATTGACCAGGGAATTTTGAGGTCCTGAAAAAGGTACCGGAATGCCCCCCGCCGTCTCGGCGGTCAGACACACGAATTCTTCCCAGCGCGAGGGGTCAAGGGGTGCTTCGTAGAGAGCTTCAAGAATGTGCGAAAGCGCTTCCTGGTTCTGTAAAAGGAACAACATTGCGTGGTCACGGTACTACCTTCACCACAACATGCGGCATCGTTCGCTCCTAGCGATACGTCATTCGCTCCAGTTCTTCCGGATACCGATCGCCTTGCACTGAGATCCTTGAGGTGGCGCTATCGATCTCTCGCAAATCCTCCGGGGAAGGTTCTATCGCAGTTGTTCCGATGTTCTCGTCGACGCGCTCCAGCGTAGTTGTGCCGGGGATTGGAACGATCCAGGGTTTCTGTGCAAGGAGCCAGGCGAGCGCGATCTGAGCAGCTGTGGCGGTAACCGGGTTTATGGGTGTGATTGCGACTTCGCCTTGCTCGATAAATCGCACCCCCTCGTGCAGGATCTTCCAAACCACACAAACGGACTGCAAATGTAGGAGTGGATTTTTGACGGAGTGTAATGACCTGATTTCAACAATTAGAATCCCCGCGTCCGCCCGTGAGACTCTTCAAAATTCGCATGATCGCAATTATTGTGTTCCAATTCCGAGTCGTAGCTGGCACGCCGTACAGTTTGTCGATCTGGCCAAGATAGCCGATTGTCTTCATGTGACGACGGTACACTCCGAACACGAATTGCCCTTCGGACGCAATCACCCGCACCAACCACTTCCCGTCTGAGGGAAACGTGACTGGAAGCGACGCCCGGACACCCCCGGCTTTCGACAGGATACTCACGAACCGGACAACATCCGGAGGTGATGGCTGAGTTCCAAACGGATTCTCCATCTCCAGTCGCATAAGATCGCGGCCTTCGCACAGCACAATTTCCGCTTCGAACGGCAGCTTGCGAAGCAATGCAGTACGGAATTTTGCTCGGGATCCAGGTTTACGAACGACAAAGGTACCCGCAGCACCCACGTTCAGGACATCATAGCCGCTCAGTTCTCGTGCGAGGATGCTTGGGCGAAACGTTCTGTGTCCGCCAACATTGACACCCCGGAGGAAGACAACAAGGGCCATACCCCGGATTATGAAGAAAAAAACTAAGGTGCGCTATAGCAGCTTACGTTTGCAACTACCGTATATTTGAGCGCATCGTGTCTGTAGTTGGCGAAAAATCGCCATAGCACTTATCCTATGAGAGAGGATGTCAAGAAAAAAATACTTCCCCCTCCCCTCCGGGGAGGTACGGGTCTGGTGACTTACATCCAGCCCCACCTCATTCTTAGAGGGGTTCTTGGTTTGTCCGCTTTGGATCGCCGCGCATTCCAGCGGCGATGCCAGCCCCAGTTGCTTGTCCCAACTCCATGGTTTCATAATGCAGTGGTGCTCGACGCCATTCGGTTACGAAGCTACGCAAGCTAAACGTTGGCTAAAAGTGCCAACCAAGATCCTATGTGAGGCTCGAGGCCTATAGCTTTTTTGGGTTATCCGAGGGGGCATAGGATTGACTCGGAGACGCGGTGCCAAACTTCAGCACACAGAGCGCCTAATGAGCGCTTGGATACTCTCCCTCGAACCCGAGCATCGCACGAACCGATTTGGCCACCACCGAGGCATGAAAACCTGGGAGATCACCTGGGTTCTGTTCGATACTCAAGCTGCTTGCGTTTTCAGTTGTTCAGCGTCGAAACGTTCCTCCTTCTTCCAAAGTGTCAAAGTGATGGCCGTGATCTTGCGCGCCAGCGTCAGACGAGCCATCTCCGGCTTCATCCCCCTGGCCAGCAAAGCCGCGTAGAAAGCGCGGAACGGCCCCGTGCTACAGCTGGCCCGGGTGGCCGCACCCTTGAAGATCTCTTTCATCTCGTGGTTGTGGTTC
>PLHQ01000110.1 GCA_003138975.1 Acidobacteriaceae bacterium | reverse complement strand
TGTGTTGTGCTGAGAGGCCCACCATACCTCGATGGCGTCGAGCTGGCAGCTCTGCTGGACATGGTGCGAGTGCGCTGTGACCACGGGGTAGGGCACACCCAGACAGTGTTTGGCAACGATTCCAGTCACTTCGAGGCCATTGAAGTGCTGCTGCTTCACCTGATCTTGCGGTCAAAGGCGAGTCCATCCGCTGCCTTGGCGATGTTCCAGTCTCCGCAGCAAGACGCAGTCTCCAGCCCAAAGGACTGCATCAGCGGCTTGACATCTTCAGTGGCACCCTTCAGATTCGCTCATGACTCTTCAAAATGCTGCGCTGAATTGCTCACTTCTGGAAAGTATGACTTCGCCACGTTTTATGAAAAATGAGCTCGCTTCCGCGGACTATAACTACCAGCCTGATGCCCGCCAATCCGGCGACCAAGAAAAACCACGAATTCGACTCAGACATAAGCGCCTCCACATGTGCATCCTTCCGTTCGTGAGCAATTTTGAGCAGAACTATGCAAGCCTCACCTATATACAATGAGTATGGCTACCAACAGCACTCTCCTCTGCATACATCGGGACCCGGCTCAACTGAGTTTGTTGCGAGAGAACGGATACGAGTTGGTAACTGCGACCAATGGTCACGATGGTCTACGGCTTTTTGCGTCGCAGCCTGTGGATGCGATTGTGCTCGAGTATCACCTGGGCCTTTTGGATGGTGCCGTTATTGCCGCCGAGATCAAGCGGGTCCGGCCGACGGTTCCGATTGTCATGCTCACTGAACACCTGGAATTGCCTGACGGCGCTTTGAAATCCGTGGACGCTCTGGTGGTCAAGTCCGATGGGGTTCACTTCCTGCTGGCGGCCGTCCACTTTGTACTGAGTGTGAAACCGGCCCGGCATGACGACGGAAAGCCAAGAGCTCGAGTTCCGGCGCATCTCCGTCGTCTCTGCAGATCACGAGATTGGACGGATCCTTTGCAGGACAAACCTTCTCAAGCGTCCATTGGCAAGAACGATGAGCCTCTTTCGCCGACCGTCTGGCGCGGCATTCGCAATGGAAACATCCAATTTTGAAAACTTGAAGCGGATTCCTGAGAGTTAAATTGACGTTATCAAAGTCCAGATGCTGAATTAAGGTTGATGTGAAACCGAAAAAGCTCACGTTGCGACACATCTTGTCCGTTCAGTGCCCGATGTGCCGAGCTAAACCGAAAGAAAGGTGCACGCTTAGCACAGGACATCCATCAGCCAAGACGCATCTTGCCCGGGAGTTGGCGGCCGCCAAGGCTCCGCGCCCTGAGAACTCTGGCCGAGCCGCAATGCGCCTTCTAAAGAAGGTTACCAGGCATAGCTTTCGAGTTCTTTTTACCAGGAAACAAAGACGGCAAGTGCCTGGACCTTGAAGTCTCCGCCTCTTCCAACGATTCCAAGGAACCGGCCTTTACACGGAACTCCGACGTCCGCTCAGCAAGTTAATGACGAGAACCACTAGCGCTAACACGAGCAACAGGTGAATCAGACCACCCGCGACGTGAAAACTGAAACCCAGAAGCCACAAAACTACCAGCACCACAAAAATTGTCCAAAGCATCTTTGTCTCCTTTGCTCATCCTTGTTTTGCATCTTTGCGCTCAAGCTGAACGCCTCTGAGCGGCTTGCCGCATTCCAAACAAAGTCGTTGGGAGCGCGGGGTGATCAACCCGCAGAACGGGCACATCCGTTGTGATCCCTGCTTTTCGGTCGGCGACTTAAGTGCTGCAAGCAGCTTCGGAACGGAATCAATGATGGCCGCGAGCCGTCGACGAAAACGATTGCGGAGCCGATGGTTTGCCATGAACGTTCGCTCTTTCTGCTCGCGGCAGAATTGTTTCGGCACAAACGGCGAGACAATCCCGACAGGTCCACCATGACACGCCGAGGCGCACGGTTCTGTGCAGGATTGCTCACATTCCTCGAATACCTCAATCTGCGTCATGAAATTAGTCCATCTATTTCAACGACAGGATGAGTGCCTTCTGATATGCCTCGGTCGCATCATTCAAATGCTCCTGCTCTGAGAATGTCCTTTCTTGAGAACTTGAAACCCAAGCTCCCGTTCGCGTTCTCTAAGAATGTCTGCTGTGACCGTCTTGCTGAGAGCGCAGCCAGCAATATTGATAGGAAATCGATCAGGCGACGAGAAAAATTCCAAGGGCCTATCAGAGGTGCATTGTCCAACTGGACGACGCTAAGAGCGCTAGAACCCCGCTGACACCGAACATTTGGAGGAGGTAACAGTAGCGCTCCCGTGACCTATCCGTGCTCGGGATCGATCCGCACAATGACTTTACTGCAGCCTGTAGAGCAAATCAGCCCTCTGTCTTGAGATCGGGAAGCAGCGGCTTCAAATCCCCCCGCGCGGCTCTAGCGTGGTCCAAGAGGTCTTATTGTGAAAGACTTCGGTTTGAGTCGGAGCGGAATCCCCTCCGTGTTCTGTTTGCTTTTGACTTTCCTCGCCGTTCTTACCGTTACCGCGAATGCAGCCGTGGGCACTACACCGCTTACCATCAGTCCCTCCAATATCAGCTTTGGGAATGTGCCGGTCGGCACTAGCCAGGCCCAGGCCTTAGTTTTGGCAAACTCCGGCTGGTTCAGGCTGACCATATCGAGCGCAACCCTATCGGGCCACGGCTTTACTTTGAGCGGTCTAAATTACCCGGTCACGCTGGATGCTGGACAGAGTGTAACCTGCACGATAACGTTCGCCCCGACCTCGGCTGGCAGCGATAGTGGCGGTGTCTCGATTAGCCTCAACACTCAAGGCAATGGCAGGCAGCACGATTATTTCACGCACCCCAATTCCACGACTGTCAGCGTGCCAGTATCGGGCACAGGGGTGACATCAGGTCAACTCACGCCAACGCTCACTGGCCTCAGCTTCGGCAGCGTTCAGGTGGGCGGTTCCCAGACTCTCTCGGAAACCCTAACCAACTCAAGCGGCGCGGGTGTAACCATTTCTGCGGCACAAGTAACGGGCTCAGGATTTGGTGCAAGCGGTTTGAGTTTGCCGCTAAGCCTGAGCACCGGGCAGAGCGT
Source organism: Acidobacteriaceae bacterium (assembly GCA_003138975.1). GTDB lineage: Bacteria > Acidobacteriota > Terriglobia > Terriglobales > Acidobacteriaceae > Sulfotelmatobacter. The sequence continues at coordinate 3,150 of PLHQ01000110.1, read as the reverse complement.
GAGTTTCAGTGTGACATTCTCCCCAACTTCCAGTGGAAGTGTCAGCGGGAACGTAACCGTTACTTCCAACGCGTCGAACTCGACTCTGACAGTGGGGCTCTCTGGAACAGCGGTCCCGCCCGGCCAGCTGGCGGCGAATCCCACGAGCCTGAGCCTTGGCAATGTGCAGGTCGGCACCAATCAGACTCAGACCGAAACCTTGACGAACTCTGGGGGCGCGAATCTCACGATCTCTCAGGCGACCGTTACCGGTACGGGTTTCAGCTATACAGGGCTGGGCCTGCCGCTCACGCTGGCGCCTAACCAAAGCACGACATTCGGCGTCGCCTTCGCCCCGACGTCCGCCGGCATCAGCAACGGCAGTCTATCGATTACCATAAGCGGATCGAGCACTTCATTCGCCATTGCTCTTTCTGGAACTGGCGTGACGCCGGCTACGCTGAGCGCAACGCCTGCGAGCCTGACGTTTACGAACGTCCAGGTCGGCCAGAGTTCGACGCAAACGGAAACCGTACAGAACACGGGCGCCTCGAATGCGCAGATTTCTCAGGTTGCAGCGAGCGGAACAGGGTTCAGCATTTCGGGAATCACGACGCCGGTCACTTTGACACCCGGGCAAAGCGCTTCTTTCAGCCTGACCTTTGCACCGCAGTCTGCGGGCAGTTTCAGCGGAAGTGTCCCGATTACTTCGAACGCAACGAATTCGACCTTGAGCATCACGCTGAGCGGATCCGCGATCGCGCAAAGCCAAGGCACATTGAGTATTAGTCCCGTCAACGTCGGGAATGTCACGGTTGGGACAAGTGGAACTCAAACGGGGACGCTGAGTGCCACGGGTGCGAGCGTGTCAGTTTCGTCAGTCAGTTTGAGCGGTACCAATCCGTCCGAGTTTTCTATCAGCGGCCTCTCGTTTCCTGTGACCGTCACAACGAGCCAGCCGGTGTCCTTCACTGTGAATTTCACGCCTGGCGCTACTGGGGCTGCCTCGGCGTCGGCTTCTTTCGCAGGCAACGGCTCCAACTCGCCAAGCACCGCCACCCTGACAGGCACTGGCACGGCGGCCCCTGTCCATACTGTCAGCTTGTCATGGACGGCCAGCACTTCCTCGAGCATCACTAGCTACAACGTCTATCGCGCCGTTTACGGGACAACTTCTTGCGGTTCTTACTCGAACATCGGTTCCACTTCGAGTTCCATCACGACGTACGCCGATAGCGTTGTGACCGACGGCACGACTTACTGCTACGCGACCACGGCGGTCGATGCAAGCGGTGAAAGCGGATATTCCAATATTACCCAAGCAGTGATTCCTCCTCCGTAAGCGCTCGCGCTCGGATTTGGGGAGCACGGTCTGCAGCATTATTGGACTCGCTGCCGTAGGCAGCCTTTCTGACGAGCTGATCACGATTTCAACTGCGCGAGCTGCTTCTTTGCCTCGCTCGCGTCGCTTGCATCGGGATTCATCTTCAACATTTTCTCCAGTTGCTGCCGGGCGAGAGCCGGTTGGCCGCTTTTCGCATACGCCATTCCGAGGCGATAGTGAATCCGGGGATTGTCAGGCGAATTGCTGGTCTGGGCTAGCTTCATCGCCTCCCGAAGTGAATCGACTGCCAACCGATAAGCGCCTTTCTGATAGTAGATCCAACCCAACGTGTCGGCCACGCCGGGAGAATCTGGCAATCCGCGTCGAGCGGTTTGCGCCAGCGAGAGGGCTACGTCGAGATTGCCACCGAATTGCAGCATGACGGCAGCGAGATCATTCGATGCCAGGGGATTTTCCGGCTTGAGAGTGAGCGCTTTCTGATATGCCTCGATCGCATTATTCCAATCCCGACGGGATTGATACAAATCGCCGAGCAGAATGTCGAAACCAGGCTCGTTTGGATTGTTCTCCAGGCCGCGTCGGCAGGTGGCAATTGCCTGATCCGTCGAACCCTTGGCGGCTTGCACTCGAGCCAGTTCTAGCTCTGCGCCGGAATTTTTCTTGTCGAGTTCGACGGATTTCGCGAATGCGGCCTCAGCTCCGGTCAGATCTTTTTTGTTGACGAATAACACCGTTCCGAGCAAGTCATAAAATGCGCCGTCGTTGGGCACCTTCGCGATCTGAGCATTCGCGGTCGCGATGGCTTGATCCACTCGCTTCTGAGCGACATAGGTATTCATCAAGCCGCGCAAGGCGTCTTTGGAATTCGGATTGCGATCGAGAGCTGCTTGGTAAGCCCTACCGGCGTCCTCGAACTGTTTTTGCGCAAACTTCAAGTTACCCAGTTGCACAAACCCGAACGAACTCTGCGGAGCAATTTCGATGGCTTTACGCACGTCCACTTCGGCAACGGGAAACCGCTTGCGATTGATATTAGAAAGTGCCCGTAGAGAGTAGCCTTCTGGAGAATCGGGTTGCAGCTTGATCATCTGAGCTGCGTACTGGTCGAGGCCATCCATGTCGCCTCTGCCCATGGCCACGCCCGCCAAATCTCGCACCGCATCCAGTAAGTCAGGGCGGAGACGCAACGCCTCCCTCCACTCATTTGCGGCGCCGTCGGTGTCCCCCTGTTTCTCGAGTGCGACCCCGAGCACATAGTGCGCCTCGCTATTGGTTGGGTCGTTCTTGATTACCGTCTGCAAGATGGTTATCGCTTCGCTGTCAAAACCCGCGCTGATTTGCATCTGGCTGCGATAAACCAAAGCGTCATTGTCGTTCGGATTAGCCTTGAGAATATCGACATCCAGTGCACTCGCCTCGGAGAGTTGACCTTTCTGAAGAAGCAACTGGATGTAATCCTTCTTGACCTGGAGGTCGGCCGGGTGCTGCTGGCTGAGGGCACTATATTCGGCAACAGCTTTGTCGAAGTCGCCATTCACGAAGTAGAGGTTGCCCAGCAGGCGGTAGGCGGCAGAGTTGTTGGGAAGATCCTGCTTAGCACGTTTGGCCACATCTTCGGCCTCCGCCTTCTTGCCTTCAGCCAAGTACAAACGCGCGAGCGCGGCTCGCGGCTCCGGGTTTTTCTGGTCGACATCAATCGCCTTTAGGAATTGCTGCTCCGCGTCACTGTATCGGGTGCGAGACTGGTAGTAGTTGCCGAGCAACAAGCGCGGCTCCGATGCTGTGGGATTCAGTTCAATCACTTTCTGGAAGTTCGCTTCTGCCGC
>PLHQ01000123.1 GCA_003138975.1 Acidobacteriaceae bacterium | reverse complement strand
TCCTCCTTTGCGGAAGAACTCCGTCCGCCTTGCCATCTACAGCTTCATGTTTGGACCGAAGATGAAAGCGGCGTGTCCGATGTGCAGTTCCATCATCGACGCTCTGAACGCCACGGTAGTCCATGGCTCGCAGCGCGTGAATCTTGCGTTCGTGGCGAAGTCTCCACTGGAAAGAATCCGCACCTTCGCACGCGAGCGTGGATGGAACCGCTTGCGTCTTCTTTCCTCCTCCAGCAACAACTACAATCGCGACTACTACGGCGAAAATTCTGAGGGAGGCCAGCAGCCCTCGCTGAATGTCTTTGTTCGCCGCAATGGGAAGGTTCACCACTTTTCCATTCCGAGCTTCTCTTGGTCGCGCCCGAGCCGGGGCAGAACCAGCGCCACGTCGACATGATTTGGCCGCTGTGGAACCTGCTGGATTTCACCCCCGAAGGCCGGGGAACGGACTGGTACCCAAGTCTGACCTACCGCTGACCAGCCACTTACCCAGCGGCGCTGATTTGAAATACGGTACGCAGTTTCAGTTGTTCCTTAGTACGGCCCGATGATTCCGGCAATTGCGCGGGACGCCGGCGGCCGCGACGCTTCAGCGTCTTTCGTGTCCAGGACATCCAGATACTTCAGGCCGGAGCCGGTGTTGAAGAGGACTACCGTGTCGTCGGAGTCGAAGAAGCTACTGGCTAGGAGCTTCTGGTAGGCGACCAAGGATGCGGCCCCTTCGGGCGCGGCGAAAACGCCTTCGACTTGCGCCCAGTGGCGAGTGGCGACGAGAATTTCCGCGTCGGTGGCGGCGAGGGCCAAGCCCCCACTTTGTTTCAAGATGTCGAGGATCAAGTAGTCGCCGTACGGCTTCGGCACGCGGAGGCCAGAGGCCAAGGTCGAGGCATGGGGCCACATTTCTGAAGCCGGGCGGCCTTCATCCCATGCTTTAACGATGGGGGCGCATCCTGAAGATTGCACGCTGATCATGTTCGGGCGCTCGGAGCCGATGAAACCGAGTTGCTCAAGTTCGTCGAAGGCCTTCCACATACCGAGCAGGCCAACGCCACCACCAGTAGGATAGATAATGCCTTGCGGAAGTTTCCAGCCGAGTTGTTCGGCGACTTCGTAGCCCATGGTCTTCTTGCCTTCGACGCGGTAGGGTTCCTTGGTGGTGGAAACGTCGAACCATCCTTCTGTGGACCACGCAGGTTTTTCTTTGAGCTCGGCAACTTTGCGGGCGCAATCGGAGATGAGGCCGTCGACCAGGGTGACGTGCGCGCCGTAGTAGTCGCACTCGATGCGGTTGGCCATAGGAACATCTTTAGGCATGAAGATGTGGGCTTCGATGTTGGCGGCGGCGGCGTAGGCGGCGAGGGCTCCGGCGGCATTTCCGGCAGAGGGGATGGCGAGCTTCTTCAGGCCGAAATGGCGGGCCATGGTGACGGCGGCGGAGAGTCCGCGAGCTTTGAAAGAGCCGGTGGGATTCAGGCCTTCGTCTTTGATGAAGACATTGGGGAATTCCCGGCTGCGCAGCATCGGAGTGAATCCTTCGCCGAGTGAAACCGGCGCGGCTTCTGGAAGTACGGCGTCGTAACGCCACATGGTGGGAGCGAGTGGAAGCAGCGATGCCGGCGAGAAAGTTTTTCTGATGTTCTGGAGATCGTAGCGTGCGTAGAGGATTCCGCCGTCTTTCGGGCAAATGGTTTGAGGACGGTCGGCGGGAAAATGTTCGCCGCAGCGGGTGCATTCGAGATGAGTCGGCCGGGACACAGAGAGAGTTTATCAGGCGTGAGAGCGCAGTGGTTCACACATGCAGTAGCCGTTCGCGTGGCTTCTAGTAGATGGGACTTCGGGCGGGGACGAAGATGACTGCCGCGTCGTCCCCGTTGAGCAGTTGCCAACTGGGAGTTTCGGCAAGAACGTTGGCTAGGGCGGAGTCTTTGGGAATGACCACATACCGAACCGGATACTGCTCAAGAAAGTCTTGCCATCCTGGTTCGGCGTGCATCATCTTCAAGTAGGACTTGAGAAATGCTTCGCCGTAGAAATCGTGGCGGTCATCGACAGCGACTTTTACTCGCGGATAAAGCCGGTAGATTAGATAACCGCCCCAGTAATCTGGGGCGAACACGGGACCTTGTCCATGTTTCGTTTCCAGACAGCTTACAGCGCCTGCCGGAAAGCGCTTGCCGTCAAAGTGAGCGTCCATCAGCGGCGTGACGCCAAGCTTGCCTCCATGGAAGGTAATCCAGCAGGTCAGTACGATTCCAGCGATGGGCCAAAGATGAGCGTGGAGGCTTGATTCGATGACTTGCATCCGTTGAAAGAAATGCTGGGGTATTGATTGCGATCTCGATGCGCTCCGCCGTCTGGCGAATAGCTCTGCAAGCTCTTGAGTCGTGTCTGAAAGCCACGGCCCAATCATCAGAATTAACAGCAGGGACGACACTGGGATGTTTCGTGATGCGTACAGCCCTGAATACACCGCAAACATCACGACCAGGACTTCGCTTGCTCGGAACTCGCCCGCCTCGCGCCTTTTGGCCGCCAAGGCTACAAATGTAAGCAGCAACAACACGGCGAAACACCTCTGCGCCACACCGTGAAAATTCGGCGATTGAAACTCATCAATGTGGTCCATCAGGAAGCGATTTGAAAGATAGCGGGAGATATGGACGTGCAACCTCCAACCGTAAGGATTTGCGAGCGTTGCCAGCGCGCTCAATATGCCAATGACGGCGAGGTCCCGAGTGCGCTTCCCTGCCCTTATTTTTTGCAAAACGTCTTCAAACCGATCTTCTTTTAACCTGAACCATTGCCAGGCCGCACTGAGCCAGTAAATTCCGAGGAGCACGAAGCCCAGGAGAAATCCTCCGTGAACATTAACCCAGACAAGCATCAGCGGCGGCAGCAGCCACAAGAAAAGCCGGCGGCCATCGGCGGGAGAGTCATTGGCTTTTCTCTCGGATGACTCCAGAACCCAAAACCATAGCACGGTGAACAACCAGCTCACGACATGAGGCCGCGCAAGAAAATGAATCATAGACGCTGATGCCGCTAGGAGCACAAGAGCAAGAGCCACAAGAAAATTCGTGCCCCGGCGCAGAAGTAAACGAAACGTCCACGAAAAGGTCAGAGCGATGATCGGGGCTGTGAAGAAGACTACACCGTTCAGACCCGCGACTCTGTCCAACCAGCCGACGAGCACATCGTAGATCCACTCCCAAGCGAACCAGGGGTGGCCGGCCATGGTCGAAGAAAATGGATCGAGGTGGGGAATCGCATGGGTCGCCAGAATCAGCTGCCCGGTGCGAATATGCCAGCCGATTCCCGCATCGCCCAGCAAACGCACTGACAGAGTTGTGAACGCGAGCAACCCAAGCAGGGCGATGAAAATCAAATCTCCGATCGAGGGAATAAGCCATCGCACGTACTTATGTATGAGCGTGGGAAGAAGATTTTCCTTTCCAGAACTTTTGGAGCTGACTGTCATCGCGCTGAATCTTATAGAGTGACGCAATGAACGGCAAGCCTACATATCGAGTTGTGATTGTGGGAGCGGGCTTCGGCGGCCTGAATGCAGCCACGGCTCTGGCGGGCGCGGACTTGAAAATCACGGTGATCGATCAGAAGAACTATCACACCTTCCAGCCTCTGCTTTATCAGGTGGCGACGGCGGGTTTGTCGCCCGGTGAAATTGCAGAGCCCATCCGGTCAATCCTTCGGCGGCATAAAAACGTCGAGGTGCTGATGGCGGAGGTTACGGGCTTCGACCTGGAACGGCGGGTGGTGCAAACGGCAGATCGGGAAGTTCCCTACGATTCTCTCATCGTTGCCGCCGGTGCTAGCCACGCCTATTTCGGCCACGACGAGTGGGAACCTCTTGCACCCGGACTCAAGACGATCGAGGACGCGCTCGAAATCCGGCGACGCGTTCTGCTGGCCTTCGAACTCGCGGAGCGCCGCGCCGCCGCCGGCGAACCCGACCACCCATTACATTTTGTTGTGGTCGGAGCCGGGCCTACTGGAGTGGAACTCGCTGGAACTTTAGCAGAAATATGCCGTCATGCTCTAGCTCATGATTTTCGCTCGATCGATCCGCGGCGCACTCATATCCATCTCATCGAAGGCGGCCAGCATGTGCTTCCGGCGTATCCCGAAGATCTTTCGCGGAGCGCTCTGGAACAACTGCAGCGCCTGGGCGTGGAAGTGCTTACCAGTGCCATGGTTACGAAGATAGAGCCTGGCGTCATTTCTATGGGCAAAACAAGGATGAAAGCGGCCGTTATTTTGTGGGCGGCGGGCGTGGCCGCTTCGCCGCTCGGCAAGAAGCTGGGCGCTTCGGTCGATCGCGCGGGACGGGTACTGGTGCAGCCAGATCTCAGCATTGCAGATCATCCGGAAGTTTTCGTCATCGGAGATCTCGCGGCGCTCAAGGACGCATCGGGCAAGCTGTTGCCCGGTGTGGCACCTCTGGCCATTCTGCAGGGGCGCTTTGTGGCCAAGCTCGTTCGGCGGGAAATTAAACTCGGCGAAACTGCGCACGGTCGATCCGAGCCGCGCGAGCCTTTTCATTACCGGGATAAGGGCAGCTTAGCTACGATCGGCCGCGCTGCAGCCGTCGCGCAGTTTGGTAAGATTCACATCTCTGGATTCTTGGCGTGGCTGGCTTGGCTGTTTATCCACATTCTTTTTCTGATTGGTTTCCAAAACCGTGCGCTGGTCCTTATCCAGTGGGCATGGTCGTATTTCACGTACGAACGGGGTGCCCGGCTGATCACCGGCAGTACGAATCTTCCTGGGTGGAATGCCCTGATATCCGCGGATGGTGGCGCCGTTGAACGCGAACAAGAAATTCCTGCCGTGATCCGTAAATAGGAGTAAGAATATTCCTGAGGGCGATAGCCGACTCATGAAACGCATTCCAATTTCTCGAATCCTTCTCGGCCTCATAGCAATTCTTGTTCTTAGCTCCGTCTCCTCCGCCGAAATCCTCAAGATCGTTGTCGATGACACCATTCAGCCTATCACGCAGGAATATATCTCCCGGGCGATTGACGAGGCCCGGCGACGCAACGATCAAGCTGTATTGATCGAGATCAATACGCCGGGAGGGCTGGTTGATTCCACGCGCAAGATCATCGAGAAGATTACCTCGTCGCAGGTTCCGGTTATTGTTTACGTCGCACCTAGCGGCAGCCGGGCGGGTTCGGCTGGAATCTTCATCCTGGAAGTGGCCGACGTCGCAGCCATGGCAGCGGGAACCAACGCGGGCGCGGCGCACCCCGTCTTGATTGGTCCGTTCGCGCCCAAAATTGACGACGAGATGAAGCGCAAAATTGAGAACGATACTGCGGCTCTCATGCGCTCGGTCGCTTCCAAACGCGGGCGCAATGTCGAAGTCGCCGAAAGTGCCGTGCTCGAGTCCAAGTCATTCACTGAACAGGAAGCGCTTTCACAGCACCTGATCGACTACGTGGCCTCCAGCGAGGAGGACCTTTTCCGGCAGATGGAAGGCAAGAGTTTTAAGCGCTTCAATGGACAAGAGGTGATGCTGAAGCTCTCCGGCCAGCCGATCGCTCCTTTCGACATGACGCTGAAGGAACGCATTCTCGGTTATTTAATGGACCCGAACGTTTCGTTCATCCTGCTAGCCATCGGAGCGCTCGCGCTTTATGCGGAGTTCAATCATCCCGGCGCGGTGATTCCCGGAACTGTGGGCGTCGTCTTCATTTTGATCGCGGCTTTTGCTCTGAATCTGCTGCCTACGCGCTTTGCCGCGCTGGTGCTGATTCTCGGGGCATTCGCGCTGTTTGCCGCCGAGGCTAAATTTGCGAGCCACGGAGTTCTCACTGTTGGTGGCATCGCGCTTCTCACCCTGGGAGGCCTACTGCTTGTGGATTCGCCCATCCCAGAAATGCGAGTCCACCTGCTGACAGCACTCGCCGTGAGTATCCCTTTAGGATTGATCACCGCGTTTCTGATGAGCATTGCTCTCAAAGCTCGCCGCAACAAGTTGGTCTCAGGCGCGCAGGGACTGATCGGCGAAACCGGAATCGCCCAGACCGCGCTTTCCCCGCGCGGCAAGATTTTTGTCCACGGTGAACTCTGGGATGCCGTCTCGTCCTCCGACGTGTCAATCGGCGAATCGGTGGTGGTGCGCCGGGTCGACGGACTGCTGCTCCAAGTGGAGCCCTTGGTCGTAGTGCGCCCTGTTCCGGCGATTCCCTAATTTGGCTGCGCACCAGCGCAAGCAACCGCTTCAGTCCGAATTCCACGCCTTCACGCGTCTATTGCGTTACAATCCGCCTCAGCGGCACCTGTGTGTTTTGAGTAGTGGAGGCGTTATCATGGAAATTTCTTTTGGCTTCACTGCAGTGGTCGTCATCATCATCGTCATCTACCTGATCAGCTCGATCAAGATTCTGGCTGAGTATGAGCGCGGCGTCATTTTCCGGCTTGGACGCCTTCTGACTACCGCTAAGGGTCCCGGCATAGCTCTGGTTTTCAGCCCCATCGACCGCATCGTCCGGGTGTCGCTGCGACAGGAAGCACTTGAAGTTCCGCCGCAAGACATCATCACCCGCGACAACGTTACGCTGAAAGTGAACGCCGTCATTTTTCTTCGAGTGATCGATCCGAACAAAGCCGTGGTGGAAGTCTCCAATTATGTCTACCAGACGTCACAGTTTGCGCAGACTACTCTGCGTTCTGTCCTTGGAGAACAGGAACTCGACGAACTGCTCGCTCATCGCGAAAAGATTAATCTGCGGCTGCAAAGCATCCTCGACCAGCACACCTCACCCTGGGGCGTGAAGGTGACGAACGTCGAGGTGAAGCAGGTCGACATGCCAGAATCCATGCTGCGTGCCATGGCCAAGCAGGCTGAGGCCGAGCGCGAGAAGCGGTCCAAGATTATCCACGCGGAGGGTGAGTTCTCAGCGGCGCAGCGACTGGTGGACGCGGCGCATTTGCTGGCCACCGAGCCAGTCAGCGTTCAACTGCGCTACTTGCAGACCTTGACGGAAATCGGCGTCGAGAAAAATACGACTGTCATCTTCCCCGTGCCCGTGGATTTCTTTTCGGGCTTGCAGAAGATGTTAGGCAAAGTTGGCGATGATACAGCGCCGGTGCCGAAGTCCGCATAGTTTCGATAGCCAGCTGATGTTGCGTTGATTTCCGATCGGTCGCAATGCTCGCGTCAATTTCAAGGAAACGGCTAAGGCTTTGTCACAGGACACTGAAATCACGTTAGGCACCACGAAGCTGCTGGGCCTTTTCTTCGGCCTGGTAGCGATCTGCGCTGTGTTCTTCGCGGCCGGCTACACCCTCGGGCGCAAGTCAGACTCTGGCCTGTCTGGTGCTACGACGTTGGCTCCGCTGGCTACATCCAATGGCGCCAAACCTGCGGGCTCGGGCGCTGCCCCTTCGGCACCCATGACATTTTATAAAGCGGTGGAGCAGCAGACCACCAATCCGCAACTGACACCGGCATCAGCTGCTGCCGGGACCGCGAACTCGTCGGCTGCTCCGTCCCCTGGGGGGCAAGCCGCCACTTCTTCGCCGACTACATCCTCATCGGGCAGGTCGTCATCAGGCGCAGAATCGCAGGGCACGCAGACCGCCAATCCGCCCGATCCCATGGCCGCTATTCCAGCGACCGGTTATTTCGTGCAGGTGGCTGCCGTAACCAAGCAGGACGACGCGGATGCCTTGGTGGATGCTCTCAAGAAAAAACAGTATCCCGCTTTTGTGGCCAGCAATGCCGCAACCGACAAGCTGTTTCGCGTCCAAGTGGGACCGTTCGGCGACATCAAAGAGGCGGAAGCCATGCGCTCCCGGCTGATCAACGACGGATATAACCCGATTCTCAAGAAGTGAAGTCTCCCTATGAAGCGTGAGCGCCTGTTGAACCGCCGAGTGGTTTTCAAGCTACACGGCATGGACCCACTCGATGCCACCATTCTCAAGGAGGACGAAAGTGGGTACTGGATTCGCGGGGGAACTCTGGCCGGTGAACTCGATCAATCCAATTGTTCGCTGCCGGAAAGCGATGTCCGCTACCTCGAGTTCAGCCGAATTGAGTGGCTGCGCGCCCCGCGCCAACGTTCTTGCTGATTCTCTATCCGGATTCTGCATATTAACAGCGGTCAATTTAGAAGATAATAGTGGTCTACCCGATGACGACTTCGGTGACATCCCTCGACAGCACCCTCCACGCCATCGCCGACCCCACACGACGCCGTATCCTCGGCGCCCTGAAACAGTGCGGTAACGGCTCCGCCAGCAAGAATAACGGCCTGTGTGCTGGCGACATTGAGGAACGTGTGCATCTCTCGCAGCCAACAATCTCTCATCACATGGCGATTCTGACGAAGGCCGGCTTAGTGGAGGCGGTGAAGCAGGGGCAATGGCGGTGGTACCGCCGCAATGAAAAAGCTCTTCGACGATTAGTGAAGAGTTTGCGCTCGCAGCTGTGATGCGGGGATGCCTCTAGCTTGCCGAAGCCGCAGCCGCGTGTGCTTTCTGCAACAGCCGTCGCGCTTGCGAAATCAGGTCCGCCACTTCAAAGGGTTTTACAAGGAAGGGAATGTTGTTTTCCTGCAAGAACATTCTCTCATCGCTCTGTTCGACGTTGGAGAACGTGAACAGTGTGTGATTCTCCATGCCTGAGCAATTCTGTTTGAGCCATGAGTAGGCCTCTTTCGCGTGCCAATCGCCAGGCATTTTGCCGCTCATGATCACCGCGTCGAAGGGCTCGGAGAGCAGACGCGTCTTCACGTCTTCGCTCCTGTTCGCAGTCACCACGTTGGCTCCGGCACCGGTGAGCACGTCGCGCTCAAACTCCAGCACCGCTTCTTCTTCCTCGACCAGAAGCACCCGGCCCTGGATGGCGCCTTCGCGCTTTGGTAGAGCGACCGGGGCAGCTTCCAGCGCAGCGCCCGCGGGCACTGCTATCGGCAGCCGCACTTCAATCACTGCTCCGCCTTCCGAAGCATTGTGCGCCGTAATGTCGCCCCCGTGTTCCTTCACAATTCCGTAGCAGATGCTGAGCCCCAGTCCCGTTCCTTTCCCGACGTTCTTGGTGGTATAGAAGGGATCGAAAATTCTCTTGGGGTCCTTGATTCCGGGCCCGTCATCGGCAAATTGAGTGGCCACGAAGCGGCTGTCGCAAAAAACCCGAATTTTCAGTTTTCCTGAGCGCCCCGTTTCCAAAACGGCGTCGACGGCGTTGTTTATGATGTTCAGAAAGACTTGCTCAATCTGATGGGGATCGGCAACCACCATCGCGGGCTCGGATCCCAAGTCTTTTTCGACAGCGATGTGGTTGACTTTGAGATCGTAGTCACGGAGGGCAAGAGTCTCCTCCAGCACCTTCCGGACGTCAACCTCCGAACGCTCGGGCTTTCTCTGACGAGCGAAGGAAAGCAGATTCTGCACCACGCGATGCGTGCGCTGCGCCTGTTTGAACATCTTACCCACATAGTCTTGCGCGCGTTCGTTCAAGCCTTCGCTTTCCAGCAGTTGCGCGTAACCTAGAATTGCAGTCAACGGATTATTCAGTTCGTGAGCCACGCCCGCGATCAGTTGGCCCACGGCCGACATCTTCTCGCTCTGCAAAAGCTGTTCCTGCGTGCGCCGCAGATCTTCGTAAGCCTTGCAAGTCTCTTCGTACAATCGAACTTTCTCGATGGTGGTTGCCAATTGACGGCTGATGGCCACGAGCAGGTTTTCCTCGCCGCTGGAATATTCGTACTCCACGTGGCTGCGAAGTCCCATCATGCCGATTGGGCTGTCCTTGCCCCAGAACAGCACCCAGATCCAGGAACCGTCGCTGCTGGAACGGATGAAGTCCGCCACTGCTCCAGTGAGATGGGGAAGGTATTCCGCAGTGATGACTTCGGCGCGCGACCGCATGACCAGGTTACCAAAGCCATCCGCAAAGCTGATTTCTGCCGGGCGCGATTTGTCGCGGCTGCGGGGTCCCCAGGCGGCCCGGCGCCGATAGGTTGGGGCGTCAGAGTCGGAAAGATATACCGCTCCGCTCTCCGCGCCAAATAGCGACACCACCTGCCGCAGCGTCAGGTTAAGGATTTCATCGAGATCGAAGGACTGCGTTGCCACCACTGCCATCGCGTTCAGCGCGTTGAGTTCACGGTTGCGGCGNNCGCATTTCGTCTTCGGCTCGGCGCTTCTCGGTCACGTCCAGAACGAAGCCCTGATAGCGTTCGACATTTCCCGCAGCGTCGCGAGTGGCAAAGCTGCTTTCGGCCGCCAGCAGCAGCGTCCCATTCTGCCGCCGCATGGTCACGTCGAAGTTGCGGACGTAATTCTGTTGGTCGATAGCCTTGTGAAAAGCGTCCCGCTGGCCGGCGTCCACGCGAATGTCTTCGTCCAAGTTCAGGGTGAGCAAGTCTTCTCGTCGCTGGTATCCCAGCATGTGCACAAAAGCGTCGTTGCAATCGAGCAAGCGACCGCTGGGCGTCGCCACGTAAACTCCTTCTTGGACTTGGTCGAACAGCAGACGATATTTTTCTTCCGCCGAACGCCGTTCCGTGATGTCGCGGACGATGTGGATGGTGCCCTTCTGTTTGCTTCCCTGCTCGGTATACGACGAACTGGAGACTAGGGAGAAACCGCCAAAGCAAGGGTCGGCACCTTCAGTAATTTCTTCGTCACCGCGGGCGCAGTAAGGACATCCAGTCCACTCCCCCAAACCGTGCGGCAATACCGACTCGCAGGTGCTGCCAATCACGTCCGCGGACGATTGTTCCAATTGCTCGAGCAAGATTTGGTTGGCTTTGATGATACGGAAATCAGCGTCGTGCGCCAGGATGATGTCGTGAACTGAATCAAACGTGTTTCTCCACTGCCGCTGCGAGCGCAACACCTGCTCCAACAGACGGAAGTTCTCCACTGCGATTCCTAATTGGCGGCCGCAGGTTTCGAGGAATTCGACTTCCTCGGCCGTCAGTTTTCTTTCCCGCGCACTGCCTAGAATCAGCAATCCGATTGGCGCTTTCTTGCCGAGTACTGGCACCATCAACAAATTCTGGATTTTTTCCGACTTCAGCAAGTGCTCATCTTCGGGACTTGCGTCGCCTCTTCGGATTGGCTCGGGCTTGCCCTGCTCCAGAGTCTGCAATACATTCGCGGTCATCTCTGCGATTCCCACTTCGCGCAGGAATTCCGCGGAAACTCCAACCGCGTGGGTGGCCACTAGATGTCCGCCCTCGATCAAGCGGAACCACGCGGCCTTACACCTGGTCAGCCGCTGCAGCTCTTCGAGCGCCTTGTCCATCATGCCGCCCTGCTGTTGCGCGAGGACAATGCTCTCAGTCAAAGCACGCATCACGTTCAATCGTTGGTTACGTGCGCATGCTTCCTGAAACACAACCAACAAGATGGTTACTCCCAGAGCGATGTCCACAGCAGCAAAGACTCCGGCCGGAACCTGGTTGGTGAAAGGAGGCCAATTCAGATGCTGGGCGAGAAGAAACGCAGCGAGCATCCACGAGGCCATCTCACGACGGCCGCGGCGGGCGCGTAACAATGCAATCGCTGCGGTCAGGAGAATGATTCGATAAGAGACTTCGAGAGCAACACGCAGAGGTAATGAATCGGACCAAAGAAGAACGCGGGCGACGGCAAAGCCTGCTGTGCTCAAGGTGACCGCAGCCAGCGGCGCCAGCAGATTCCGTTCCCGGATATATACAAAAACCGCCCCGGCAAACAGGCCGATCGCGATTACGAATGCCGCTTGCTCAACTGCGGGAACGTAACGAGCTGGAATATGCATTCCCGCGCCATGTTTCTCCACCAAACGTGATGTAACTAAGAGCGTCCACGCCGCCGTCCAAACTGCAAGATAGCGTTCGCGGAATACCGACAGCACCAGCAGTGAAGCTGCCAGGATAATCAGCAGCGCACACTCGCCGGGCTTCAGCCGGGCGACGGCTGGCTGCGCAACGGTATTCCAAGTGGACCAAAGGGAAGCGGTCATCTTAATTAAATCAGGTTCAGGCACACCTTTCAGACGTGACACTGCCTGGCTTCTGAATATCACGCTTGGGACTTATCTCGATGGTCTTTCCGGACCTGGATGGTTACTTTCGGCATCTCACGTGTAGGGTAGAATCGCCGATAGTATCCCTGAGACTCCCATGGGCCCCGACTGCATTCTCGTAGTGGACGACGAAGAGGCAATTCGCGAAATTGTCTGCGCCACCCTGGTCGTCGCCGGTTACACCTGCAAACAGGCAGGGTCCGGCATGGAAGCCTTGGCCTTGCTCAATTCCGGCGATGTCTTCGAGCTCATGCTTTCGGACCTGATGATGGCGGACCTGGATGGCATCGGGTTGCTTGAACGCGCCAAAGAAAAATTCCCAGACATGCCCGTCGTAATGGTCACGGCGGTCCATGACATTTCCGTGGCTCTGGCCGCCATCCGCAATGGCGCTTATGACTACGTGCTGAAGCCCTTCGAACGCGAACAATTGCTGAACGCAGTGCGACGAGCTCTGGAAAATCGCCGCCTCAAAGTGGAGAATCGCACATATCAAACGAATTTAGAGTCGCTAGTCGAAGCCCGCACCGACCAACTCCAAGCGGCCGTGTCGGAACTGGAGCGCTCCTACGACATCACGCTGGAAGCTTTGGGCGACGCGCTAGACCTCAGAGACGCCGAAACCGAAGGCCACTCCCGCCGCGTCACCGCTTTCACAATTGCGATTGCCCGCAACATGGGCGTGCCCCGCGAACAAATCCTAGTCATCGCCCGGGGTGCTTTCCTCCACGACATCGGCAAAATGGCCATTCCCGATAACATCCTGCTCAAGCCCGGAAAGTTGGATGATGCCGAAAGAGAGATCATGCGCGAGCATTGCTATCGCGGCTACCAGATGCTCAAGAAAATCCCGTTCCTCGCCGAAGCTTGCGAGATTGTTTACTCCCACCAAGAGCACTTCGATGGCTCCGGCTATCCTCGCGGTCTGAAAGGCAAGGAGATTCACCTGGGTGCCCGAATTTTCTCCGTCGCCGACACCCTTGACGCTATTGTGTCCGACCGCCCCTATCGTCCGGCGAGGTCGTTCGCCGAGGCTCGCAAGGAAATCCAGGCCTGGGCCGGCCGCCAGTTCGATCCCGAGGTTGTTGACGTTTTTCTGAAGATGCCCGACAACGTCTTCGAAGACCTCCGTCGCGAGATCAACTCTCAGACCTATCCCTCATTCACTTCCTCCGCCAGCGCCAAGGGTGCATCTTAGGCTGCACGGCGGCTTGACGCTTGAGGCCCGTTTCCCTTGCAACAACAGACTGTCCCGGCGTTCTTATCAATGGAGCTATCCTCGCCGTACAATGAGAAGAATTCCAGACTCAGCTTTCATCATTCATCATGGAGGTATCTCATGAAATCTGCAGTCTATGTTCTGGCCCTGATCGTTACGGCCGCCGCCTGCTTTGCGCAGGAGCACCCGGCCCTCACCGCGCTCCCGAATTCTGTGTACGTGAGTGCCGACGGCAAATTTGAAGCGGCTCCCGACACGGCGGTGATCCAGTTCAACATCTCCGTACAGGAAGATACATCTCAGGCCGCTTACCAACATGCTTCCAAAGACGCCGAGCAGGTTCGCCAGGTTCTGCTTGCCAACGGCATCGAACCTAAGGCCGCCAACATCGGATTCTTCTCGGTTCAGCCGATGTATGAGTGGAAACCGAAACAGAAAGTAATTGGGTACCGCGTCACCACCGACGTCACACTCAAACTGAAGGATTTTTCGAAGATTGGCCCGATCACTCAGCAACTTGCGGAGGCCAACGTCAGCGAAAGACAGACGCTGAACTACACGCTGGAGAATATTGACGAAGTCAAGAATAAGGCTGTCGAAGACGCATACCGCCGAGCCCGCAACTCTGCTGAGACCGTCGCCCGCGCCAGCGGCCGGACTCTGGGAGAACTTTCCTACGCCTCCGTCGATACCTTCGAGAATCAGCGCATCCCAGTCCCAAACATGGCCCGCGCAGTGTCAGCCATGGCCAGTTCCGCCCCACCGTCGCCCACGGAAGAGTTCACGCCGCAAAACGTAACAGTGACGGCGCACGTGAATGCGTTTTTCAATTTGAAGTAGGGATTATCCGACTTCTTTCGAGTTCCGCATCGATGGTCTACGGCGTCGCCTTCGCGACCGCGATGCGGCTTGCATCCACGGTGATCGGACGCTGAATCTCCATCTCGATCGACGTTCCAACATCCAGCTTCACATCACTGCCGCGCTTCAGCAGAGCCCACCCAATGCCGGCAGCAGCACCAATTCCCGCTCCAATCCGCGCTCCGTTCAGCCCTCCGGTGGCCAACCCTCCCGCCGTCGCACCGCCCATGGTTCCGTACACGCCACCTTTGGCTGCATCCTCGATTCTTTTCCCGGTGTCGCTGTCCTGCTGGATCGTTCCCTCCGAATCCTTCACCGATTTGTTATCTGCCCCCGGAGTGTTCTCGACCGACGCCGGCAAAATTACCGTGTATCCGCTGGGATAAATCATGGAAGTAAAGTGCATCAGGATCTCCGCCCGTCCCTTCCCGTGCCCGGCACGCTCCACATGCGCAATCTTCCCCTGAACGTAAGACCCCGCCGGCACAATCACACGATTGTCAGCAACAAACGGAAATGCCGTTTCGGCGTAAACCGCATCGCCTTCGCGGGCATTCTTGGTGGAGATCGCCTGCTTCAGCGACAGCGGAATCTTCGTTCCTGCAGGAATCGTAACCGCATTGGGATCGGGAGCTGGTGCGGGACTTGCGGGAGTGGCAAAATTCGCCGGAGCTGACTGGTCCACCGACTTGGCAGTTGGCGGCGCACCTTCCTGCCCGAACGCTATCCCCGAAACCAGCAGCATCGTCCACAGAACGCGCATCAGAACCTCCCGAGACAGGTCAAGCACCTCAGACGCAGAAGTGTCAGGCCGAGAATACCACGCCATTAGCGGCTAGGATGCTGCTTTCCCAGTTCCGGGGTGCCTGGGGAGCATTCCAAGCTGTCGCCAATCCTGGAATAACTCCGGTGCGTGGCAGGTCGGTTGCGAGACAATGGGCATGGCTGATCGGGTGATCATAATGACCTCTGCCGAGATTCTCAGGCAATTCGTAATCGCCATCAATAATCACGACGTAAAGGCTCTGACGGCGCTGATGACAGACGACCATGTATTTGTGGACTCAGTGGGCAATCGAGTGCACAGCGCGGCATCCATGGAGGTTGGATGGCGCAGCTATTTCGCGATGTGTCCGGACTACTGGATTCAAACAGACTATGTGATAGCGGAAGGTGACGTTGTGTTAGCAGTGGGGGAGGCGGGTGGAACTATAGACGGAGTGTTGTGGCGGACGCCCGCGGCCTGGAAGGCAGTGACCCGTGACGGCGAGGTCGTGGAATGGCGGGTGTTCGCTGACAACAAGCCAGTGTCCGAGATCCTAGCAAGGCGGCAGCAGTAGCACCTCTCAAACCTGGCCCTGCTCACGCCTAATAGGTCAGATACTTCTTCCTAACCGCCTCAAACTTCTCCAATCCCTCCTGCCAGTCCTGCGCAATCCGCCGCGGATCCCTCCCCGCCAGCAGGCCAAGGTAAGCCGCCTGGTTCACCAGTAACTCCGCCATAAGCTCCATCTCGTAGTCCGTCGGATACAGCTTCTGCAACGCCGCCGCCAGCTCGATCCCTAACTCCGGCGCATCCAGCGCATTCCGTTCGGTTAGAACCACATTCACGCCTTCGCATTTCTGTCCGGCATAGTTGCTTGCCGTAGGCGTGAATGTCACCGGAACAAATCTAACTCCAGCAATCCCGCGTGCATTCAAATACGCGGCCAGTTCTCGGCTGTTGATCCACGGCGCGCCCACCAATTCAAACGGAGTATCCGTCCCGCGCCCCACCGAAACATTCGTCCCTTCAATCAGTGCAACTCCAGGATACAACGCCGCCTCCGTCACGCTCCGCAAGTTCGGCGAGGGATTTACCCAAGCCAGCCCAGTCGAATCAAACCAGTCCCCGCGCTGCCAGCCTTCCATCGGCACGACGGTCAGCCTGGCATTGATATTCCGCTCGGCATTGAACATCTTCGCTAGCTCGCCCATTGTCATGCCGTGCCGCACCGGCACCGTCCAATAATTCGTAAAGTTCTCGCGTCCCGCATCCGATACCGGACCTTGGACAAACGATCCCGTGATGGGATTCGGCCGGTCCAGCACAATCACCTCGATGCCCGCCTTATGCGCTGCCTCCAAGAAATATCCCAGTGTGGTCTCGTAGGTATAAAATCGCACCCCCGCATCCTGAAGATCGATCACCACTGCATCCAGATTCTTCACCACATCGAGCGACGGCCGCCGCGCCGCATCCGTAGCGCCATACACGCTATAAACCGGCACACCAGTCGTAGCATCCTTCGAGCTGTTGATGTCGGTCGTGTCCAGCGTCCCAGTAACCCCGTGCTCGGGACTGAAGATCGCCTCCAGCGAAACTCCTTGCGCGTGTACCAGCACATCGATTGTGCGTTGTCCCTCCGCATCCACTCCCGTCTGGTTGGTCAGCAGCCCAACCCGCTTTTTGCGACCGGCAACTTGCAGCACATCGAACCCGTGCGTCTCCAGCACGTCGATCCCATTCTTTACTGTGCCGTTCCGGGTGCCCATGCGCCGTGCCGCGCTCTGCGCCTCGTTGTAACCGGTAATGCTCTGCCAGCGCAGCGCCTCTTGCTCGCTCGTGCTCAGCAGCAGCGCCGCAGCCACCGCCGTCGCCACCTTCGACCGCAAGGCAATCGCATTCCCCTTTCCCCGCGGATGCACCGCATTCGTCAGTAGAATGATGTAAGTCTCGGTCGTTGGATCGATCCACATCGATGTTCCCGTAAATCCGGTGTGCCCATAGCCTCCTACGGGTAGCAGATCGCCGCGATTCGACGAGAACGGAGAATCAATGTCCCAGCCAAATCCGCGCAGCACGGGCGCTGACGGAGGCTGCTCTGGACGCGTCATCTTCTCCACGGACTGCGCCGACAGAATTCCTCCGCCCCCATTCAGCAATGCCTGCGCGAATTTCGCCAAATCATCTCCCGTCGAAAACAATCCCGCCTGCCCCGCCACGCCGCCCATTCGTCGTGCCGTCGGATCATGCACCACCCCACGCAACATGTGCTCATTCTCGTCATATTGCGTAGGCGCAATCTTTGCCCGCCACGCCACCGGAGGCACGAACCGCGTATGCATCATCTTCAGCCGCGCAAAAATATGCCGCGCAGCATACTCATCCAGCCCCTCACCTGAAACCCGCTCTACCAGCGCGCCCAGCACAATAAAGTCGACGTCACTGTAGGAAAACTTCGACCCCGGAGCGTCTTCCGGCCTCTCCGCAAACGCCATACGGTAAGCCGTTTCCTTCCCCTCCCACGCCGTTCTTAAGTCTAGATCCGGATCGAGTCCCGAATAGTGCGTCAGCAATTGCCGCACCGTAATGTCCTCTTTTCCGTTCTGCGAAAACTCGGGCAGATATTTCGCCACCGGATCGTTCAGCCGCACCTTGCCCTGTTCCACCAACTGCATCACAGCCGTTGTGGTCGCAATCACCTTGGTCAAAGACGCCAGATCAAAAATCGTATCCAGCGTCATCGTTTCGCGCCGCGGCTCCAACGCCCGATCCCCATAAGCCCTGCGGTAGATCACCTGCCCATTGTGACCGACCACGAGGACGGCCCCGGGAATCTGTCTCTCATGAATAGCCTGCTGGATGATGGCGTCCACCGCGCCCGGACGCGTCGCGGCCACGGGACGCTTAGCATCTGCCACAGCCTCTGCCGGAGTGTCAGCAATAACAAAGGGAAGCGTAATCATGAAGACGACGCACCAGCACGAGATCAGCCGGAGTGAACTGAACCAGCGTGCCGCACCCTTTCGCATTTCTTGCGAAACGGTGCGAATGCGCTGCCACGTAAGCGAGTTTGACTGAGGAGGAAGGATGCTCTGACTCTACACAACCCCGGCGGTATGACTCAAGAAACTCAAGTAAGGGGGTGCCACTTATGCCATATCATGGAATTCTGAATGAGGAAGCACTCTCCACCCGGTGTCGCCGCTCTGAATAGCAATCCGTCGTCGCCGCTGCTCGATACCCTTGAGCGCCAAGACGGGATCTTCGCTCGCCCCTACTCCATCTTGCAAGAAGCCATCGCCCAGCACGCGTTCCCCGCCGCTTCCATCGCCATCACTCATTGTGGAGGCCTCGTCGCCCTCAAAGCCTTCGGCCGCTTCACCTACGAACCCAACTCACCCGCCGTCACTCCCACCACGCTTTTCGATCTTGCCTCCGTCACCAAAATTGTCGCCACTACATCCATGGCAATGCTTCTGTATGAACGTGGCCTGCTTGATCTTGATGCCCCAGTCGATGCCATCGTCCCCGAATTTTTGCAGGCTGTATCAGATGCTCGCCGCCACAATGTAACCCTTCGCATGCTCCTGGCACACTCTTCGGGCTTGCCTGCGTATGAAAAGTTATTCCTGAAGGCGCACACACGCGACGAACTGCTTCAGGCCGCCTTCGCCACTCCTCTCGCTTCCAATCCCGGCTCCCGCGCCGACTATAGCGACATCGGATTCATCCTCCTTGGCGTCGCCCTCGAACGCATCGCCGATGAATCTCTGGATCGCTTCTGCCAGCGCGAACTCTTTGCTCCTCTCGGCATGATCAACACAACTTTTAATCCACCGAAAGAGATTCGCGCCCAGATCCCTCCTACAACCGATGATCGCAGCTTCCGTCATCGCCTNNGTTTCGCCCACGCGATACTCAACGCCGGACGCACGGTTTTGCGCAACACCGAAACCATCGCCCTATTCACGCGGCGCGAATCCGTGCCCCCAGGCACATCGCGGGCGCTCGGATGGGACACACCTTCTGCGCTCTCGCAGTCGGGAAACTATTTCCGCCCGACATCCTTCGGCCATCTTGGTTATACGGGAACGTCGCTATGGGTCGACCCCGACCGGCAACTGTCGATTACTTTGCTAACCAACCGAACCTGGCGCGACTGTTCCAATCAAGCGATCAAACAAGTCCGACCCAGATTTCACGACGCCGTCATAGAAGCGCTGGAGAAGTCCGTTTAACAAGTGTGGAAGAGTGGGACCTTCGGCGCCCCACAAAGCGGTTAGAATGGAAGGGGCTTTGTCACCGCAGTCTCTTCAGGCCGTCTCAATCCCGAAAGGCTCCGCACTTGAAACCAACCCGCAAGTCCAAGTTAAGCCTGCGCCGGCTTCGCACCGAACAGTCTAACGAAACAGCCCGGGACCTTGACTGTAAGTCCTCCCTCGCCATTGCACGCCTGATCAATGCTGAAGACGCTACTGTGGCACGAGCCGTCGGACGCGTGTTGCCGCAGATTGCACGCGCCATCGATTTAGTGGCTGCCGAGCTGCGCCATGGCGGTCGCCTCATCTATGTCGGGGCAGGAACAAGCGGCCGCATCGCCGCCCTCGATGCCGCCGAGTGCTCTCCCACGTTCAACATCGATCGCGTCCAGTTCATGATCGCCGGAGGCCCCAAAGCTCTAGCCTCCGACTCCGAGATCAGCGAGGACGACTCCAAGCAAGGTCGTGATGAAATGTCTCGCCGAAAGCCGGGAAAGCACGACGTCGTCATCGGCATTGCTTCCAGTGGCCGCACTCCGTTCACTCTCGCCGCCATCCAACTCGCGCGCCACCGCGGTGCCCGCACGATTGCTCTCACCTGCAATCCCAATTCCTCGCTGGAACGCGCCGCTCACTTCGCCATCGTCACTCAAGTCGGCCCCGAAGTCCTTGCTGGATCGTCCCGCATGAAAGCTGCCACCGCTCACAAAATGGTTCTCAACATGATTTCAACGGGTGCGATGAGCCGGCTCGGCTATGTTTATGGCAACCTGATGGTGAACGTCGTGCCGAAAAACGAAAAACTGACGCAGCGCGCCATCGCCATCCTTGAACGCGCTTCTGGAGCTGATCCCGATGCCGCGCGGCACGCTCTTGAAGCTTCCGGCCGTCGCACTCCGGTTGCTCTTGTGATGCTGGCTGCAGGAGTTACTCGGGCCCAGGCCGTCGCGGCTCTGAAAAAATCCTACGGCCACGTTCGCCAAGCGATCGAACTCGCAACCTCAAAGTAAGCACACTTCCATCATTCGCGGCTGTGATCCGCAATTCACTTGTTAGTCCGTTGTTTGACCCTCCGGGCACACTCATTTACCTTTGGAGTGCCGTTCCACTTCGCGTTGCGAGGGTCGCGGTGCGAGGCTTCTCCCCTTCATGGATAAAAAGCGCATCGTGGCCAGTGCGGTCGTGTTCGTGATCCTGGCCGCTCTGTTTTACCTGCAATATCGACATTGGCAGAGCTTTGACTGGGGCACGTTCTGGGCCCAGACCGGACGCATCAAGAAGGTGCACGTCTTGCATGCGATCGCATTGATCTACTTCGCATATTTCCTTCGTGCGGTACGCTGGAAGATTTTTCTGCAGCCGGTGCGCCCCAACGTGAAGATGATGGATCTGGTCTCTCCGACCCTGATTGGGTTCACCGGCCTCGCGCTGCTGGGGCGGGCCGGAGAATTCATTCGTCCATATTTGATCGCGCGACGGACGGATCTTCCCTTCTCTTCGCAGTTGGCCGCGTGGGCCGTGGAACGTATCTTCGATGTTGGCGCGTTCACGGTGCTGATGGTGCTGGCGATTTTTCTGCCCAGCGCGTTGCCCGCGATTCCCCATCCGGAGTATTACCAGAGGTTCCGCGAGGGTGGGTTTTTGCTGATCGGAGTCGTAGTCGCGTTGACCGTCGGGGCAATCGTGATCCGGCGTAGTGGCGACGCAGTAGGGCGATGGGTGGAAGAAAGATTTGGGCATCTCTCCGCCAATCTCGGGCACAAACTGGCCCAGAGAGTCCGCGAGTTTGGCACCGGACTGGACACGATTCATAGCCCTGTGTCGATGCTTTGGCTCACGGTTGTTTCGGTTGGGATGTGGTACATCATTGCTTTGGCATATCAGGAAGTCACGCACTCCTACGGCGTTCCGGCGCTGGAAATTCCTGTATCGCAACTCTTGATTCTGATGGGAGCGAGCATGCTCGGGTCGATGCTGCAACTGCCGGCTGTGGGCGGCGGTTCGCAGATGGCAACGATCGCAGCGCTTTCCAGCGTTTTCGACGTGCCTCCCGAGATGGCCGCGAGTTGCGGCATTTTGCTGTGGCTGGTCACGTTTGCGGCGGTCGTGCCGGTGGGGCTGGCGCTGGCGCATTACGAGAGATTATCGTTGCGGAAGTTATCGGAGGAAAGCCACCGCAGCGAGGAAGCTGAACTCAGCGGCCCGCCGGCGTGAGTTGTACCCACTGTCTATTACATTAGGTACGGCCGTCCGAAGCCCGGCCTTACTAGCCTGTTACAATTTCTGTATTAACCACGAACCTTCAATTCAATTGGTACATTGTGTCCGACCACCATCAGCGCCATGAAATGTCCTTTTTGCGGATTTGCAAACGATAAGGTAGTGGACTCACGCGAAAGCAAGGAAGCGGAATCAATCCGCCGACGTCGTGAGTGCCTGAAGTGCGGCAAGCGCTTCACCACCTACGAGCGCATCGACGAGATCCCTTATATGGTGGTGAAAAAGGACGGGCGCCGCGAGAAGTTCGACCGCCAAAAAGTTCTGAACGGATTGTTGCGCGCGTGCGAGAAGCGTCCAGTTCCAATCAGCAAGCTGGAACAGATTGTGAATGAGGCGGAGTCGTTTGTGATCGAATCGCAGGAACGCGAGCGCAAGACGAGCGAACTGGGTGAACTCATCATGAACCGTCTGCGCCGGTACGACAAAGTGGCTTACGTGCGCTTTGCCTCGGTGTATCTGGATTTCAAGGACGTCAAAGAGTTCATGAATGAGTTGCGGGATTTGGTGAAGGCCAAAGAAGCCGGAGATGTTCGAGCAAGAACTCAGAAAGTGTAAAAATCGGCCCGGTGGTATGAGCTTGCATTCTAAATTTTAAGCGTAGTGCGGATGATTCATGAGTCATAAAGTAACGTTGATCCCCGGTGATGGAATCGGCCCGGAAGTGACGCAGGCGACCGTGCGCATTCTAGAAGCGACGGGCGTCAAGTTTGAGTGGGAGTCTTTTCAGGTGGGCGCCGATGCATTCGAGAAACACGGTGAGTACATCCCGAAAGATGCGCTGGAATCGATCGAGCGCACTTGCGTGGCTTTGAAGGGTCCCGTGACAACGCCTGTGGGTGGAGGCTTTTCGAGCATCAACGTTGCGCTGCGCCAGAAATTTGAGCTGTATGCGAATTTCCGCCCGATTCGAAATCTACCGCATATTCCTACGCGTTATCCCGACGTCGATCTCATCATCGTGCGCGAGAACACCGAAAGTCTGTATTCCGGCCTGGAGCATGAAGTTGTACCCGGCGTGGTGGAAAGCTTAAAGATCATCACGGAAAAGGCCTCCACGCGAATTGCCCGCTTCGCGTTCGAGTATGCCCGCAAGAATCAGCGCAAGAAAATCCACGCCATCCACAAAGCCAACATCATGAAGCTATCGGATGGATTATTCCTGCGCTGCTGCCGCGGCGTGGCCGAGGAATATCCTGAGATCACTTACGGCGAGCACATTGTGGATAACACTTGCATGCAGTTGGTGATGAATCCGTACCAGTACGACATGCTGGTGATGGAAAACTTGTACGGCGATATAATCTCAGACTTGTGTGCCGCGTTTGTCGGCGGTCTGGGATTTGTCCCCAGCGCCAACCTGGGCGACCACTGCGCAATTTTCGAGGCGGTGCATGGATCCGCTCCTGACATTGCGGGAAAGAATTTGGCGAATCCAACGGCGCTGCTGCGCTCGGGTCTGTTGATGCTGCGGCATCTAGGCGAGTTCGATGCGTCACTGCAGATTCGCAATGCACTCGAGAAGGTATACCGGCATCCCGAGAAGCTGACAAAGGATATCGGCGGCCAGGCCGGAACTTCTGAGTTTGCCGACGGGGTGATCGAAGAGATGGACAAGGCGAAGGCCACGCCTGCCGCCGTTCATTAGGAGTGTTTTTTGCTTTAGGTTGGGGCCTCGTTAACGAGGCGAAAGGGCCATTATGAAACAGAGGTTACTCGCGGGTTTTGCTGGTGGTTTGGCGTTCATGTTTTTTCTCGCGGGCTCGGCGGCAGGGCAGGGCGGCCAATTTGTAGCAGCGGAGTACGGTGCCGGCAACCACCGTATCGATGTAACTCCGCAGGTGCGGTCGTTCATGCATGATGGAATCTTGCAGTTTGACGTTAACGACCGGAACCTGGGCGTGGACCCGGCGCACAATCACGTCAAAGAACTCTTCATCCGTATCCGGCACTGGGACGGAAACATAGAAGAGTTCCGCTTCCCTGAATACGCTCACATCAATCTGGAACTGGACCCTGACGCTGGATACGAGTGGCATGATCGCGAACTGCACATTATGCGCGCCTACTACGGCGGCGCTGGACATTTCGTGAACGTAACCGAACAACTGCGCAGCATGAAGCGCGATGGCAGGCTATTTATCGTCGTCGATAATCGCAGCATGGGCGGAGATCCCGATCCCTCCGTTCACAAAGTGCTGCGCGTGCTGTACTTTCACGACGGACAGCGCCAGCAGATTGTGGTTCCGGAACACGCTGAGTTGAGGCTGCCATAAACCGGAACTCAGGTTTCAATTTTCGCACCTAAGAATCATTGGCGGACCCGAGTCAATTCCCGGTGTCCGCCGTGTTTTTGCAATTCTGATGCTCGACTTGCTGCGTAGCCTTCTCGCAGTTGCCCACCAGTTTTAATTCCGCCATTGACTCTCATCTCAGATGGGAGTACATTGCCCACGTTCTGGGGAATCTGGGGGATGACGCGCACAACACGGCGTGTGGGGGTTGTTCTGTTTCAGCTTGGCGGGCCCGATACGCTGGCTGCGATAGAGCCTTTCCTTTATAACCTTTTCTGCGACCCCGATATCATTGACTTCCCTTTTGCCCGCCTCGGTCGCAAACCTCTGGCCAAACTGATTTCGACCACGCGCGCCCGTAAAGTGCAACACCACTACGCAACTATCGGCGGAGGTTCCCCCATCCGCCGCTTCACGGAGCGTCAGGCACGTGCACTAGAAGCGGAGTTGATAAGTCAGGGAGTGGACGCGAGCTGCTTCGTNNACGAAGTCGTGCTGCTGCCCTTGTATCCCCAATACTCCTCCACCACGACGGGCAGCAGCCTGAACGAATGGAAGCGGCTATTCCGCGACGATGTTCCCGTACACAACGTCGGCCCCTTCTATCGGCATCCGATGTATTTGGACGCGGTCGTGGAAAAAGTGGACGAGGCTTTGTCGCGCTTCGAAATCCCGGCCCGAGCGGAAATTGTTTTCAGCGCACATAGCATCCCCATGTCGATAGTCGCGAAGGGAGATCCCTATCAGCGGCACATTGAGGAAACCGTGCGCCTTCTTATGGCGCGCGGTGGATGGTTGAATCGCCACCGGCTCTGCTACCAGAGCAAGGTGGGCGCGAGCAAGTGGCTGCAACCTTCGCTGCACCGGACACTACGTGATCTGGCAGGTGAAAAAGTGCGCGAGGTTTGCATCGTTCCTGTAGCCTTTGTTTCCGACCACGTGGAGACGCTGGGCGAAATCAATCACGAGGGACGCGAGGAGGCTCGGCGGCTGGGTATTACGCGGTTCGGGATGACCTCCGGCTTGAACGATTCTCCAAAGTTTATCTCGGCGCTGGGGCAATTGGTGCGGGAAGCTCTGGGCAGAGCGCGTGATTCCGACGAACCGATTCATACAACCGGGAGGCAAGTGGCGACGCCGGAATTGTTGGCCGCCGCGGGAGACTAGGGGCGAGTCTATAGAACAGGAGGGCACCCATGACGGTTCCCGGCAGCGAACAACCGAACCCGAGTCCGAATCCAGAAGCGGCGCAACCTGCGCCGCGGAGCGCGGTAGATGCCACGAAGTATGTAGGCACACCGGCGGTGGGAACCTCAAAGGCGGCGGCTGCTGGTGGACTTTCCTCGGCCGGCCCGTCGAATACGGACATCGACCGCCGACGGCGGCGGCTGGTTTGGGTGGGTGTGACGGCATTCTTGACCGCCTGGTTTCTGGCCTTCTTCCGATTCTTTCTTCCCCGCACTCTCTTCGAACCTAACTCCGTTTTCAAGATTGGTTATCCCTCGGAGTTCGCGCTCGGAGTCGATACCAAGTTCCAACAGAAATATCGCATTTGGGTCGATCGCACACCCGACCGCGTATTCGTGATCTATGCGCGCTGCACACACCTGGGTTGCACACCGGACTGGAAGCCCAGCGAGAACAAGTTCAAGTGTCCGTGCCACGGCAGCGGCTATGACAGCGAAGGGATCAACTTCGAAGGTCCGGCACCGCGTCCGATGGACCGCGCACATGTAGAACTGGCGCCGGACGGGCAGATTATCGTCGACACCTCGCGGCTTTATCAGTGGCCGAAGGGACAGCCCAGCAAATTCAACGATCCAGGGGCATTCTTAACGGGAGTGTAGCGGTTTTGTAGCGCCGGCGTCCCGCCGACTTTGACCAAGAGGAAATGATGGCTGACGAAAATAATCCGAACGGCAAGAACGGCAAAGTGGGATTAGTAGAGCGGGTCACCGCTGGTGTCAAAGACCACATTCAGGCGATAAAGGTCGACATTCCCGCCAAGGCAAAAGAGCAGATCGAGGGACTGAAAGATCCGACCAAGACTCAGGTCTACACTTCCATTTTTCGCCATAAGCACGACGACACACCGCGCAATCGGGCTCTGGGTGTGCTCTCCAACGTCTTCTTACATCTGCATCCCGCGAAGATTAATCGCGATTCGGTGCGCTACAGCTACACCTGGGGCATGGGTGGGATCACGTTTTTTCTGTTTATCATCCTCACCTACACCGGCGTTCTGCTCATGTTCTACTACCACCCGAGCAAGGTGCAGGCCTTCCGCGATGTACTTTATCTCGAGCACGATGTGCCATTCGGAAAAATTCTGCGCAACATGCACCGCTGGGCCGCCCACCTGATGGTGATTGGCGTGTGGCTGCACATGTTCCGCGTCTTTCTGACCGGCTCGTATAAAAAGCCGCGTGAATTTAACTGGAACATAGGCGTGCTATTGCTGGTGTTTACGTTGTTGCTCTCGTTCACAGGTTATCTTCTGCCCGACGATCAACTAGGATTCTGGGCTGTAACCGTAGGCACGAATATGGCGCGAGCCACTCCGCTGCTTGGGCACGAGGGCCCGTTCGGCTCGATGCTGGGCATGACGCCATACAACGATGTGCGCTTCGGCCTGCTGGGCGGCTCGATCGTGGATGCGAATGCTTTGTTGCGTTCGTACATCTGGCACTGCATCGGCATTCCGATCGTCGCTTCGATTCTGATGATCGTGCATTTCTGGCGCGTGCGGAAGGACGGCGGAATCTCCGGTCCAGCGCCGGTGATGTTGGAAGCGGAAGCGGATAAGCCGCGCCGGGGGCCAAAGGCAGCGGGAGAGTAGCAAGAATCATGTGGAGACAGCCGCCCTCGGCTGTCAGACCGACCGCAGTTCGGTTTGGGTGCCAGCAAGAAACAGTCGAGCTTTCGCTCGACACGGACGGCCGAGGGCGACCGTCCTCACAAAGTTCTTGGAGAAAGTATGGACTGGCGACAACTTTGGGAGATTTGCTCGGCTCCAGATAATGTACCGATCGTAGGCTTGATCCCGCTGTTGGCCTTCTACATTTATCTGGCATGGAGGCAGGCGCATGCCAACGACCAGCTAATCGAGCAACTCGAAGGCGACGCTGCCCTCGCGAAGACCCATCATCGCAAGACCTGGCCGTTCAAACCCGGCTGGCAGAAGGAAGTTCATGTCTGGCCGTTTCTGCTTCGCATTGAGTTTCTTGCAGCCATCATCGTGACGATCATTCTGATGGTCTGGTCGATCACGCTGAACGCGCCGCTCGAAGAACCCGCCAATCCCAACTTGACGATGAATCCAGCGAAGGCCCCGTGGTATTTCCTCGGACTGCAGGAGATGCTCGTCTATTTCGATCCCTGGATCGCCGGCGTCGTCATGCCCACAATGATCATCATCGGTCTGATGGTTATTCCTTACATTGATACGAATCCGCTGGGCAGCGGGTACTACACGTGGAAGCAGCGCAAGTTTTCGATTGGGACATTTTTGTTCGGCTTCATCATTCTGTGGGTCGCGATGATCATCATTGGTACGTTTATTCGGGGGCCCGGCTGGCAATGGTTCTGGCCGGGGCAAACCTGGGATCACAACCGTCTGATCTATGAAGTGAACCGCGATTTACCCGATATTTTTGGCATCACGTCGAACCTGGCGAAAGCACTGTTCGGCGCGATTGTGGTTGGCGGCTATTACCTGCTCGGAGGATTTATCGTGTATTCGCTGTTCCGGCGATTCATGGCGAAAGACTTCAAGAGGATGAGCCTGCTGCAGTTTTCCATTACGCAGTTTCTTTTACTGACCATGGTGGCCTTGCCCTTAAAGATGGGACTGCGGCTCTTGTGGCACATCAAGTATGTGTGGATCACGCCCTGGTTCAACGTTTGATGAGTCTGTTAGTTGTGAATATACGGCGGACCGGGATGTCAGCGAGGACAGCAGATTCCTCGCTTCGCTCGGAATGATAAAGACCTTCGGAGGAAGCGGTGCCTGAACAACCCAACCCCGAGCAGGACCCGATCACAAGCAAATCGTACGCAGCGTATTACCTGATCGCGACGGTGATTCTGATGGCGACGTTGTTCTGGGCCTTGTGGGATGAGGCGTGGGGCCAGCGTCCGTGGAAAGCATTCCAGGAGCATTGGAAAGATCGCTACAGCGCGTTTCTTAACACGGCGCGGTCGAAATCGGTTACGTCGGAGAAGGATGTCGAGCAGAATCCGGATTACGCCGCACTCAAGCAAGGCTACGAAAAGGCCTATCGGGATTCGAAGGCGCAAGCGGATGAAGCCCGCAAGAAACTTGACGACGCCAGCGCGCGGCTACTCGCGGTCCAAAGTGTCTTCACCGATCGGCGCGCTTACGTAAATGCGCTGACCTACGAGTACGAAACCAGCACCAGCGATTCGGCGAAGGCCAGCAAGCGGAAAGAAATTGACAAGTACAAGAGCGAACAGGCCACAGTTGAGTTTCCGGACGGCAGCAAGAAGAAATTTACGTTTCCGCAACTGGAGGAGACGTATAACGAGATCCGCGATGAGCGCACGAAACTGAGTCTGGAACTCGGCGATGTTCTGAAACCGGTGACCGCGGCCAGGGCGAAGATGGACGAATACATCTCCGACCACATGGTCGACCTGACGCCGCAGCAGATCGACGGTTTGAAGAAGAGGGCGACGGAGTGGGATCCGGCAATCGTCCAGATCAACGTGGCGGAAGCCAACATCGTGGACCGTTGCGAGTCCTGCCACATGAACGCGCGCGAACCGCTGAAAATCACTGCCGCCTCCATGACTCCGAAGGGCCAGAAAAAGCCCGATGAGTATGCCGACGCATTCGTGAGCCATCCACAGCCTGAGTTGTTGAAGATTCACGATCCAGAGAAGTTCGGCTGTTCTCCCTGCCATCAGGGGAACGGGCGCGCCACCACGAGCGTGGAGAAGGCGCACGGAAATTACGAGCACTGGCTATGGCCGCTTTTCCCTAAAGAAAACTCAGAAGCGGGCTGCCAGAATTGTCATTCGGCCGACATGGTCCTGGCCAGCGGCGACGTGCAGTGGCAAACCATCAACAACGGCAAAGATCTCTTCCGCCAGCGCGGCTGCATGGGCTGCCACCGCTACGAGGGATATGACAAAGAGCCCGAAGACCTGAACTCAATCGGCCAGCAAATCAAGCAGATCGAGACGCAAAAGAAAGACAATCTGAAGCAAACCGCGTACCTGATGAAGCAGGCGGACGCGGCCGAGTCAAACGAGGAAGCGAACCGACTGAATGGGCAGGCGGTCGACTTGAGGGTGGCAAACAGCAAGCTGGACGGGCGTTTGCAGCAACTCGATTTTCAGTCGCACAGCCTGATGCAGGACATGAAGAAAGTCGGACCAAATCTGAAAGATGCGCGGCTGAAGCTGAACAAAAACTGGATTCCGGTTTGGCTGAAGAGGCCGACAGATTTCCGCCCCACAACGAAAATGCCAAACTTCCGCCTGAACGATCATCAGATCCAGGCGATCTCGGCATATATATGGCAGTCGGGCTTCACCGATCCGCTTCCCAAACACAAGCCGGGCAACGCCGCCCACGGAAAAGAGTTATTTGAAACCCGCGGATGTCTGGCTTGCCACTCTATTGGCGAAGGTGATCAGATGCAAGGAGGCACGTTTGCCGCGAAGCTATCGCGCGTCGGAGAAAAAGCAAATTACGATTATCTGGTTCGCTGGATTCACAACGCGCG
This sequence comes from Acidobacteriaceae bacterium, assembly GCA_003138975.1. Lineage (GTDB taxonomy): Bacteria > Acidobacteriota > Terriglobia > Terriglobales > Acidobacteriaceae > Sulfotelmatobacter. The sequence goes on along the minus strand of PLHQ01000123.1, from coordinate 24,667 downwards.
CGAACGGACGCGCCCCTACTGTCCGTACGAAAAGAAGGATATTGGCCCGGAAGATTACGCCAAGAAGGGCCTCCCCTATCAGTTTGATCTCGATCACAGCCAGTGTCCCAACGACGGCCACGAACTGCAAGTCCAGAACATGACGGTGATGCCAAGTCTGCGGCTGTCCCCAGAGGATGCGGAAGACATCGCCACTTACTTGATGACGCAGAGGAAGCGGGAGCCGTCGTCATATGCAGATGCCTCGTTCATGGATGATCCGAAGCTGAAGGACGAGGGCAAGAAGTGGGTTCGGCATTTTGGCTGCTCCGGCTGCCATGAGATAACAGGCTTCGAGGACGAAGGGCGCATCGGCACTGAGCTCACCTTCGAGGGCAGCAAGCCCATCGAGCGTCTCGACTTTGCGTTGTTCACCGAGGTAGCCCAGCGCGGAGGCAAGGATGCCGAGCCGATCAAAGATAAAGAAGATCTCGCGCGCTTGCCGGACGGTCCCGCGAAGGAGCCCTGGTACGACCACAAAGGATTCTTCGAACACAAATTAGCCGAGCCCAATATTTATGACCAGGGCAAGGTCAAGAGCGAAACCGAAGCGCTCCGCATGCCCAACCTGCACCTCACTAAAGATCAGGTGCTCGACCTCACTACTTTCCTGATGGGAAGCGAAGAAACTTCCTTGCCTGCGAGTTATCAATACAAACCGGGGGATGCCCGGCACGACATTCAGGAAGGTTGGTGGATCGTAAAGAAATACAATTGCATGGGCTGCCACCAGTTCATCCCCGGACAGCGAACCATTCTGATGGGCTTGCCGCAGTACCAGGAGGTACAGGAGCAGTTGCCACCGAAACTCTTAACCGAAGGTGCGCGAGTCGATCCGGAGTGGCTGCGGAAGTTCTTGTCGAATCCGGCGTTGAGCACAACAGATACGAACCGCAACGGTGTGCGGCCTTACTTGAAGGTGCGCATGCCCACGTTCTCCTTCTCGGATAGCGAATTGCGGAAGCTGGTGCGCTTCTTCCAGGCGCTCTCGCAGCAACCATTGCCCTACATTCCGGAGCAGGTTCCGGTTCTCACCACGAAAGAAACCGACATGGCTCGAAGCCTGTTCTCCAGCTCCGCAGCACCGTGCTTGAAGTGTCACGCTACGGGCGATCCGACGCACGACAAGATTGCCACCGCGCCGAATTTCCTGCTGGCAAAAGAACGCTTGAAGCCGGACTGGGTGGAGCGCTGGATCACAGACCCACAAGCAGTCAGCCCAGGCACGTCGATGCCATCGGGACTATTCAAGCAGCAGAACAATCAATGGGTGTTCGCCGGGCCGACGCCGCCGTCGTTCCAGGGCTATGAGGGAGACCATAGGAAGCTGTTGACCGATTACATCTTCCAGTTGACGCCGGAAGAGCAACGCAAAGTGGCGTCGTCCATGCCGCGGGCAAAGACGGCGAGTGTTCATCCATCAACCGACCACACGCAGGCTGCAGCGCAGCCGCATCAGGCGGCAAACGGCGGTTCGCGATAAAATTGCCAGTTCAGTAGCACCGGTACAACCTAAGGATCAAGCAGATTTTAACCTCCTACAGAAAGGGCGACATCATGAATAAGAAAACAGGTTTGAGGATGATGGCGGTCAGCATGGTGGCTCTGTTGGCCTTACTGCTGCTGGCAGCGTGCAATAAGAAAGAGAATACGGAACAGTCAAGCAACAACATGGCTGAGCAGCAAGCGGCGCCCGCGCCAGCAGCTACGCCGATTGATCCAGCAACCGTGGCAACCGTCAAGGGCACTGTGAAGTTTGATGGCACGGCGCCGAAACCTTCGAAGATTGACATGAGCCAGGATCCAGCCTGCAAAGGCACGAACGAAGCGGAAAATATCATCGTCGCTGGTGGGGATCTCGCCAATGTATTTGTCTACGTAAAGGACGGCCTGGGCAACCGCACCTTCGACGTGCCCAAGGATGCGGTCGTCCTCGACCAAAGCGGCTGCAAGTACCATCCGCACGTGCTAGGAGTAATGGCCGGGCAGACCGTGCAGATCAAGAATGACGATATGACCACGCACAACATCCATCCCACACCCAAGGACAACCGCGAGTGGAACGAGTCGCAGCCACCCTCGTCGCCTGCGATCGAAAAGAATTTCGCCCGTGAAGAAATCATGCTACCCGTAAAGTGCAACCAGCACCCCTGGATGAAGATGTACATCAGCGTGGTGAAGAATCCGTTCTATGCGGTCACCGACGAGAGCGGCAAATATGAGATTAAGGGCCTGCCGCCGGGGGATTATACGATTGCTTTCGTGCAGGAGAAGCTGGGCGAACAGGATCAGAAAGTAACGGTCGGCCCGAAAGAAACCAAGACGGTGGATCAGAGCTTCAAGGCCGCGGCCGAGTAAGGCAAGGCTGGGATTGCCCCGGCTTTGCCGCTTGCATCAGGATGTCGGTCTGATAAAATCGTCTGTTTGGAGTAGCGGGCTGGGCCAACCGACGTGGCTCGCTTCAAATGCGGGGACTTTTGTTCATCCCCGCTGACCCAAGGGGAAATACTCTGAAGGCCATCCTGACAACTTACAATCGCGCCCATCATGCTTTCGCGGTGTTTACGGCGTGCGCCACGTTCGTCGTGATCACCGCCGGAGCGTTGGTCACCAGCAATGATGCAGGACTATCGGTCCCTGACTGGCCAACGTCGTTTGGCTACCTCGTCAAAGTACCCCGTTTTGTTGGTGGCATACGCTACGAATGGAGTCACCGCATGGTGGCCGGCACGCTAGTGACGCTGACCCTGGCGATCGCCATCTGGACTCTACTGGCAGAGCGGCGTCGCTGGCTGCGCTGGCTTGCAGTAGGCGCTTTCTGCACGGTGATCGCACAAGCCATTCTCGGCGGACTTACAGTTTTGTTCTTTCAGCCTCCGGCGGTTTCCACGGCGCACGCCACCGTCGCGCAGACCTTCTTCTGCATCGCCGTGGCAATCGCTCTCTTCACAGGACGCAAGTGGGTGGAAGAACAGCCGCGCGTGGAGTTCGACCCGCGACGCCCTAGCCTGTTCACGCTCACCCTGCTTTCCATCTTCGTGCTGTATGTACAACTCATCCTGGGCGGGATGTTTCGTCATCACGGCATGAGTTGGTGGCCACACGTGGTGAATGCGGTAATTGTGTCCTTCGTGCTGGCCTGGACCGCGATTCGGGCGCTTTCGGTTTATTCGCAAATCGAAGCACTACGGCGTCCCGCGATCGTCATGCTCTCGCTTTTGATTACCCAGCTTTGCCTGGGCTTTACTGCGTTCTTGGCGCGTGTGGCCTGGGGCAAGGACGCGGCACAACCGGAACTGCCAATGGTGGTAGCGACGGTGTCGCATGTGGCTGTGGGAGCGCTCTTGCTCGCGACGACTGTGGTTCTCGCCATTCAAGTTTGGCGGCACGTCCCGGTCGCGTTTGAGGAGCGCATACCCCAGGTACAAGGGGATGCTTCGGCTGCATGAGCAAAGAGTTGAATGCGTCAGCCATGTTAAGGGCGTCGTATTTATTTACTGCTTTTATCCATTTCCACGATGTTCTACGCGATATCGTCGTAAACTAGTTTTGGGTTCATCCTAGGACACTCCTTGGCATCGAAAGTATCTGCATTTGCTGACGCCGGTCCGGAAGTAACGCCTGCTTCCGCAGCGCCTGTCATTTGCGTACAAAACCTCGTGCATCGCTATGAGAACCGCACCGCTCTGAATGGAGTTTCGTTCGACGTGCGGCCTGCGGAGTTGTTCGGCTTGCTTGGCCCGAATGGCAGCGGGAAGACCACGCTCTTTCGGATTCTTTCCACGCTGATGATTCCGAGCGCCGGACGCGCGACCATCATGGGTTGCGATGCGGCGCAGGAGCCGGCGCGAGTGCGGCGGCAGATTGGCGTGGTTTTTCAGGCGCAGAGCGTGGATCTCAAGCTCACAGCCTACGAGAATCTTTGGCATCAGGGACATCTCTATGGCCTGCGTGGGGCAGCGCTGAAGAGACGAATTTTTGAAATCCTGTCACGCGTGGGGCTTGCCGACCGCGCCAAAGAACTCGTTGAAACGTTCTCCGGCGGGATGCAGCGCCGCATCGAGCTGGCCAAGGGGCTGCTTCATCATCCCGGAGTGCTGCTGCTGGATGAACCCAGCACGGGCCTTGATCCTGGTGCGCGGCGCGATCTCTGGCAATATCTGCAAATGTTGCGCGACGAAGAGCATGTTTCCGTGCTGGTGACTACGCACCTCATGGAAGAAGCTGAGCGTTGTGACCGGCTGGCCATCATGAATGAAGGCAACCTAGTGGCGCTGGGCACGCCAGAGGAATTGAAGAGCGAGATTGGCGGCGACGTCGTATTGCTGCATGCGGCTCACGACGCGGGAGTGCTGGCAGAGCGCATCCGGGCGCGCTTTCACGCGGAAACGACGGTTCTGGAGAATCAGGTGCGCATAGAACGGGAGGGCGCGCACCGCTTTGTCACTGAAGTGGTCGAGGCCTTTCCCGGAGAGATCGAGGCGCTTTCCGTTAGCAAACCGGCGCTCGAAGACGTTTTCATTCGGCGCACCGGACATAAATTCTGGAGCGAGAAAAACGAAGCAGAGTCGAATTCAGAAGATCACAGGAGGTAACTTGCTTTCCATGATGCTTGCCCTTTCTCTTGTGCTTGGCATTCTCCCTCTGCTGGGAGTGGCGTGGACGCTGATGAACGGCATGATTACCACCGTGGATGGCTTGTTCATGAGCCTGATCCTGCTTACGCTTTCAGCTGTCTTTTTGTTGAATGCTTACTGGGAGATGCAGGACTCGGGAATGCTCGGTAAGAAAAAAGCTGTTGCTCCGGCACCGAAATCTCCAGCAGTGAAAGCGAGTTAACGTCGTGGCTACTCAAACTGCCGCATTATCGAGACCGATTGTACCCGTTTCCGCGGGTGTCTTGCTCCCCGCGTTCACACTTTGGTGGCGCGAGATTGTACGCTTCTACCGCCAGAAATCCCGCGTGATCGGCGTGCTGGCATCGCCGTTGGTGTTCTGGGTGGTGATCGGCTCGGGCTTCGGCACTTCATTTCGTTCCGGCAACGGTCAGGGCCAGCAGCACTACATGGATTATTTCTATCCCGGCGCGCTGATCATGATCGTCCTGTTCACCTCGATCTTCACCATGATGTCGGTTATCGAGGACCGCAAGGAAGGATTTCTGCTCTCGGTACTGGTGGCGCCGGTGCCGCGCTCCGCGATTGTGCTGGGTAAGGTTCTGGGCGGTACAACTCTTTCCGCCATTCAGGGGATGATCTTCCTCGTCTTCGCGCCCTTCGCAGGCGTACACCTCAACCTTCCCCAGATTCTGTTGGTGGCCGTCGTAGTATTCCTGGTTTCGTTCGCTCTGACCGCGCTGGGCTTCGCCATCGCATGGCCCATGGATTCCACGCAAGCCTTCCATGGCATCATCAATCTGTTCCTGATTCCGCTGTGGCTATTGTCGGGCGCGTTGTTTCCCATGGCCGGCGCTTCGGGCTGGATTCGCGTCCTGATGTACATGAATCCGCTCACTTACGGAGTGGAGGCGCTGCGAGCCCTGCTCTATCCCGGGATGGAAGCAACCTTCCCTCTGCCTTCGGCGATGGCGACGTTGCTCCTGTTTTCGCTGGTGATGTTCGGACTCGCATTCCTGATGGCCAACCGCCGCACCACGAGGCCTGCCGCGTGATCGCTGAAAAATACGCGTTCTTCCCTGCCCTGATTGCGAGTTTGAACGGCATCAGCGCAGTTTTGCTGCTCATTGGCCGCAACCTGATTATGCGAGGGAGAATCGCCGCGCATCGTGCCTGCATGATCGCCGCGGTTGTAGCCTCGGCTTTGTTTTTGGCTTGCTATGTATATTTCCATGTGCATGTCGGCGACATTCGTTTCCTCGGCGCGGGCGTGTGGCATACGATCTACCTCTTAGTCCTTATCCCTCACGTCACGCTTGCAATTGTGATCGTTCCCATGGTGATCATCACGCTGAGCCGCGGGTTGCGCGGCCGCTATGATCGTCATCGCGCCATCGCACGCTGGACTTGGCCGCTGTGGATGTACGTCAGCGTCACAGGGGTGCTCGTATACTTCATGCTGTATCGATGGTTCCCGCACAGCTAGGAATTCACTACAGAGGCACTGAGACACAGAGAAGGCCAACGAAAAAGCGAGAACGATTGCGATCTTCTCTGTGTCTCTGTGTCTCTGTGCCTTTGTGGTGAAAATAGCGTTTTCTTATGTCGACCGTGCGCCTGACAATTGACGTTGCCGGAACCGTCGGCGATGAAGCCTGGCGCGAGATCAAACAGTTTGATCAGATCCAAAGCGCAGACTTCGGCCCCCAGTTTGGCAGCGGTGGGCGCTGCAACCACGCGCCGGATAAGCCCCACGCCAAGGGCGAATGGATCGGCGCCGAAATCGGGCTCCAGACGCCACTCTTGGCCCAGTACGCGGTTTCGCATTATCTGGAGCAGGAGCGAGTGCTCGACGCCGATGTGGTGGGGTAAGTGCGAAGTAGGTTCCCGTGACTCTCAGAAAGTCTGCGACAATGTCCGCTAATCCACAACCAGCCCCGCAGACGCACACCGTCCAAACGCGAAAGCCGGGCATGTCCCGCAATCAAAAGCTTCTTTTCTTCCTGACCGCGTGGCTGATCTGCCTGATGCCCTTCCTGTTCTGGTGGAACACATGGTTTGGACGGAAGCTTTCTGAACAGCAATTGAACGACTATCTGCACGATGCGAAGAAGCCGCGGCACATTCAGCAGGCGCTGGTGCAGGTGGGCGAGCGCATCACGCGACAGGACGCAAGCGCGAAACAATGGTATCCCGACTTGGTGCGGCTGGCGTCCGATCCCGTGGAAGAGGTGCGCAACACTGACGCCTGGGTCATGGGACAAGACGCAACCGGCGCGGGATTCCACGAGGCGCTGCTGCAGATGCTCACTGATCCTTCGCCCATGGTCCGAGGCAATGCGGCACTTTCGCTGGTGCGCTTCGGCGATGCCGCCGGTCGTCCGCAGATCGTCGCACTGCTGCAGCCGGCGCAAATTACTTCGCCGGAATCCGGACGCATCGTCGATGCGGACCGCCCCGGCACGGTCATCCGTCAAGGTGGATTGATCGCGAAGCTGCAATACGGCCATGAACAGATCGCAGAAATCCGTTCCCCAATTCCCGGACGAATCCGCTCGGTGGCTGGAACCGGCGCGAACATCGCAGCTGGAGCGGAAATCGCCGTGGTTGATCCTTCAACCGAGCAGGTGTGGGAGGCACTGCGGGCGCTCTATCTCGTTGGACAACCCGACGACCTTCCCGCCATTCTTCCCTACGAGCGCGACCTGCCGGATATTTCGAATGACGTACGGCAGCAGGCCGTAGAGACGGAGAAGGCAATACGGCAGAGAGTGAAGTGAGCTATAGGCTCACCGGTGCAGTGGTGAGAACTCCTTTGGAGCTTCTGGCGGAGCAGGAGAACTAGGGATCCTTCGACTGCGGTGTGGAACTCGCTCCGCGAATTCCACGCCTCCGCTCAGGATGACAGCGCATTAGAGCGAGGAGAGCTGACGGCTGAAAGCTGACGACTGAGAGCCCAGAACTAGATCGCCATCGCTCCCACTTCTTTTTCCACCTCTGTGGTTTCCACCATCACGATGGCATCCCACGGGCAGCCGTCAAGGAAGCAGCCGTCCGGACCTTTGCTGAGGCACTTCTTACAGCCAATGCAGAGAATGGGATCGATCGCGATACGCCCGAACGGCGTGCTGTCTTCGTCCGGCACCCAGAACATGCAATCTTCCACCGGACAATATTCCACGCACGCCGGCGAGCCGGCGCATCCGGTGCAGCACTCGGTGATGACGGCCAGTTCCTTGGGTTTCTTTTTGCGCGGCGTGATCAGGCCTTTGGACTTCGGTTCCCACTTGAGCTCGTCGGGAACCATCCCCACGGCCCTGGTCGCTCCGGGTGCGGCAGGCATGGCGGGATTATACCCTGAATTCACGGATTTGCGGCACTTCGTCAAGCGCTCTTGTGGATTTCCAGTTCGCCCCGAAATGACACTTTGTCTTTCAGTTTGTGACAGTCCGCACCATTTCCACGCTGCCAATTCTGCTATAGTGAACCCTTTGCGAAGGAGCACCCCGATGGCAGGAAAAAGTCTCAACCGAGTTCAACTGATCGGCAATCTGGGCAAAGACCCCGAAATTAAATACACGCCGCAGGGCACGCCCGTGGCTAAGCTCACCATTGCCACCAATGAACGATTCAAAGACAAGGCAGGCGAGTGGCAGGACCGCACCGAGTGGCATAACGTCGTGCTCTGGCAGCGGCTCGCGGAAATCGCCGGAGAATACTTAAAGAAGGGTGGCAAAGTCTACATCGAAGGCCGCCTGCAAACCCGCTCCTGGGACGACAAAACCAGCGGCCAGAAGAAGTACATGACCGAAGTGGTGGGCAGTGATCTGATTCTGCTCGGCGGACGCGGCGAAGGCAGCGGCGGCGGAGACTTCAGCGGAAGCTCTCGCGGCGCAGGCGCATCAGCCGGTGGCAACAACTTCGACCAGCGCACGCCTGAACCCGAGCACGCTGGCGCGGCGTCGGGTCCGATCACGGACGAGGATATCCCGTTCTAGGGTTTGTCCCGAAGATCGTATTCAAGGAGGGAACGGCCTATGCCCCTGCCCCTATTGGTTTCGCGCGCGAGTCCAACTAATGCGCTGCCCCCGCCGGCCCCTTCCTCACTGCTTTCTTCAGCGCGAACACAATCGGCACACAACCGAAACAGACTAACGCCATGTAGCGGAAATCATCTACGTAGGACCACAGACTTGCCTGTCCGGGTGAGGGCCCTGATCGATCAATCCATATGCTTGCTGCAAGGCTGTCGTGGACGAGACTCCTCGCACGCTCAAATACTGTTGCATCCCTTGCATCGCCCCCTGAACCGTAATACGCGCCGGACTGAGCGAAGCCGCCAATTCTGCCCGCGATGTAAGGCAGGGCAACAGCGGCGATGGAAGTGTCCAGCACTTCCATGAACGGCCAGCATCACGGCGATTGCGATCAGCCAGGGATTGCCTCCGCCTGGGGCGGAACCGCTGCTTGCCGGTTGTGGAGTCATTGCTTTCTGCCCCAAGCCTCAGTCCGTAATAAGGATGTTAAAGATGCACTGGCAGCTTTGGGGTTTCAATGTTGTTTGGGTCGCTAGTTTATGGTTGGGATGACTCGGAAAACGCTCCTCCGCAACTTGAACTATGATTATGGCGGGCGGAGTGATTTCCATGACCGAACAACTAGCCGATAAGAAATGCGTTCCCTGCCGCGGTGGCGTCCCCCCGCTCAAAGGGAAAGAACTCGAAGCGCTGCAGAAGGTTGTCCCCAACTGGAGCGTGATCGACGAGCATCACCTCAAGCGAGAGTACAAATTTCCCGACTTCGCCAAGGCACTCGAGTTCGTCAACCGCGTAGGCGCACTGGCGGAGGAGCAAGGTCACCATCCTGACATTCTGCTGGCCTGGGGGAAAGCTGAGGTTACGCTGTGGACACATAAGGTCGACGGCCTCACCGAAAGCGATTTCATCCTGGCGGCGAAGATCGACCGGCTGCAGCAAGGTGGGATAAAGGAGCGGGCGCAGCGGGCTAGGGTTGAAAACTCTCAGTAGGATCTGCGCTGGTCGCCGGGCCGAGACGCAGCTTGATCTTCAGATCTTCGGCAATCTGCCTGCCGTGGAAGCGACCGTTTTCGATGAAAATCTCATTGGTGCGCGATCCCGCCACAATCACGCCCGCAACATAGATTCCCGGCACATTGCTTTCCAGCGACACTGGATCGCAAACCGGGCGATGCTGCTCGGCTGAGAGTTCAATGCCCATGCTGCGCAGAAAATCATAGTCAGGATGGTAGCCGATCAGGGCGAGGACAAAGTCGTTCTTCAGGCGAAGCGGCCCTCGCGGCGTGTTGATCACCACATGGTCCACGCCAATTTCCTGCACAGTGCTGTTGAAGTAAGCTTCGATGTCGTTGCTCTTGATGCGGTTTTCGAGGTCCGGTTTGATCCAGTATTTGACGTGGTGGTGCAGTTGCGTGCCGCGATAGACCAGAGTGACGCGTGCGCCGTGACGCCACAGGTCCAGCGCCGCAATGGCGGCCGAGTTCTTGCCCCCGATTACGAGTACATCCGCGTCGTAGTAAGGATGAGCGTCGCCGTAGTAGTGTGAGACCTTCGGCAGATCTTCGCCAGGAATGCAAAGTTCGTTGGCCAAATCGTAGTAGCCGGTGGAGACAATCACCTTGCGCGTACGGTAGTCACGCGGTCGGCCGGCACGGTCGGTAGCCGTGATGCTGAAGTCTCCATCTTCGCCCATAACCGTCTTGACCCACTCGTACTGGCGAATGTCGAGATGGTAATGCTCCGCCACCTTGCGGTAATACTCCAATGCCTCTTCGCGGTTGGGTTTCTGCCGTGCTGTGGTGAAGGGGATATCGCCGATTTCCAGCAGTTCGGGAGTAGTGAAGAACACCATGTTGGGTGGATAGTGATACAGCGAATTGACCAGACAGCCCTTGTCAAGGACGATAACTCGGAGCCCGACCTTTTGCGCTTCGATCGCGCAGGCTAAGCCGGTGGGCCCAGCCCCAATCACCAGCACGTCTGCGCGCAGCTCGGGACGCGGACGAATTTTGGCCTTGGGCAGAGTTTCAACGTCTTCGGCGGTGAGAAAATCAGGCATGGTTTGAAAAATCGCTGCGCCCATCACACCGGAACGCGCACAGATCAGAGACCGATGATTCTAGCACGCGCACGCTGCGGATTCCTTTCCATCACAAGTTGGGGTGAGCCGGCGCACGGCCTGATGTGCGCTCCGCGATATAATTTTCGGTTACTCCATTCATCTCCATCGCCTTAGTCAGGACATACTATGCCAGCCTCTACAGAATCTGCGACGCGCACTCGCATTGAATCCGACAGCATGGGACAAATCGAAGTCCCGGCCAACGTCTATTGGGGAGCGCAGACGCAGCGCTCCCTGCTGCATTTCAACATTGGGCGCGACACCATGCCCCCAGAGCTGATTCGTGCGTTCGGCGTCCTTAAGAAGGCGTGCGCACTGGTAAACCAGGATCTGGGCAAGCTGCCCGCAGACAAGGCAAGGCTCATCGTGCAGGCGGCCGACGAAGTGATCGCGGGGAAGCTGAACGACCAGTTTCCCCTGCGCATCTGGCAGACCGGAAGCGGGACGCAGACCAACATGAACGTGAACGAGGTCATCTCGAACCGCGCCATTGAAATCGCGGGCGGAGAGAAGGGATCGAAGAAGCCGGTCCATCCCAATGATCACGTGAATATGTCGCAGTCGTCGAACGACACGTTTCCTGCGGCGATGCACATCGCGGCCGCGGATCGGGTTAAGAACGCTCTGATTCCGGCCATAAGAACCGTGCACGATGCGATCGCGGCCAAAGCCAAGGAATTCCATGATGTGGTAAAGATCGGCCGCACACACCTGCAAGATGCCGTGCCGCTGACTTTCGGCCAGGAGTTCGGCGGCTGGGCCAGTCTGTTGCAGCGGGATATCAACCGCCTGGAACAGGCGCTGGACGGCCTCTACGATCTCGCCATCGGCGGAACCGCGGTGGGCACGGGGCTGAACACGCATCCCGAATTTGCGGAACGCGCCGCGAAGAAGATCGCCGAACTCACTGGGCTTCCCTTCAGATCCCACGGCAACAAGTTCGCCGCGCTGTCGGCGCATGATGAGATTGTTTTTGCGCAGGGCGCAATGGAAACGCTCGCCGCCTCGCTGATGAAGATTTCCAACGACATCCGCTGGCTGGCTTCAGGGCCTCGCTGCGGACTGGGCGAACTTTCGATCCCGGAGAACGAGCCGGGGTCTTCGATCATGCCGGGCAAGGTGAATCCGACGCAGTGTGAAGCTATGACGATGGTATGCGTGCAGGTTCATGGTGCGACGGCTGCGGTGGGATTCGCGGGATCGCAAGGGAATTTCGAGCTCAACGTGTACAAGCCGGTGATCATCTACAACTTTCTGCATTCGGTCACGCTGATCGCCGACGCCTGCCACGGTTATGTCGAGTACATGATCAAGGGCATAGAAGTGAATCGCGCAAAGGTGGACTGGTACGTGAAGAACTCGCTGATGCTGGTAACCGCGCTGGCGCCGAAAGTGGGATACGACAAAGCCGCCCAGATCGCCCACACCGCGCACGTGGAGCACAGCAGCCTGCGCGAAGCTGCCCTGAAGTTAGGCCATCTAACGGGCGACGAATTTGATCAGCTGGTGCGGCCCGAGAAAATGACGCATCCGTAGGGAGACCGGCCGCGAGCAGACGGCACAGCTGGCAAGACTAAGGTTCTGCCAGTTGCGCTTCTTCGACCAACGGTTTGAGTTCGGTACTCTTTTTTGGCGTTGTCGTAATCACTACCACACTTACCAGAACCAGGAATGTGCCCAAGACCGTCCGCGCGCCGAGCCCTTCTCCGCCCACAAAGTATCCGAGAAAAACTGCCACGACTGGATTGACATACGCGTACGTCCCCACTTTAGTTGGCGACTGGTGGTGGATGAGCCACACGTAGGCGGTGAAGGCGACGATCGAACCCGCGACGATCAAGTAAATCAGCGCGAGCCACGCACCGGTGGACACTGCGCGCACGCGAAAGCCTCTGAGTTCTCCCAGCATCGCCGCCGTCAGTGTGAGCAGTATTCCCCCGGCGAGCATCTGGGCTCCCGAACTCATCACTTTCGATTCAGGCAAGGATAGCTTGCATGTGAGAATTGCAGCCAGCGACCAACTGATTGCGGCCACCACCAGAGCAACCGCTCCCGCGGCGTCAATGGGGCCGTCCCCAAAACTAGCCGAGCGGCTGACGAGGACCAATACGCCGCCGATCCCCACCAAGAGCGCGAATGCCAATCGGAGCGTCAGCCTTTGCGTGCGCAGGAGGACAATTTCCGCGATCGCCATGAAGACCGGGATCGTCGCCATCATGACTGCCGCAATCCCCGAGGGAACGCGCTTCTCCGCCCAAAACAGTAAGCCGTAGTCGAGTACAAAGATCAATACAGCGATGGACGAAGCCGCAGCCCACTCGCGCCGAGCCGGCGAAGGCGTGCCCTTCGCGCGCATCCAGGTGTAGAGCACAATTCCGGCGGCGAAGAACCGCATCCCAGCAAGCAGGAAGGGCGGCACCTCCCGCACGCCTATGCGGATCGCGAGAAATGTGGAACCCCAAACCAGATAGATGATGGCGAAGGCCAGCAGAGTTTGCCATCGGTGTGGGCGGAGCGTTGCTTCCATGTGTAGCTTCCTGGCCGGTTGTGAAGAGCACAAAGGCCGCAAGTGTTTAGATTAATGGCAATCCGGAGCGGAAGCAGCTTTCACTCATGAAAAGTTCATATGAGAACAATCGGCGGCACCCTCGCCTTGTGGAAGCCGTGGGCCTAGTTTACTTGAATGGTAGCTATTTTTTCAGCAGGCTAGTATGGCTGGCGGCGCATTGCCAGCGGCCTTCGGTGAATACCCACGTGTCGGTGAAGCGGCCGAAGTGCTCGTAGGTTTTCCCTTGGTAGGTTCCTTTGGTGTGATAGATGCCGACCACCGCGGCCGAGTCGCCGTACATGCTGACCTTCAAATCCTGAATCGTCAGATTGGTGGGTTTGAACCGTGGGTCTTTGATATCGGCAAGAAACTGTGCCTTGTCGCTAACCTCGCCATCGTACTCTGTATTAATGAAGTTGGCGCCGATCAAGCCGTCAAGGGCGCGGGAATCACGATTCAACTGGGCTTCATTCCACAGGTGTTCCATCACCAACAGTTTGGTTTCCTGGGAGTCGTCTTTAGCCCTTTGGGCGGTCGCGTGCCCCATCGAAAAGAAAGCTAACAGAAGGCAGCAGCATATCCTATACAGCATGGTCCTGCTCGTCCGCCGCATCCCCACGTGAGGCGAACGTTGCGAAAAGATAACAGCGGACAGAGCAGCTGCGCCATAGAAATTCACTCTGGAGAGATTACGAACGTCATAGAAGCGCTATTCAGAATGCCCAGCGCAGCAGCGCAGCGCCCACTGTGAAGCCCGCGCCCACCGAGGCCATCAGCACAAGGCTTCCCTTTTTCAGTTTGCCTTCCTCTATGGCCGTGTTCATGGCTAATGGAATGGTGCCGGCGGTGGTGTTTCCGTAGCGATCGATATTGACGATCACGCTTTCCGGACGTAAGCCAAGGCGGTCGGCGGTAGCGTTGATGATGCGCAGATTGGCTTGGTGCGGGATGAAGGCATCAACATCCGAACCTTTAAGGCCGTTACGCTCCAGCAACTTCAGACAGGCTTCGGTTTGCTTGCGCACGGCGAACTTGAACACCTGCTGACCGTCCTGGTGAACATAGTGCATTTTCTTATCGACGGTATCGCGGGATGAAGGATTCAGGCTCCCGCCGCCGGGCATGTAGAGATAGCATCCGCCCGAGCCATCGATTTCGTGGATGAAATCGATCAGGCCGACAGAATCGTCCTCGGTGGCCTCGAGGATCACGGCACCGGCGCCATCGCCAAAGATCACGCAGGTGGCGCGGTCAGCGTAGTCGATGATCGAGGACATGACATCGGCGCCGATCACCAAGACCCGCTTGTGCGTGCCGGCCGCGATGAATTGCGCTCCGGTTTGCACGGCGTAGATAAAGGCGGAGCAGGCACCAGAGAGATCGAATCCCCAAACGCCCGTTGCGCCAAGTTTGTGTTGGACGAGGCAGGCAGTTGAGGGGAAAAACATATCAGGAGTAACCGTGCCGACGATGATGGCATCGACGTCGCTTGGAGCCAACCCACGCTGGGCGAGGGCCTTCTTCGCAGCCTCGACGGCTAGGTCGCTGGTGGCGACTCCTTTTTCAACGATGTGGCGTTCGCGAATGCCGACACGAGCGAGAATCCATTCGTCGGTAGTATCGACCATTTTTTCGAGGTCGGCGTTGGTGAGAAGGCGAGGCGGCACGTAGGTGCCGAGAGCGCTGATCTTCACTCTGGCACGGATCGGTGTAGTCAATGAGAGCTCCTGAGTACGAGACTCAGTATTTTGAACGATTGAAGCCGGAATGTCTAACGGAGGCCGATGGCGGGTTTGATTCTGCCGCTCCCATGAGGATCAAGATCACGTAACCCCAATCGTGTTCGTTTGGAAGGGAAGCATCTTGCCGACTTGTGCCTGTCGCCGCCCGGCCAGTCTGGATGGCGGCAATCAAGCCGCCTGATGTTCCTTCTCGTGCTGCATCCACTCGCGGATAAAATTCGGGCAGGCGACAATGCCAAAACGTCGCCCCTCACCGCTTGCGAGATACAGGAGTGCGACGCGATCCAGTTCCTCCAGATGAGCCAAGTCGAGCAGAGGCCACAAGGCGCACTCAATCGCGGAAGAAACGAGTTGGTCGAGGTAGGTTAGATGACCTTGAGACAGGGAGCCAGCGACGCGAATGGTAACATTTGGCGAAACGAATTTTGATGGAAGATTGCGCATGTTTTACCCCGACGCCTTGCAGATATATGCTCTCACCACTAGGTTAGATGGTGGTAGAGAGGCGTTTCTTGCGCAAAGACTTGTAAAAGATGTGTAAAGCTTGTCCTGCGATGGGTTCGCTGAGCTGTTTTTTTGACAAAATTTTGTAACGCGAGTTCTTGTGAGCGAATCCACTGCACTATGGTGTGACTTCCGAAATTTCTACTGGAAAGGTCAAAGCTATGAAATATCGACTCCTGGGGAATAGCGGTTTGAGACTTGCAGAAATGTCGCTCGGCACCATGACATTTGGCGAGGATTGGGGTTGGGGTTCCCGAAAAGACGAAGCCCGCCAAATTTATGAGGCCTACCGCGCGGCGGGCGGGAATTTCATCGACACCGCGAACGTGTACACCAACGGAACCAGCGAGGTGCTGGTTGGTGAATTCATCCATGGTCATCGCCAGGAAGTCGTGCTGGCAACTAAGTACACCAACGCATCCCCGGGGAACGATCCGAACGCAAGCGGCAACCATCGCAAGAGTATGGTCCAAGCCTCGAAACCTCTCTCCGCCGGTTGAAAACCGATTACATCGATCTCTACTGGCTTCACATTTGGGACAAGATGACTCCCGTGGAAGAAGTCATGCGCGCCTTCGATGATCTGGTGCGTCAAGGGAAGGTGCTTTACATCGGAGTCTCGGATGCGCCGGCATGGTGGATTGCTCAGGCCAACACGATTGCCGATTTGCGCGGCTGAACAAAATTCGTTGGACTGCAGATTGAATACTCGCTGGTTGAGCGCACGGTGGAGCGGGAACTGATTCCCATGGCGAAGGCTTTCAACCTTGGTCCGGACCGAATCGTTTTCGCGCTGAAGAAAATTAGCGAAGAGACGGGACGTTCACAGGCCCAGGTTGCCCTGGCCTGGCTGCGATATCGCGATGTCCCAGTCATCCCGATCCTGGGAGTGCGGCGGATTTCGCAACTGCAAGACAACCTCGACAGTCTGACGCTCGAACTGAGTGGAAAGCACCTGGCGGACTTGGATGAGGCGAGTGCAATCGAACTCGGCTTCCCGCACGACTTTTACAAAATAGAAATGGTGAAGAGTCTTATTTACGGCGGGATGCAGGACCGTATTCTAGACGCCGCTTAGACGTCGGCTGCCGCGCTGATGTTGCAAGCCTGGGGAGCCGGGTTATCCCCATAAAGTGATTAAGCCAGGCACCGGGGGCCCACTGCACACGCAAGAGCCCGTTACCGTTGCTTCCTTCCGGACCTGGCGGGGTTGGCGAGAGTACGTCGCGTGAGACCGATGCCTGACCTGAATCATTCTAGCAAACCTGAACTCGGATTCTTTGCACGCAGAGTCTCCTAGCGCGGCATGGGCAAAGGACCGGTGACTTTCGGTGCAAGAAAATCCGAGGAAAGCCTTCCCTTCTTGACGGAGTTTGTCGAACAATAGAGGTTCAATTCATTGAAGTCGAATAACGGAACCTGATGCTGGATGCGGATACGGCTCCAGACACCTTTGTAAGTATTTGATGATGCAGCTTTCTGAACATTCCGGCGTGATTCCGCTTCCTCAAGCGATCAACAAATACTTCGAACTATCTCTCTATTTACTTGTTTTGACGGGGTTTGGAACGCTAGCCAGCACCGGCGGACTGGATCTGCCGACAATATTGCTGGTGGGAGTGGCGCTGGCCTTCCGCGGCTATCTACTGGCGGAGCGGCGGCGTGTTGTGATTTCGGAACGATGGACCACGCCCCTGACTATTGTGTATTTCGTTTTCTACGCGGCGGATTACTTCCTGCTTTCCCGCGCATTTCTGGCAGCAACGGTGCATCTGGTCATGTTCGCCGTTGTGGTACGCACATTTTCGCTGCGGCGCGATCGGGACTATACGACGCTGGCGATTCTGGCGTTTCTGATGGTACTGGCCTCTGCGGTTCTGACCGTGGACAGTATTTTTCTGCTCTTCTTTGCCGGATTCATGCTCATGGCGGTGACCACTTTCATCCTGATGGAAATGCGGCGATCGGGACGAGCCGCAAGGTTTCAAGCGCGGCACTCCCGCGACGCGCACGAGCATCGGCATTTGGCTTTCTCACTGGCGCGGGTGACGCCGGGGTTGGTGCTGATGATATTGGTGGGCGCGGCCGCAGTCTTTTTTCTCTTGCCTCGCATGTCGGCAGGCTATCTGGGCGGCTACTCATTCGGCACGGATCTTTCCACCGGCTTCATTGATCGGGTGCAACTCGGACGGATCGGACAGATTCAGCAATCAAACGCGGTGGTGATGCACATCCAGATCAACGGAGACAAGCGTGGGCAGTATGCGCTCCACTGGCGAGGCGTGGCGCTGGCAAGTTTCGATGGCAAGAACTGGTCGAACCCGCGCCAGCACTTCGAAATGCACCGGGAACCGGACGGAGCGTTTTCCCTACCGATCTTCAGCCAGGGAGTGGCTCCGGCCTACGGGGCGCGGCGTCAGGCTGCGCCGGGAACAGTTCCTCACCTCATTCATTACCGTGTGTTGCTGGAGCCAATTGGTACGAATGTCTTTTTTCTTGCTCCTTGGGGACGCCGGGTGATAGGGGCATATCGTGCACTGGAGGTTGACGCGGGCGGAGCCGTTTACGATCTGGACGGCCAGCGCGCCGTGAGTGTGTATGAGGCGGATTCGGACATCGCCAGTCCGTCTCCGGTTCAGTTGCAGTCGGCGGGAAGCTCGCTGCCGCAATTTGTTTCGGCCTATCTACAATTGCCTGCGCTCGATCCCCGCATCCCGCGGCTGGCAGCACAGATTTCCGGTTCCGCTTCCAATAACTACGATAAGACCGTCGCGGTAGAAACTTACCTGAAGACGCATTATGGATACACGCTGCAATTGCTCCGTTCTCCTGTCGCCGATCCTCTGGCAAACTTCCTTTTCGAGCGTAAGCAAGGGCATTGCGAATACTTTGCATCTTCCATGGCAGTCATGTTGCGCACGCTGCACATTCCGTCGCGTATAGTGAACGGTTTCCGCAGTGATGAATTCAACGATGTCACCGGCAATTATGTAGTCCGTGCCAAGAATGCGCATTCCTGGGTGGAAGCCTACTTTCCCGGCTACGGTTGGATCACGTTCGATCCCACGCCGGGTGGCGAGATCGGAACTCCGGAAGGTTGGGACCGAGCCATGCTCTACCTGGATGCGGCCGAATCATTCTGGCGGGAGTGGGTGATCAGTTACGACTTCTCGCACCAGTACATTCTGGCAAAGGCGACAGTGAGCGGAACGCGCAGCTCGTGGGAAAGAACGCGGATGTGGTCCAGACTGCGCTATGCGCGTCTGCTGGGCTGGGTGCGGCGAAGCCAACGAAGAGCGGAGCAAGCGCCAGCGCGGTGGTTCGGAGCTGGCTTGGCCACTGGGGTGCTTCTGCTATTGCTGGGCAACGCGGCGCGGATTGCCAAAATGATTCGCGCAAGACGGCTGCAGGCGCATCCCGAACGATCGCCGGATCAGGCGGCTGCTATGTGGTACGAACGGATGGCTCGATATCTGGCACGGCGTGGGGTGAAAAAATCGTCCGCTCAGACAGCGCAGGAGTTTGTGCGCGTGATCGAAGATGAGAAGTTGCGGACACGCGTAAGTCGTTTCACTGATGCGTACGAATCGGCCAGGTTTGGGAATTCTTCAGACGACGCGCAGCGGTTGCCGGAGTTGTATGAAGAAGTGGAGTTGGCGACCAGGAAGTAAACTTGGTCTTACGAACCATGTTACGCGGCATGACTCACATCCGACACTTCCGGTCGGACCCCACTGCGTACTGTTTCCAGGGTCCTTTAGAAATGCCAGATTACGCTGCCCCCGACGAAATAATTATTCTGGCGGGTCTTGCCGGTGTCGGCCAAAGGAAGGTTAGGAGTGCCCGACCAGAAGTCGCGAACCTCGCCGCGAAAGCTGAAGTGACTGAAGCGCTTCCGAAAGGGACTTACATCCAATCCCAACCCGCCTTGAAGCACGCCAGAGGTTGACGAACCTCCAGGATTGGTGCCGTAGTAGTTGAGATTATTGCTCTCACTGAAGTGCCCGAAACCACCGCCGAAGCTTACCCATGGCGAGACTGCGGTCGCGACGATTTTCTCCTCTTTCCCGGTGGGCATTCTGCTTCCGTACCGGCCTGCTTTGTATCCAAGCTCAGACATTAGGAACCTCCTCCTTGTCTGCCCTTTAATCAGCAGGCAAGGCTCCGTCTTTGGGTCGGAACTGCGACAAAGTTAGAACTAACGGCTGTACATTATCCCTTTTCGCTACGGCTAGCCAATCACGTTCGACCTCGCAGTCCGCTGGCTGGAAAATGTTAAAATAGCGAGATTGCATGCCCTCGAAGAACCTCACTATCCCGCGCTCCAGCGAAAAAACCATTGCCCCGTTGGCGGAAGACAATACACAGCGGACTCATCCACCAAAAGTAGGCTTTATTAGCCTGGGATGCCCGAAAAACTTGGTCGACAGCGAGGTGATGATGGGCCTTCTGGCGCGGGCCGGAGCCGAACTCTCGCCCCGTGCCGAGGACGCCGATGTCATTGTGGTCAATACATGCTCGTTCATCGAGAGCGCGCAGCAGGAGTCAGTCAATACGATCCTGGAGATGGCGGGGCACAAGACCTCCGGACGAGCCAGGAAACTGGTCGTGGCAGGGTGCCTGGTCGAGCGCTTTCGCGATGAAATCCGCAACAGCATTCCTGAAGTGGATGCGGTCGTGGGAACGGGGGAGTTGCAGAATATTCTCGCGGCGACCGGCATCGCCCCAGCCCCTGCGCAAAAGAACTCGCCTTTCGTGGTGCTGCCTTCGCGAGCCGAGGGCGACGCACGGGCGGTGCAGGGGCGATTCTCTCGCGGGCAATGGGACGGCGCGATTGCGGATCTCCCCAACTATCTATACGATGACGAAACTCCGCGTATTCTGGCCACCCCGAAATCCACGGCTTACATCAAGATTGCGGAGGGTTGCGATCATCCTTGCACGTTCTGCATCATTCCGCAGTTGCGCGGGCAGTTTCGCTCGCGGCGGTTCGAGTCGGTGGTGGCTGAAGCTGAGCGCCTGGCACGAATCGGCGTGCGAGAAATCACTCTGATAGGGCAGGACACAACCTGTTATGGCGAAGATTTCGGCCTGAAGGATGGTCTGGCGCTGCTGCTGGAGAAACTGGCCAAGATTGAAGACCTGCGCTGGATTCGTTTCCTCTATGCCTATCCGAATAAGATCACGGGCAAACTTTTAGAGGCGATTGGAACGCACGAAAAGATTTGCTCCTACATGGATGTGCCGCTGCAACATGCGTCGGCAACCGTGCTCAAGCGCATGAAGCGTGGTGGCGGAGCGGAAGTATTTCTAAATTCGATCGGCAAGATGCGACGGGAGATTCCCGGCCTGACCTTGCGTACCTCGTTCATTGTGGGCTTTCCCGGAGAAACCGAGCAAGAATTTGAAGAGCTGTGTGCATTCGTTCGCGAGGCCCAATTTGATTGGATGGGAACGTTCTCTTACTCCGACCAGGAGGGGGCGGCAGCGTATGGACTGGGCAAAAAGCTTTCGTCTCGCGAGATCGAGGGTCGGCGCAAACACCTGATGGGAATCCAGCGGCAGATCAGCAAAAAGAAAAAGAAATCGCTGGTGGGTCAGGAGTGCGATCTGTTGCTGGAAGGAATGTCGGAAGAGACCGATTTGCTCATGGAAGGTCGCACCTCGATGCATGCGCCCGAGATTGACGGGAAAGTTTTCGTGAACGACTTTCCGGCGGAGACGATTCCCCAGCCAGGCGCATTTTATCGCTGTCAGGTCACGGAAGCGCACGACTATGATCTGGTGGCAAAGATTCTGTAGTTCGTTTTGAATTCTCGTTTGAATCAGCGGAACCTGGAACATCCTCTGACCATGCCCCGCAAACGCACTCTCAAGCTCCGTTGCCCGATCTGCAAGAAAGTCGTCAAGAGCGGGGATGCGGAGTTTCCCTTCTGCAGCGACCGCTGCCGCACGATTGATCTGGGCAAATGGGCGAGCGGCGCTTATGTGATTCCGTCGCCAGTTACGGATGCAGAGGAGCAGATCCGAGAGAGCACTCCCGAAGATCCGGACGAAGACTCGTGAAAGAGCCTTCCGAGATCGCAGGTACGGAACCCGATGGTAGCTCCGGCGTCCCGCCGCCTGTCGCGGGGGCCGTTCGCCGGAGTCCGCTATGGGTCACGCTAACCGCCACGTTCTTCGGTATCGGACGGTTGCGGCCCGGGCCGGGGACCTGGGGATCGTTGGTAACAGTGTTGCTGTGGGCGGCGCTGGCCCACGTCCTTTCGGCTTCCCTACGAACGCCAGTTGCAATCGCGATGGCCGTGCTGGTTACGCTGATCGGCATTCCCGCGGCTACGCGGGTCGCGCGCGGCGCGGGGAAAAAAGATCCGCAATTTATAGTGATTGATGAGGTAGCCGGTCAATTAGTGGCTCTGATCGCCGTGCCGCTCGCGTGGAAATCTTTTCTGGCGGGCTTTATACTTTTTCGTGCTTTTGATATTGTCAAACCGCCTCCGGTGCGACAACTGGAAGCGATTCCGGAGGGCGCCGGGATCATTCTGGACGACATCGCCGCCGGTCTGTACGCTCTGTTGGTTGTGCATCTCTTTCTGCATTTTGGTCTTCTAAGATAGTGCGAGTATTTTCCTCATGGGATTTTCCGATCGCATCCTGGGTAAGAAGAACGTGAATGGCGGACCGCACATCGAGTCCGTGTCGCCGGTGCTCGCTCTGGCGGGAGGCGAGGTGCGCATCGCGGGCTCGGGATTGCGGCCGCAGCAGTGGGAGCGTCCGCGCGTGCAGTTTGGCGAGGTCGAAGGCGGAATTGTAATCAGCTCAGATTCGTTTCTGGTCGCCCGCGTTCCCGAGGGCGCTACTTCGGGGCCGGTGGTAGTGGCCGCCGATGGTCACGTGAGCAATGCGCACACGGTAAAGGTAGCCGTTCCCGTTGCAGAGAATCTTCACCCGGTAACCAATCCGGCGCTCGACGCTCAAGGCAATATCTACGCCACATTCTCCGGTTCACGCGGCCAAAAAGTTCCGGTCGCGATCTTCAAAATTGATACGAATTACACCGTCAGGCCGTTTGTCGCAGAGATGATGAACGCAACCGCCATCGCTTTCGATCGCCAGGGGCAGATGTATGTTTCCTCGCGCCACGATGGTGCTGTCTATCGCGTGGCGCCGAACGGAACCATGACCACGTATGCCGAGGGGATGGGAATCGCTACCGGCATCGCGTTCGATCGAAATCAGAACCTCTATGTGGGCGACCGCAGCGGCACCATCTTCAAGATTGGCCGCGACCAACAAGTGTTCGTTTTTGCCACTCTGGAGCCAAGTGTTTCGGCGTACCACCTGGCTTTCGGTCCTCAAGGCGACTTATTTGTGACGGGGCCGACGACGTCGAGCTTTGATTGCGTGCACAGAATTGATCCGCAGGGAACAGTGCACAAGTTTTTCCGCGGCTTGGGACGCCCGCAGGGGCTGGCTTTCGATTCAGTTGGGAATCTGTATGTGGCAGCTTCGCTCTCCGGCAAGCGTGGCATCGTGAAGATCACACCGGAAGGCAACGCCAGCCTGGAAGTCGCGGGCCACGGTTTGGTCGGACTGGCCTTTGCGCCAGGACGAAGCGTAATTCTGGCAACCACTGACGCGGTGCATCATCTTTCTTGGAACATTCAGGGGTTACCGCTTTTGCCGGAGTAGCTGCGCGGGAGAGTCTTCTTCCGCCGCTTGAGTCTGATCCGCGTCTGCCGCCTTTTTCATTTACACTTCTACCCGTGAACGCCGAGATCATCGCGGTTGGCTCTGAGCTCCTGACGCCCTTCCGCATGGATACAAATTCTCTCTACCTTACCGAGCAGATCAATCAACTTGGCGTTGAAGTGATTTTCAAGAGCGTGGTGGGGGACGATCTCGGTCGTCTGGTTGCGGCCGCGCAGCACGCGCTCTTCCGCTCGGAGATCGTGATCTTCAGCGGCGGATTGGGACCCACCGAAGATGACCTCACTCGCGAGGCTGTGGCCCGAGCGCTGGGTGTGTCCTTACGGCGCGACGAAGAAATTCTCGACCGTATTACGCAACGTTTCGCCGCGCACGGTTGGAAAATGTCCCCGAACAATGCCAAGCAGGCGGACGTTCTCGAGGGTGCAACAGTGCTTTCCAACGTCAATGGGACTGCACCGGGACAGTGGTTAAGTGGTAAGTTCGACGGGCGCGAACGAATTGTCATTCTGTTACCGGGGCCTCCGCATGAGCTCAAGGCGCTGTTCGAAGCGGAGTGCCGCGAGCGGCTGAGGTCAAAGTTACCCACGGCGTTCCTGGCAACCCGCGTATTGAAGGTCGCAATGCTGGGAGAATCTCATGTCGATGCGCGCGTGGCGCCCATCTACAAACGATTTGCCAACGTGCAGACCACGATTTTGGCGGGAGCGGGAGAAATTCAGCTGCATTTCAAATCGCGTGCCGAGACCTTGGAAGCGGCGCAGGCACACGTGGATGAAGCGGCCGACGCGGTTGAAGAAGAACTCGACGACGCCGTGTACTCGCGGGACGGCCAGTCGCTCGAACAGATCGTCGGCTACTGGCTGCAGATGCGCAATGCCACCGTGGCTGTGGCGGAATCGTGCACCGGTGGACTACTCGGCGAAAGGATTACTTCGGTGGGTGGCAGCTCGCGCTATTTTGCCGGCGGCGCCATCGTCTACTCCAATGCATTAAAAACCGAACTGGCGGGGGTACCTGCCGACATGATTGAGCGTCATGGAGCAGTGAGCCGTGAAGTGGCGGCGGCGCTGGCGGAGGGAATCCGGTACCGTTGCGAGGCAACGCTCGGTATAGGGATCACCGGTGTGGCCGGACCCACCGGAGGAACACCGGAGAAGCCTGTAGGATTGGTCTTCCATGCAATGGCCAGCGATAGCGGGACCGAAGTGATTGAGCGGAACTTCCCGGGCGATCGCAAACGGATCCGCTGGTTCGCGACGACGCTGGCACTGGATATGGTGCGAAGGAAGTTGATGTGAAAGAAGTTGCTCATAGTTCCTGGCTTCTAGCTGCCGGCTAGGAGCTAG
>PLHQ01000104.1:326-6581 GCA_003138975.1 Acidobacteriaceae bacterium | reverse complement strand
TTAGCAGAAAGCAGAAATTGAGAGGATGTGAATCTCGGTCTGACGACGAGTAAAATCTTGCTATGCCCTACCTTCTGAAAACCGAACCCAGCGTCTATTCCTTCGCCGATCTGCAACGTGAAAACACAACCGTGTGGGACGGCGTCACCAACCCCGTCGCGCTCAAGAATCTGCGCGGCATGAAGCCGGGAGAGCAATTGGTGATCTACCACACCGGAGATGAGAAAAGCACGGTGGGAACTGCAACCGTACTATCGGTTGATCCAAGCGACCCCAAGGCTCCGCAGGTGAAAATCAAAGTTGGCAAGCCTCTGGCCAAGCCCGTGACTCTAGCGGAAATCAAGGCGAATAAATTGTTCGCCGATTCCCCTTTGGTGCGGCAAGGGAGGCTCAGCGTCGTTCCCTTAACCGACGCTCAGCAGAAGTTCGTCACCAGCTCGTGAATTCCTCGCTGTTGAAGCCTCAGTGCGCTTTCCCATCCCGACGAATCAGTGCGTGATCGACAAAGAAGCCAATTCCTACCGCCAGCGGAATCACGCCAAACGTCGCCGCGATCATGGCGTCAGGCTCCACGCGGCCGATCAGGACGAAGGTCACGATATAACCCACCGCCCCGGCCACCAGCAGAATTCCCGACCGCCGCGAACGTGCCGCTTCCGAGAGTTCCGCTTGCATGGGCACGTCCGCACCTCGGGAGATCGCCGCCAAGCGTTCTTCGCTGCGCAGCTTGCGCACCCGGAAAAATGTATACATGGCCGCCATCGGAATCCCAAAGATCATAACCACGGCCGCCAATCCCACAAAGTTGCCGTCCATAAACCCTCCGGATCCTGGCGCCGGTTCGATCTCAGCGCCGTCACTCGTAGTTACGGACGGCCGCGAAAAAAGTTCCCCGCCCTCCCGATTCGTAGCCCACATCGCTTACAAATCTTTGCAAAACTCTCGCCGTACACTAGCAACCCGGCGACACCCGCAGGGTTCTTATGCGAATGGCGGCGGAGTAACGACCAAACCCAACGCCCTGTAGGTATGCTCACACGCATTTAACTCAGAATTACTGCAACCTAGTCGCTAACCGTCGTGGCAAAGTCTATGAAAATATTAAGCATTGAGGGACTAATTGAGGGACTCTAAGAATTGAGATCTGGAGGGACGGTAATGAAAACGCATCCTCGGCTTTGGCCGCAACTGGAGTGCATCTTCACTATGTGCCTCCTGGCACTACTGTCTGCAGCTCGTGCGCCGGCGCAGGAAACGCAGGAAAAGATCGACGTCGATGACGTCTCCCGCTCCTACGTTGTGCACCTGCCAAAGGGCTACGATCAGCAACAACACTATCCGGTCGTAATCCTTCTGCACGCGCGAAATCAGGATGCCGACGACATGGCGCGGCTCACGCACTTTAACCAGCTGGCCGACAAAGATGGCATCATTGCGATCTATCCCAACGCCACCCGCGGACAGTGGAATATGGGAGTTCGGGCAGAGCAGCCATCGGCGGCAACACCAAGGCGCGGAGGCGGACGTCGCGGAGGATGGGGAGGCGGAGGATGGCCCGGCGGTGGCGGAGGCGGAGGTTATCCTGGCGGTGGTGGTGGAGGTTATCCCGGAGGCGGCCAAAGCGGAGGACAAAATCCCGAGGCAAACAAGAATCGGCCTGAGCCCGCCGATGACGTTGCCTTCCTCAACCAAATGCTGGATACGCTCGCCCTGAAGTACTCGGTCGATACACGCCGCATCTACGCGACCGGTTTGGAGGATGGCGGCTTCATGGCGTTGCGAGTGGGCTGCAGCATGGCCGATCGCGTCGCGGCCATTGTCGCGGTAGGCGCGGCGCTGCCCAAAACGATGATCTGCCTTCCCTCGCGTGCCGTGCCTGCACTTTTCATGAATGGCACCGATGATCCCATCGTTCCTGACAATGGCGGCACTTACAAACCTGGCCAATTCCACGTCCTCTCCGCCGAAGACAGCGCCAAAGCATGGGCTAAGTTCGACCGCTGCGGAGAAAAGCCGGCGCAGGACAAAATACCGCCCTTACAAAAAGGTGGCAAGGAAACGAAAACGTATGTCTACAGCGGCTGCCAGGACAATGCTCAGGTTGTGCTCTACAGTGTGAAGGGTGGCGGCAACACGTGGCCCGGCGGCGAACAGTACATGACCGAAAAAGAGGTCGGCAAAACCAGCGATGCCCTGAATGCCAACGAAACCATTTGGAGCTTTCTGGTCGCCCGGAAGATCGCGGGCGAGAGCGGCGTGGAAAAATAGCGCTTCCCTCACTGCAGATTTGATTGGGAGTCGGGATAAAACTTGGCGATCATCCGTCCCGTCATTAGGCCGCCTTCGTATTCCGGAATAATGACCTCGTCTGCACCCGAATTACGCATAGCCTGAGCATAGCGCGACTGCCCGGCTCGCGTAATGATTCGCGCCTTCGGGTTCAGCGCTTTCGCCGTCACCGTGATGTATAAATTGTCGGCGTCATTGTCGATCACAATGCACACCCCTCGGGCCCGCTCAATCCCGGCCGATTGCAATACGTCATGCCGCTTGGCATCGCCCTGAATGGCCAATACTTTTTCTTTCAGCAACTCGCGGCACAATCCTTCGTTGGTCTCGATCAGCACGAAAGGAATCTTCAGCCGGCTCAGTTGATCCACTACCGTCCGCCCAACCTGCCCGTAGCCGCAGATGATGAAGTGATCACGAAGCTTTTCAATGCTGACATCGTTCACCATAGTTCTCCAGGCCTCCACTCCTTGTCGGTTGAAGATCGTGACCGCAACCCGTTCCGCCACCCAGATCTGAAATGCAAAGACGCCACAATACACAAAGATCGAGAATACCTTGGTCGAATTGTGTACTCGCCTGGCATCGATCGCGTGTGGATGGATCATCCAGAACAGCGCATCCTGCCACGCCAGACCTTCGAGCCGCCGGTATACCAGCACACACATCAAGCTGAATCCGGCAAACACTACCAGTGGCAGCCATAACCGCCGCACGAACAGCAACAGGATTCGGAACATGGGGCAGTGATACTACCTCAACTAAGCCCGCTTAGCAATTGGAATGCAGATCCCCAAGAAACCTATCGCCCAATCGCTTTCCTAAATTTCTCCAGAAACAAGAACCGTGTCGCGCGAGCACTCTTGCCCGCGAAATTCGCTGTTGTCAAGTGTGAAGGTTCTCCGGCGGCTTTTCAAGCGGTCCCAATCTCCCGCGCAGAGCGCGCCATGGATTTCGCCATAGAGCGCGCTCGCGTCTTGCGCTTCACTGAAATAGATTCAACGTGTTGGTGGCATCGTCTACGTAGTAGAGTACCTGCCCGTCGACTTCCAATCCGAACAGTGCACCAGCTCCCGGGGGTTTGCCGCTGTTGTCCAACAACGCTTCGCTGATCTGCTCACCGCTCGGTGTGGTCGTAACTAGGAAACCATTGTTTCCGTTTGCCGATAGGATGGTGCCGTCCGGAGCAACCGTCAGGCCGAGAGGATCGTTGAGAAAACCACCTCGTGTAACCGTCGTCCCGATTCCAGCGGAGGTTACGCGGGTCACGGGATCCGAAATGGCTGCAATGCGATTGCTGAGACTGTCTGCTACGTATAGTGCGTCCGCGTTGGCAGTCAGGCCTAAGCCAGTCGGCCCAATCACAACTGCCGCTGGATTGGTCTCCTCGGGGAAGCCCGAGCCAATCACGGTGATCGATTGCAAGCTAGGCATCTCCCCGTACAAACCATCGAGCGTCAGTCGCACCACGGTTCCACCGTGAACTACTTTCCCACCACCGGCTCGGGTCCCGTTCAAAACATTCGTAACGAACAAATTCACGCTGCTCCCGGAATCAAGGGCCGTCATATCCCACGGACCATTAATCAGTGAGCCGTAGAACGTTTCGACAACATTTCCATCACTATCCAGTACCAATAAACATCCTGCCTGAGCAGTCGCCGACGTTCCATCCGTGGTTGGCAAGCTGCCTACGATCACCCAGCCCGTGCGCAGCACCGCCAAAGCCGTCGTCAACCCTACGCCGCCCGGGCAAGGCCCCGGCAGATTAGCGGCATCGATTTGCACAAACAAGCTGCTCGTACCATCAGGCGAAATCTGCACAATAGTTGTGCCTGTACCCTGAAGGTTCGCGCTGTTATTGAAATTGCTGACCAGAATATTTCCCTTAATCAGAGAACCTTTACTATTTGGCACGCGCGCCACTCCATACGGGTTCACATCGCCGTTCGCCGGAACGGTGGATGCAACCACGCTGATGCCGCCGGGTGTATCGGAACGATTCGTCTGTGCGGCCGCGGACATGCCGCAGGCAGCGATGATCACCACGAGAGCAGCGCAAGCCTTGATGTTGTCAAATCGTTTCATAAGTATCCTCCTGTAGAGTGCGAACTTCAGGTGAGGCAGAACGGCATAGGGACTACCGTAACTGCGCGGGGATTAGTCTGTGGCAGCGCGATGAGGGGATTGTCAACAACTTGTCAATTTCGTGTCACTTCTTGGCTTCCGCCCAGCGTGGCCGCAGGGCTCAGGCCCACTCAGCGTATGAACTGTCTTAACTCCCGCCGCAGAATTTTTCCCGAGGCCGTCTTGGGGACAACCTCCACAAAATGCACTTCGCGCGGCTGCTTGTAGTGAGTCAGCCGTTCCCCGACAAAGGCGCACAACTCTTCTTCCATCTTCTTGCCAGTCACAAATCCTTCACGTAAAACGATAAATGCCACCGGAATTTCTCCCGCCACCGCATCCGGACGCCCCACCACTCCGCACTCCCGCACCGCCGGATGTTCCAACAACACTGCTTCCACCTCCGCCGGGGCTACGGGGAATCCTTTGTACTTGATCATTTCCTTGCGCCGGTCCACCACCCGGTAAAAACCCTCGTTGTCGCGAGTCACAATGTCGCCTGACCAATACCATCCATCGCGCAGCACGGCCGCCGTAGCGCCTGGTTCCTTCCAATAACCTTGCATGAACTGCGGACCGCGCATGACCAGCTCTCCCGGTTCGCCCGCGGTAACCTCCGCTACACTCTCCGCCGCCGCACCCATATTCTCCGCTCCAATCACCCGGCACTCCGTCTGCGCCAGCGGATGCCCGATCGAATCCGGCCGATACAGTTCCGGTTGCAGATATCCCACATGCGTCACCGGCGACGCTTCCGTCATCCCGTAACCCTGACACACCAGGATGCCAGTCAATGCCGTGAACCTTCGCGGCAGCTCCGGCGCCAGCGGCGCGGCTCCAGACTTCACCCAGTGCACTTTGTGATCCTTCGGAAACTGCCCGGCCTCGGCCGCCAGGCACAATGCGTTCATCACCGGTGGAACCACGAGCATCGTGGTAATCGCTTCCTCCGTCAGCAGCGACGACGCTTGCCCCACGTCGAAACGCGGCATCAGCACCACCGTCGCCCCCATCATTAGCATCGGGTTTAGCGCCACGTTCAGCCCGTAAATGTGATACAGCGGAAGAAAGCAGAGCAAATTGTCCTCTCGCTTCAGCATCGCCGCACCCGGACCGATCAACTGATAAATGTTCGCCACCAGGTTGTGGTGCGAGAGCATCACTCCCTTGGGCAGCCCCGTTGTGCCGCTCGAGTAAGGCAGCGCCGCCAAAGTTTCATGCGACCCACGATCGGGCCCAGGCAGCGTAGCGCTCACCGGCTTTAGCAAATCGGAGAACGGATCGCTTCCGCTTCCCTGCTGGCGCGTGCAAAACACTCGTCTCATTTTCGGCAGTCCCGCCAGATTGAGGCCAGCGATGTTCGGCGCATCGGTGATCAGCAATACTGCCTCCGAATTTCCCAATTGATGCCGCACTTCCCGCTCGCGATACGTCGGATTCAGCAGCGTCGGAATCGCTCCTGCCAGCGTGGCCGCATGATAGGCCGCGCAGAACTCCCACGAATTCGCCAGAAAAATCGCGATAACTTCTCCCGGCTTCACCCCAGCTGCAACCAGCCCCCGCGCCAGCGCTTCCACTGTCTCCCCATATTCCACATAAGTAAGCCGCCGCCCGCACGAAACATCCACCAGCGCGGTTTTCTCCGCATGCTTGCGGCAAGATGCCAGAATCGCATCGTGGACAAAGATGTTGCTGGGATCAGCGTAGAGTTCGGTGCGCAACATGGGCGTGATGATTGTAGCGGAAAGCGCCGAGAGTCGGCTGTGCGTGGAAGCCGAAGCTGGCAGCACCGGTCGGCCGTTAACTTGTGTAACGCGAGTAGAGTCGAGAACAGGCGCA
>PLHQ01000104.1:0-242 GCA_003138975.1 Acidobacteriaceae bacterium | reverse complement strand
CGGCTCTCGGAAAAGACTCACGCGTTCGCCCACGGAAGGTTCGCGGTCCGGTGTGGTAACTGGACCAAGCCATACACAGAGTTCAGAGACGCCTCCGGAAAACGTTTGTATGCCGGACGCGGCTCTTTGTGTTTGTCGCATAACCACCGACGCAGCCTTCTGTGGGCATGCATATCGACCGCACTGTAGGCTTTGCTGACTGGCCCCAGACAGAAGTAGTTGGCCCAACCGATCAACATCCG
>PLHQ01000163.1 GCA_003138975.1 Acidobacteriaceae bacterium | reverse complement strand
CCGAGCTTTTCGAGATCGAGGCGGTCGAGGATCTTGCGATGCAGGTCTGCCTTTACCTGCTGGTACTCGCTGTGCTCACGATTCGTATCTGTGCCAGTTTCCCTGTGGCCGCGTCCGAACGCGTCATGCGCCGTGTCCCGCCGCCCAATCCGGACGTGCTGCTGGTTCATGTTCCCTCGGATAACGTGCTCCAAGCGCTGGCCGACGGCACCAGCGTGGCCAGTGGGAGAAGCGGCGGCAATACCCGAGGGTCTCATTTCCTCTGTCGCCCAGGTCCGTGCTCTGACTTCTTCCGGCGATTCCAGGTTCGCCAAACGGCGCAACTCCGCGCTCGCCAAACGGCGCAACTCCGCGTCGATCTCTGCGTATTCCTTCAAGCGCCCTCGGCAGGTTTCGCACGCGCCAATGTGCTCCGCTGCAACAGGTGGAATGCTTTCACCGTCACAAACTGCAGAGACAAACTCTGCTGCTTCTTCGCACTTCATGCATCCCTCCTTCGGACTTTATCGTGTGCCTGCCAGATTCTTCGCAGCGCTTCCCGCGCTTTAAACAATCGTGAGCTCACCGTTCCGACAGATATTTTAAAAGTCGCCGCGAGTTCCGCGTATGATTGCCCTTCCACTGCGCGTAACCACAGCAATGTTCGTTGTTCCTCTGGGAGCCGCCGGAGTGCGTCACCCATGATCGAAAGGGTTTCTGTCTGGCAAACGCCCGCTTTGTTCTCTGTCCCCGGACCCGATGGGCCTTGCTTTCGCCACCATTCCGCAGCACGCTTCGACGCGATCCCGTGGAGATAGGCACGAAGGGTCGTCCCGCGATCTGGCTGAAACCCGTTCGGCCGAGTCCATATCTGAATGAACGTTTCTTGCACAATGTCTTCGGCCGCTTGAGGATTGCCGATAATGTGCCGCAGAAATACCTGTAGCCCGGGCGCATTCTCCCGGTAAAGCGCGTCGAAAGCATCCGCGTCTCCCTCGCAGATCTTTTTCCAAAGCTCTCGGTCGTCAGCCAATCAGCTTCTCCNNTGTGGAAAGGCATCTTCGCGCACACCGGGTCTTCAAATAACCATAGTGCTGTAGACAGGGGACTTACACCGATCAAGACTGTGCCCGCCGGGAAATGACTACAATGATCGTGCTAAACACCTCGATAAACGCAGAATTTGTTGCGAATCACTACAACGTTATAGGGCTTGGAACGGCCCGTGTAGGTGTTCACAAATTTCGTAATCCTGCCAGTTTTGCCCGCATGCGGATGCGGTTTGCCGTCTGGCCGATTCGGTCCAACCTTGACGTGTATTCCTTCACGGACGCCTCCTCTTGGCGACTCGTTGATTTCAGGTAGCCCACGCGGTTCGTCGCGGGCTTGGTGCAGTACTTGAGCTTCCGCTTAATCCGGTGAACATTGATGGCCTTGACACATTTGGCCAGGGCAGTTTTCACCCACGCGCTGAATCTTGACAGGATCCTGGCGTTCGGCACTCTGACCGTTGTGTTCAGGTGTGGTCTGCGCTTCTTAACTCGGCGAACCGGGATGGTCCTACCATAGTAAGTAACTGTGTCCGAGCGTTGTCGGTGCCTCCTTACCCTGCGAACGCCGAGGGTTATACCACAGCCGGTACGGGTCACCGTCCTTTCGCCCGTTATCGTGATTGCGCCAAGAGCAGTGAAAATGGAATTGTCGCTCGACGGAGATTTCCGATGTCATTTGCTCCCCCAACCTCAGCCCGCGGCTAACTCCTAGCCGTAGGCTAAGTCGTACCAGCACAGCAACAAAAGCAAAAGGGTGATGAACACGACCGGCCGTTCAACTAGTTCCAGTACATCTTGAACTCCGATGGACTGAGCTGTGTTCACGCGCCAGTGGGTGCGCTTCCCAACCCGGCGAATCTCGAAGGTCCGACCACAATTGGTACAGGTCATCGTCTTCTCAGTCGTTACGATCGGGGTACCACAGAAACATCGAAAATCGTATTCGACAACGGTTTCTGACGCCATTTGCCGTGTCATTTTCTAAGTCCAAGAAATTCAATGCATCGTTATACCTGAATCCTAATAATTTTCCGGATCACGAAATAGCCAGTTGTTTGTAACGCGATGCTGGCCACGAGCAAGATGTGGCCAGCGGGATCATAAGAAAGGGGTGGACGAAATCGGGGCTGAAAGATCCTCCGAAGTGCGCCCACAACTCGCTCGTCCGAGTCCCCGCACCCCCCAAGGCGGCGAAGTGCTTGAGCTTCAATCGCTCACCAAGTGTCAACGCCTCGATCGCCCGATAGACCTCGTCTTTCGTCGCACCCGCTCGGTCCGGCATCCCGCCGGTTGCGGAGCTGCGTAAGGATAAACTCCTCAAGCCCCGGCGCACTGGAACGCAGTTTGTAGGGCGGACAAACTAAGTGTCCCCGTCCGCAATTCGATTTTACGTACCGGGCAATCCAGCGGCGAGCTTCGCAGGTAAAACCTGTAGGCAAGACCAGCGAAGACTGTCTGTATCTCAACGTTATGACCCCAAGCCTGCACAGCAAGAGCCTACGGCCGGTCGCGGCTGGGTGGAGTGTGGTTAACATAAGGTTACTCATATGAGTACTACTCCAACAACTATATATTGACAATGTTAGTCATGGAAGTTAAGTTAAATACGTGGATTACAAAAAGACTCGCGAGGACGCTCAGTGGCGCCGGGAAAAAGTTATGGAACGACTTTTCACAATTAACGAGGAACGCGCAGCTCTCCAGCGTGAGTTGGCGGCTATTGATCAAATACTTGAGGGTTTGGATATTTATCAGTCCGATGCACCGCTTGAGGGAGAAGCTTCGGGTGTGTCAGACCATGTCCGACGCCTGCTGCAACAGACTCCGGTGCCTCTGCTTCCCACACAGATTCGAGAGGCCCTGACCGCGATCGGTATTACCGGAAGCTCGCGCAAGAATCTCCTTATTAGCGTGCACAACGTACTCTCGAGATTGGATCGCTATCTTGAAACGACTGAAATCAATAATCGCCCCGCCTATCGTTGGAAACAGGATGCTGATAGAGCCACGAAGAGAGGCATATCGAGATCTGATAAATCCCAGGCTTCCCTTTCGGAAAAGAATAAGTAATTTGCAATCAATCGGCGAAACGCCGAGGAACGTCGCCGCTTTTGAATTAGCTGGAAAAACCGATGATGCGATCGCTTTATATCAACGGGAAGACGCGCGAATACACGAACAGTCGCATCGATTGACGAAAATAAAATGAACTTAGCCGACCTTGAGAAGCGAATAAGGAGGCTTGAAATATCCCTCCTCCAGAGGCTTGCCACTAGTGATCGTCGATCAGTGCAACAGGCGACCAACGGCGTAGCCCATTGGGTGAGAAAGCTGGAAAAGCTGGCGATGGACGCCAACCTGATTATGGTGCAGGCCGAGACAAGGGGTGACTCTCGCACGGCCCTAGCTTCAATACGGGTACAGTGTGGGATTTTAGAACTCGAAGCTAAGCTACGTGGTGATTTAGATGAGCGGAGCCCGACGAACATCGTCAACGTCGCTCTTGATCCTCAAACCGCCAAACGAATCGCCGAGACTTACCTCGAGAGGCGAAAACAGTTATCGGGAGCAGAGGAATGAATTCCCGAGATCTGCTGGCACTCGCCCGAGAAGACTTGGCTTGCTATGCCGTGGCGGTGTATCCCAACTTCGAACTGGCCGCGCATCATCGCCTAATTGTGGACAAACTTGAAGCCGTTGAGCGAGGTGAGATAAGTCGATTGATGATATTTATGCCGCCACGCCACGGAAAAAGTTTGCTGGGAACCCAAATATTTCCAGCGTGGTTTCTAGGGCGCAACCCTGACCGATCCATTATCACCGCCTGCTACGGTCAAGAGTTGGTCGACGACTTTGGGCGCAAGGTCCGCAACCTGGTAATCAATCCTGTCCATCGCGCCATCTTTCCTGGATTTCGCCTGGCTGAAGATTCGGCCGGCATGCGACGGTTCGACACCACGGCTGGCGGGTCATATTATGCAGTCGGTCGTGGCGGCGCGATCACCGGGCGGGGGGCGCACTTGTTGCTGATCGATGACCCCCTCAAAGATGCAGAAGAGGCACGCAGTGAGCTAACCCGCAGAGCATTGCACGAATGGTTCAAGTCAGTGGCCTACACCCGTCTCCAGCCTAGGGGTGCCGTGGTTTTGATATCCACGCGTTGGCACGAGGACGATCTCGCCGGCCACTTGCTACGACAGGACCCGAACGGGTGGGTCGTATTGGGTCAGCCCGCGATCGCCGAAGCAGATGAAAGCTTTCGCCGGGCCGGCGAGGCATTATGGCCGGAGAAATATCCGCTTGAGGAATTGGAGAAAACTCGAACTCTGATCGGAGGCAGCATCTTTGCTTCGCTGTACCAACAACGCCCAGCCGCCGCAGAAGGAGAGGTTTTCAAGAGAGAATGGTGGCGCTATTTCCGAGAGCCACTCCCCTCATTCCGACGAGTCATCCATTCTTGGGATACCGCATTCAAAAGCGGCGCAGAGAACGATTTCTCTGTTTGCACGATCTGGGGCGTGGCGGAAAGCGGGCGTTATTACCTCCTTGGTCTCTGGCGCGGGAAAGTCGAATTTCCAGAACTGAAGAGGTGCATGATTTCGTTGGCGGAGCTATGGAACCCGATTCAGATACTGGTGGAAGATAAAGCCAGCGGGCAAAGCCTCATTCAGGAACTGAGATACGAAAGTGCCTTCCCCATCATTCCGATCAAGGTAGACAAAGACAAGCGAGCAAGGGCAGAGGCAGTCACGCCCCTGATTGAGGCGGGACTGGTTTTCCTGCCAGAATCCGCACCTTGGCTGAATGGCTATGTGGACGAACTCGCAGGATTTCCAAATGGCGCCCACGACGATGCCGTCGATAGCACAACGCAAGCGCTAAATTACCTGCGCCATTCGCAAATGCACACTACGTCCTTCTCGATCGTCCGCTTGTGAACGGAGCATTTGCTCTATTGCACGAGCGCATTGATTTGTGGAAAAAACCTGATCTACGAAGGAGCCATCATGCAGACATGTAAGGGCAAGACAAGAACGGGCGCCGCCTGCCGGGCACCAGCGGGTGCGGGAGGGCTTTGCTTTTTCCACGCCAATCCAGATAGCGCCAAAACACTCGGCCAGATCGGAGGGCGGAACAATCGCAGATCGGTGGTTGACGTGGAGGTGCCGGACAACATGACCGCTGCCGACGTCTCCAAAGTCACCGCGCAGGCGATCCGCTTGCTGCTATCGGGTGATTTGCGGGCACGGGAGGCGTGCGCTCTGGCCCAGCTGTGCAATTCACTGTACCGCGTCATCCCGTCCGCCAATCTCGAAGCCCGCGTGACAATGCTGGAAGAGCAAGTCGCACAAGAGGAAGGTGTCACTTCGCCGGATCCAAATCCGACCGGGTCGGACACGGATGGAACCGGGGCTGCCGAAACCAAAGCGCAACTAGAAGCGGAGCAGGAGGCCCCCGGGCAAGCCGCTCATGATGACGCTGAAGGAATTGCGTCCGATTCGACGGCCGCGGCTACGAGTCCCGAAGAGACTGCGGAACCCGATGTGACGGAAGAAGCTGAGCGAGACGATCGGAGGTCTGTGGCCACTATAGAAGAGGAGGAACCCAACCCTGGCGCTTTCGCCACAATCGAGGACGAGGAGGGGGTCGAGAACACCAGCGATGGATCGAGCGAAGAAGAAGGGGAGCCATAGCAGCTATGGTGACTGAGAAAGGCACGACTTTTGTAGCTTCGATGGCTTAAAGCCTTCGATATCCAAAGCCATCGAAACGAGTCGTTCCGGGAAAAAATAGGCACCGAGAGCCCGTTCGGAGGCACGGCCGAACAGCATTGCTGCCAGGGTGTCCTTCTCTCTCCACCCATGAGAGGAGGGATTCACGAGTACGAGAGAGAAGGATCGAGATACCTTCAACGTCTTGTAGCGCGGCCAAAGGAGAAGGACAGGTGAGCGCCCCAGTGTTCCGGCCCCCGCTGTCTGAGCTCGCCAACCGGTTGGCACCACTCACGCATCGGCCTGGCTAGCTCCACCCTCTTCGTCCAGCGCACTTCTTTCAGTTCCTTTCTCGCATCCGGTGGCAGGTGCTCGCGGATCGACATCAGCTAGTACGCCTTATCATCTTCAACCATGGAACGAGTTCGGGGACGATTACCGGCCGGTTGGGACTGCCGGTTTCGGCAGTCAATAGAAACTATGTATTCACATCGTGCGTACAATGATGTATAGTACTTGTGCGTACGAGGGAGGTTTACGAATGCCGGCCACGGGAACCAAGACCGGGAAAAACCGCGACGAAAACATCAACCTGCGCGCCAGTCGGAGCCAGAAGACACTGATTGACCGGGCGGCGGATGCGCTTGGGAGGAACCGGTCGGATTTCATGCTTGAGACGGCGTGCCGGGAAGCAGAAGCAGTTCTGCTCGACCGTCGGTATTTCGCTTTGCCGAGTGAGGAATTCAAGCGCTTTACGGCGATGCTAGACAAGTCACCGGCCAACAATGCGAAGCTGCGGAGACTGCTTAGGACTAAAGCGCCGTGGGAGCAATGAGTCGGAGCAACCAACCGCTGAGTGCGCCGGAGAAACTGGGCGCAGATCACAACCTATCGGGATTCGAGTGTGGCGAGCCATCGCTGGACGACTGGTTGCGCCGGCGAGCGCTGCAGAATGAGGAAAGGGGCGCTTCGCGCACCTATGTGGTCTGCGCTGGACAACAGGTGGTTGGCTATTATGCCCTTGCTGTGGGTGCTGTAGCACACGTGCATGCGCCGGGTCGTGTTCGGCGCAACATGCCAGATCCGGTGCCAGTCATGGTCATCGGCCGGCTGGCCGTCCATAAGGACTATCAGGGGAAAAAGATCGGGCCAGCTCTCCTGCGTGATGCCGTATTGCGCACCCTGCAGGCTGCGGATATCGCTGGCATCCGCGCGATTCTGGTGCACGCGATTTCGGAGCGGGCACGGCAGTTCTATGAGGAGCGTGGGTTCATTGCCTCGCCGATGGACCCGATGACGCTGATGATTACAGTATCGGAAGCTGTGAAGGCGTGTGTTGGAAAGGATGCGAAGTAGCTCAAACTTCTCAATGTTTCGAGGTTCCAGTCGATTCGACAACGTCTTGTAGCGCGGCCAAAGGAGAAGGACAGGTAGGGCCCAAGCATTCCTGCTCCCGCACTGCCAGAACTCGCCAAACGGCTGACGCCGCTCACTAATCAGCAGATCGAGTTTCTGCTCGAGCAAGCTCTTTCCGATGCATCCACAGAACGACCAGCCGAGGGCAAACGCAGTCGCGGGAAATCCTAAGACGCCCTCTCGCAGTAATCGTACTGGGCATTGATCAAAATTAAGCCAACGCGGCCAATTCCACCCCAAGTGGCCACTCGCACCCTCCCCGGGCCGAATCGCCTTGAAGGCACTAGCCTCCTTATTATTAGGCAGTGGCTTGGGGTTGGTTGCTGCAGGAGCCGCGAAGATCGCGCACGACCAAGTGGCAATACAACAGGCGGCTGTTCTAGACAGAGTCCTCCGAGGCTGCGACCGAGAGGCACCTCAATCAGGCAATCGACCGGCTGGAGCGCTTGCAGCGGCGCCGCCAAGGGGAAGCGGTTCCCCCTCCGGTGAACGTCCACTTGAGCCGATGAAAATGACGTTGCGAGGAAGAGTTTCTGCCAAGCAAAGGGGCCAGCGGGCGGGGCATTGAGAGATGTGCCAAACGGTGAGAAAATAGGAACAGACAGGTCGCTCCGGTAGCACACGAGGCCGTGCAAAGGAGGCCATTATGCTCGCCAGACATCGTCTGACCCGGAATCCGTACTTCCACTTTCACCCTCTCCATAACCTGTTTTCTCTGTTGGCGGCTATGATCCTTTTTGGACTGTTGGTGTGGATGCTAGCGATACCCGCGCGGTGAAGAAGCATTCTGCCGCGAAACAGGCGCGTGCGGCTACTCATTCGGCCTCTTTACATTGGAAGTTATAGGCTAGGCTGTGTCCCTTTGAATCTGTCCCCGGGAAGGGGAAATCCGCGGACTTTAGGCTTTAGGGTTCAACGGTTCAACACCAAGTTTTGTCCGCGCTCCTTCTAGTGAGCAACTCCTCTGCTGCCCGACGCGCATTGCAGTCCGGAGTAAAATTGACCGGACCCATGCTCGAAAACATCAACTTGAAGAAGAAGCTCTCCCGGGAAGAATACAAACGTATCGTCCCCGGCTTGCAGTTGCGTCTGTACGACTTAGAGAAGGCCTGCTGGGACAACGGTGTACCCACGGTTATTGTTTTCGAAGGCTGGGACGCGTCGGGCAAGGGAACCACGATAGCGGCGCTGACACAGCGGCTGGATCCGCGCGGCTTCAAACTGTATCCGATCACCGATCCTCGAACTTACGAGCAGCAGCGTCCGTGGTTGTGGCGTTTCTGGCTGAAGGTGCCAAACCGCGGCGAGATGGTCATCTTCGATCACAGCTGGTACGGACGCGTGCTGGAGGAGCGTGTCGAGAGGGCGATTCCGGAGAAGTCGTGGAAGCAAGCGTTCCGCGACATCATCGAGTTTGAGCGCATGCTGGCCGACGATGGCTCCGCAATCCTGAAGTTCTTTCTGCACATCAGCAAGAAGGAACAGAGCAAGCGCTTCGAGATGATCCAAGCGAACCCACTGGAAGCCTGGCGCGTAACCAAAGCCGACTGGCTCCGTCACAAGAAATACGGCGAGTACCTGGCGGCCACGGAGGAGATGCTGGAACTGACCGAGTCGGAATACGCGCCATGGACGATAGTCGAAGCCACGTCCAAGTCGTATACCCGGAAGTGTGTGTTTGAAACCATCATTAGCGCGCTCGAAAAGAACCTGGGATCTAAGGCGCCGCCGCGCAACGAGGTTTCTGCCGAGGTCTCCAAAGACGCCGAATTGCGTGCGGCCATGGAATCCTTGAGCGGAGGCGGGCTCTGATGCTGGAGACGGTAGATCTTACTCGCACTCTAGATCGCCTGGCTTATGTGCGCGAAGTGACGCGCCGCCAGATTCAACTCCGTGAGCTGGGATATCAGGTTTACCTACAGAAGCAGTCGGTCATCATTGTTTTCGAAGGCTGGGATGCAGCGGGTAAGGGTGGCGCGATTAAGCGTATTACCGAGAAGCTCGACCCGCGCGGCTACGTGGTTTATTCGATCAGTTCACCGCAGGGCGAAGACCGCACCCGGCATTATCTGTACCGTTTCTGGAGACGACTGCCGGAACGTGGACAAATCGCCATCTTTGATCGCTCCTGGTACGGCCGCGTTCTGGTGGAGCGAGTAGAAGGATTCGCCAGCGAAGCGGAATGGAAGCGCGCGTACAGGGAGATCAGCTCCTTTGAACGGCAACTGCGCGAATTTGGAGTCATCCTGGTGAAGTTCTGGATACACATCTCGCGCGAGGAACAGCTTCGCCGGTTCGAGGAACGCAAAGCCATCGGGTACAAGGCGTGGAAGCTGACCGATGAAGACTGGCGCAATCGCGAGAAGTGGGAAGCTTACGAAGAAGCAGTAGAGCAGATGTTGGTCAAGACCAGTACTGCCACCGCGCCATGGGCACTCGTCGAAGGCAACGACAAGTACTGGGCGCGAACCAGGGTACTAGCGAAGCTGGTGAAAATTCTGTCGGCCGAACTGGGTTACGAGCCGACTGATCCACTGCGTAGACCGAAGAAGTGAAGAGCCATTGGAAGCATAGGAATCGCGGCACTACCCAGAAAAGAGACCGTTAACTGTCGAGGCTCACGATCACCGAATAAACCAGAATAAACAGCGGCTTCATCTCGAAGCTCTTGTAGTGAGGACGGAGGCGGTCGACAAATTTGCGAACTGCTTCTGAGAGGAGGGATTCACGAGTACGAGAGAGAAGGATCGAGATACCTTCAACCTCTTGTAGCGCGGCCAAAGGAGAAGGACAGGTAAGCGCCCCAGTGTTCTGGCCCCAAGCTGATTGAGTTCGCCAAACGGGTTGACATCGCTCACTGAATCAGCAGATAGAGTTTCTGCTCGAGCAAGCTCTTTCCGATGCAGTCAAGAAACCGCAGAACGACCAACCGGGGGCAAAAGCAGTTGCGGGAAATCCTAAGACGCGCTCTCGCAGTAATCGTACTACTGGGCATTGCTCAAAATTAATCCAACGCGGCCAATTCCGCCCCAATTGCCAATCGCACTCTCCTGGGGG
Source organism: Acidobacteriaceae bacterium (assembly GCA_003138975.1). Classification (GTDB taxonomy): domain Bacteria; phylum Acidobacteriota; class Terriglobia; order Terriglobales; family Acidobacteriaceae; genus Sulfotelmatobacter. Next base: position 84 of record PLHQ01000163.1, on the reverse strand, counting down.
AGCGTCTGGGAATCACCGACCCGCTAAAACCTCGCAGCCGCCAATTCCTTGGCGACGTTGCGGCGCTATGCGCCTCTAGCGCAC
>PLHQ01000113.1:3669-4894 GCA_003138975.1 Acidobacteriaceae bacterium | reverse complement strand
AGCCGCAGGACGGAATTGAAGTTTCACAGCCAGCCGACGGGCAAGCCACGCTCTCACTGGCAGCAAATCAGGCATCCGCAATCGGGCCTCGGTCCGGGTTTGCGGTCGCGTTTCTTTGCCGATGCCCCAGCAGGGTTTCATTACTTGCCCGAGCGTCTTCGTCTGGAGGCTGTCCGAAGAAGCCTCGGTCCCTCCGGCGGATGGTTCATCCGGGACAAAGTGATCGGTAAAGTGCCGCTGCATCTCGGATGCACGCCGCAAAGCGCAGAGGTTCAGAACGGCAAAGTTCATCTAAGCCTTCGTGCGGAGGACGGCAGTGAGCGGGAGATTGTGACCGAGCACGTCATAGCAGCCACCGGTTACAAGGTTGATTTGGAACGTTTGAAGTTTCTCAACCCGGGGATTCGCTCGCAGATCAAGGCTCTCAACCGAGTGCCGGTGCTCTCGTCGAGTTTTGAATCCTCAATACCCGGTCTCTATTTTGCAGGAGTAGCGGCTGCAAATAGCTTCGGACCGGTCATGCGATTCGCATTTGGTGCCGGCTTTGCCGCTCGCACGCTCACCCGCGCCTTGGAGAAGTCGCTCTCGCGAGAATCAGCATCGCTTGGAGTTCCGAGCGCAGTGACGACCACCAAGTAAGACCACCAAGTAAGTAAGGATGTCAGAGATGCGGTTGTTCTGATTGCTCGGAGTCGAGATTTGGTAGACGCATGAAGCGAGAGACGATTGCAATTCACGCTGGCTACGACGGCGATCCGACCACAAAAGCCGTCGCCGTGCCGATCTATCAGACCGTTGCATTCGAGTTCGATAGTGCCGAGCATGGAGCGGCTCTGTTCAATCTGCAAGTTCAAGGGAATATCTATACCCGAATCGGAAATCCTACAAACACAGTATTGGAAAAACGGGTGGCAGCTCTTGAGGGCGGAGTAGACGGACTCAGCGTCAGCTCCGGGATGTCGGCGATCGAGTATTCGCTCATCAATATTGCCGAAACGGGGAATAACATCGTTTCTACCCCGCAGCTGTATGGCGCCACCTACACTCTCCTGGCACACATTTTTCCGAAGCGGGGAATTAGTTCGCGTTTCGCGGTGACCGATCGCCCCGAGGATGTGGAGAAATTGATTGACGAGAATACTCGCGCGGTTTATTGCGAGAGTGTTGGCAATCCAGCCGGTAACGTGGCCGATATCGAAGGATTAGCCCAAGTGGCGCACAAGCA
>PLHQ01000113.1:0-3621 GCA_003138975.1 Acidobacteriaceae bacterium | reverse complement strand
GTATCCGGAAAAGTTTTATATGTTGAACGTGCCGGAGGTGGCCTATCACGATGTCGTCTATGTCGACCAGTTCGGGGACGCTGCTTTTGTCGCGCGATGCCGCACCGTGTGTCAACGAAACACCGGTGCCACTTTGTCTCCGTTTAACGGCTTCTTGTTCTTGCAGGGAATCCAGACTCTTGCACTCCGGGTTGAGCGCCATGTGGAGAACGCGCGTAAAGTAGCGGAATTTCTGCGTAATCATCCGATGGTCGAGTGGGTGAACTATGTGGGATTTCCCGACAATCCGCTTTATCCGATGGCGCACCGATATCTAGGAACGAACTTTTGCTCCCTGCTGACTTTTGGCGTGAAGGGCGGGTACGAAGGTGGCAGGAAGTGCTTCAACGCTTTTCGCCTGTTCAAGCGGATGGTGAACATGGGCGACGCGAAATCGTTAACTTGTCATCCGGCATCGACTACGCACCGGCAACTGACGCCGGAAGAGCAGGCAAAGGTGGGGGTGACGCCGGAGATGCTTCGGCTTAGCGTGGGCATCGAGCACATCGACGACATCCTTGCCGATCTGGGGCAGGCGCTGAACGCCGCCAGGTCATGACTATGGGGGTCGCCCATAACACGCATTCTAGGGGAGTGCTATGCCGTTAATTATTGAAGGACGAGTTCCGGATGGTTGGGCGGAAAGGGGAAATTCACGCCCGGCTTCGGAGGTAAGCGATGCCAGGCGGGCGGAGTGCGTGAGCCTCGCACTCATTAATAACATGCCGGACCCGGCACTGGAGGATACTGAATTACAGTTTTTCGAGCTTCTGGATATCGCATCGGGTGATATTCCCGTGCTCCTCAAGCTTTATTCGCTGACCGGAGTTCCGCGCACAGATCGCGGTCAGCGGCGTTTGAACAGCTTCTACTTCGGCACCGATGACCTCTGGAACAACCGCTTTGATGGCGTGATCATCACCGGCACCGAGCCCCGCTGTGCAAACCTGCGGGAGGAATCCTACTGGCCCACGCTGACGGCGGCGCTGGACTGGGCGGAACGGAATACGTCGTCCACTGTGCTTTCTTGTTTGGCGGCTCACGCAGGGGTTCTGCATAGCGACGGCATCGGGCGCCATGCGCTGAGAGACAAACAGTTCGGGGTTTTTGACTTCACGAAGGCTGCCAACCATCCGCTCACCAGCGGCACCGGGGAACACGTTCGTTTCCCGCACTCCCGATGGAATGAAGTGCAGGCAGATGCGCTCACTGCGTGCGGCTACACTGTACTGACTCAATCGGTCGAGGGCGGAGTGGACTCGTTTGTGAAGAAGAAAAAGCAGAGCCTGTTCGTACATTTCCAGGGCCACCCGGAATACGGCGCGCAGACCCTGCTGAAGGAGTACCGTCGCGATATAAAAAGGTTTGCCCGCGGGGAACGAGAGACGTATCCGTCAATGCCGAAGGGCTATTTCGATACAGCATCCGCGAGAGTTGTGACCGAGTTTCGGGATGTTGTGCTCTCTGACCGGCGAGAAGAACTGATGGAAGGCTTCCCTGAAGCTTCCCTCGCCGGGACGCTGCAGAAGACATGGCACTCATCCGCGACGGCCATTTATCGCAATTGGCTGCGCTACGTGGTGTCGAACAAGTCGGACATGCCGAAGTTTTCAGCGGTGGCGGCTGCCCGTGAAAATGTCGAGCGAAAGCGATCTGCACTGCGGTGAGAAGAAAGGGAGAAAAGTTCCAGCGTTTCGGATACTAAAATGAGAGGTTGGAGTCGTTGACGTTGCCACTTCTGCTCAGTAGGGTTGCGGGTAGGATAGCTTTTGTGGCCCCGGGGGGACGCAGTTTGCGACCGTGGCTGCAGCGGCTGCGCGGAGTTGTGATCGGAAACAACGTCTGGATTGGCCAGTTTGTGTACATTGATGAAATACATCCCACGGTCGTAACAATCGGAGACAACTGCACGATCGGCCTCAGAACGTCGATAATCTCCCACTTTTACTCGGGACCCAGAAGACCAACAAGCAACGGAAAAGTTGTAATTGAAAATGACGTCTTTATTGGGCCGCACTGTGTCATCCTGCCTAACGTGAGAATCGGTGAAGGGGCGGTGATCAGGGCTGGTACCGTAGTGAGCCGCAATGTGCCGGCGCACACTTTTTGGGGACCTCCCCCTGCCGAAGCCTTGGGAGTGGCAACTGTTCCACTAACGGCACAACATACCTACGAAGAGTTTGCGGACGGCCTGAAGTTGCGCTTAAAGCGCCAACCCAATTGTCATGATAGCGAGTCTAAGTGACTCTGAAAGTGCGAGCCGCGGCTCATCGGACTAGAACGGAGTTCAACATGGCCGCATACCTGGGGCAGAAGAGAGCAGATATGGAAGTCGAACACGGACGCATACCGCCCGGCCCTCAAGAGAAATATAGAGTCAGTGACGACCTCCTGGACTGGATGAGTGGTCAGTTCAGAATCTTCGGTGACATCTACAAGGCCTCCGTTTATGGGACCAGCGTGTATGCGATCAGGGACGTCGAGTTTGCGCACCATGTGCTCGTTGAGAACTGGCAGAACTACGTAAAAGGTCAGAGCATCAGACGCGTGGCCTTACTCCTTGGTAATGGCCTCATGGTGAGCAAGGGGGACCTCTGGAAGCGGCAGAGGCGAATGATACAACCAANNGAAATGGCAACTGGCGGCCCGGAGAAACGAAAGTGTCAATATTACGCGCGACGTCAGCAGTATGGCCCTCGAGGTTGTGCTGCGCTTCATTTTTGGCGACGATTACGAACTGGTCGGCTTCGATTTCAATCTCCTCTCCCAGGAACCGGCGCGCAACATGGAATTTGCGTGTTCCTTCCGAGCTTTAGGGAAGATCATTCTTCAGGTCATCGAGCGAAGACGAAAGGATACCGCGACGTCCACTGACGCTTTGGGCATGCTCATGCAGGCGCGCGACCCGCAGAGCGGCCAATTAATGCAGGACAGCCAACTGATCGACGAGGTTCTGACGCTGATCGTTGCGGGTCACGAGACCACGGCGAGTACTCTGAATTGGGCATGGTACCTGATCTCCCAGCACCCGGAAGTCGAACAAAGGCTATCTAACGAGCTCAACACTCTGACGACCTGTTCTGAGTTCGGTGATCTGTCCCGGTTTCTCTATACCCGACAAATCATCGACGAAACTATGCGCTTATATCCAGCTGGTTGGTTGGTGACCCGTAAAGCGCTGCGTGACGATCGGCTCGGCGAGTACTTCGTTCCGGCCGGAACTGAAATCTATGTTCCACCCTACTTCATCCAGCGGCATCCCGATTTATGGGAGGAGCCAGACCGCTTCAATCCAGATCGCTTTCGACCTGACAATTCAAGACATCGGCATCGACTGGCGACGATCCCTTTTTCCGCAGGTCCGAGAAACTGCATCGGGGAGCATTTTGCTCGTATCGAAATGCAGATTCATCTCATGACAATCGCCAGATACCTGCGGTTGCGATACATTCCATCAAGGCCGATTGAACTCGAAGCCGGCGTGAACCTGCGTAGTAAATATGACTTCATCATGTACCCAGAGGCCAAAATGGTCGGAACCTCGGAATCGGCGTGATCTCCGGAGCGGTGCACAGCCAATGT
>PLHQ01000055.1 GCA_003138975.1 Acidobacteriaceae bacterium | reverse complement strand
ACGAAACATCGAAGGACTTTATGATGGCTCAATTGGCGGAACAACCCACGGCGGCCGTACCGCGCATCGGGAAGCAAGGGGATCCTTGTGTGATGGTGATCTTCGGTGCAGCCGGCGATCTGACGGCGCGCATGTTGATTCCCGCGCTCTACAACCTGGCCCGCGCCAATCTTCTCTCGAAAGAGTTTGCCGTGCTGGGCGTAGCCCGGGCTCAGATGTCGGACGAAGACTTTCGTAAGAGAGTCCTGGACGATGTTAAAGAATACTGCGGCGACTGCATCGAAGATTCCATGTGGGATAGCTTCTCGCGCCGCTTTTATTATTTTGCCGGCGATTTCAAGGACGACAAACTTTATCCCCAGGTTAAGGACCGCTTGGCCCGGATCGACCAGGATCACTCAACCCATCAAAACTTCTTCTATTACATGGCGACCGCTCCGAGTTTCTTCGGCCCCATTGTTGAAAAACTTGCCGCCAATGGACTGATGGAGCAAAACAATGATCACTGGCGCCGAGTGATCATTGAGAAACCGTTCGGTCACGACCTGGAGTCGGCAAAAGCGCTTAATCAGCAAATTCTCAAAGTCGCCGATGAAAAGCAAATCTATCGCATCGATCACTACTTAGGAAAAGAGACTGTCCAAAACATCATGGCATTCCGCTTTGCCAACGGAATCTTTGAGCCCATCTGGAACCGGCGCTACATCGATCACGTGCAGATCTCCGTCGCCGAAACGGTTGGCGTGGAAGGCCGAGGCAGCTACTTTGACCACGCGGGCTCGCTGCGCGACATGGTGCCCAACCACATCATGCAGCTCATCAGCCTGACGGCGATGGAGCCGCCCATTTCGTTTGACGCCAATGCCGTCCGTGATGAGCAGGCCAAGATTTTGCATGCCATCCAGCCGATCAGCGATGAGGAAGTTCTCAGCCGCTCCGTGCGCGGGCAATACGGAGACGGCACATCGGGCGGCCAGCATGTTCCCGCATACCGCTCAGAAAGCGACGTCGCGCCGGATTCGCGCACAGAAACTTTCGTCGCGATGAAGCTGCTGATAGACAACTGGCGTTGGGCCGACGTTCCCTTCTACTTGCGCACGGGAAAACGGATGCCGGCGCGCAACACCCATATCGTGATTCAATTCCGCCAGGCGCCGTTTGTGCTGTTCCGCGATACTTCGGTCGAACATCTGATGCCGAACCAATTGGTGTTGCACATCCAGCCGGAAGAGGGCATTTCCCTGCAATTCGCAGCCAAGGTGCCCGGCCCTGTCATGCGCCTGGGGACGGTGGACATGAACTTCGAGTATCAGGAATACTTCGGAAAGCAGCCGAGTACGGGCTATGAGCGACTGCTGCACGATTGCATGATTGGTGACCAGACATTATTTCAGCGAGCGGACATGGTGGAGGCGGGCTGGAGCGTGGTAAATCCGATGCTGGATCTTTGGAAGGCGTTGCCCCCGCGCAACTTTCCGAACTATGCCTCGGGTACCTGGGGACCGAAAGAGGCCGACGAACTGCTGGAGCGCGACGGCCGGCGCTGGAGGAACTTCGAGAAATGATTCTGGCCGGCGATATTGGAGGGACCAACGCGCGACTGGCCTATTTTCAACCCCAGAATGGCGATCTCCACTTAGTCTGCGAGCGTGTATTTCCTAGCCGTGAGTACAGCGAACTCGGCGACATCGTCTCCACATTCTTGAAAGACTCTGCCGCGCGGCCGGAAGTTGCGTGTTTCGGCATTGCGGGGCCCGTACGTAATGGGCGCGTCGAGACTTCCAATCTACCTTGGATCATCGAGCAATCCCGACTGGCGAGGCAGATTCAACTTCCCGCCACACTGCTGATCAATGACCTCGAAGCCAGCGCATGGGGCATTGGTGGCCTCACCTCACAAGATCTCACTCCTCTCAATTCCGTCGCGAAATCGGTCGGGAATCAGGCGGTCATCGCGCCCGGAACCGGGTTGGGAGAGGCTGGATTGTTCTGGGATGGCAGCCAGCATCAGGTTTTTGCGTGCGAAGGTGGACACGCGGACTTCGCGCCTCAAGGGGAGTTGCAGATCGAACTCTTGCAATTTCTGGGGAGCCGCTATGGGCACGTCAGTTACGAACGCATCCTGTCTGGACCGGGTCTCGTGAATGTGTATGAATTTCTGCTGAAAAAGGGTTGCGGCGAAGAACCTGCCGGATTTGCCGCGCAGCGTAGCAAGGGAGATCCCGCCGCGGCTATTTCCCACGCCGCTCTGAGCGGCACTAACCGGTTGGCAGAGGATGCGCTAGATCTGTGGATCTCAGTTTACGGCGCAGAGGCGGGCAATCTCGCTCTGAAGGCGATGGCCACCGGCGGAATCTTTCTCGGCGGCGGAATCTCACCGAAAATTCTTCCCCGGCTGACGGGGCCGCTCTTCATGCGCGCTTTTCTGGAGAAAGGCAGGCTGCGGCCGCTTCTGGAAAGCATCTCGGTGCAAGTCATCACCAACGACAAAGCAGGTTTACTGGGAGCGGCTCGCTGCGCTGCCGCTAAGAGCAGCACCGTTTTGGCAGGGGCTTCATGAGCGCCCCGGTCGAAATTCGCAGATTGAGCACGCCGCAGGATCTTTTTCAAGCGGCCGCGGAGGAATTGATACGCGCCGCTACCGATGCGGTCGGGCAACGCGGGCGTTTCACCATTGCGCTCTCCGGCGGCTCCACTCCCAGGAATCTGTTTACCTTGATTGCGGCTAATGCCAGCACCAGCCTGTCCTGGCCTCATGTATTCTTTTTCTGGGGCGACGAACGTCATGTTCCTCCTACGGATGCGGAAAGTAACTACCGCATGGCGGAGGAAACCATATTGTCGAAGGTTCCCGTTCCGCCCGCCAACATTTTCCGTATTCCAGCTGAAAATCCTGATGCTCCGGCTGCGGCGCAAAGCTACGAGCAGACGCTGAGGAAGTTTTTCGCTCCGGCGCAAGGCGAATTCCCGCGCTTCGATTTGATCCTTCTGGGCATGGGACCCGACGGACATACGGCGTCATTGTTTCCGGAGACCGAGGCGTTGCACGAGCAGTCGCGACTCGTTGTAGCGAACTGGGTCGAGAAGCTGCATACCTACCGGATCACGCTCACCTTGCCCGTCCTGAATGCGGCACGGCGAGTTGCTTTTCTGGTAAGCGGATCGGACAAGGCGGCAGTTCTACATGAAGTTTTGGAAGGCAAGGCCCCGGGCGAGCAATATCCCTCCAAGCTGGTGCGGCCCAGCGAGGGCAAGCTGATCTGGTTCATCGATCGGGGAGCAGCCAGCCAACTATCGGCATCCGCGTAGGCCCCCAAAACTCGGGGAGCTATCCGCGCCAGCCCGCGATTTCCTTAAGACCCTTGCCGCGCGCGTGTTCGAAAAGCCGCACGCAATGGCGTGAGTGCTCGAACTCGTGGATGTCGGCCCACACTTCAGCCTGCCATGCTCTATCGTGGGTAGCGGACGCTCCGCAAGTGGCGCAACGGGTATGCAGGCTGACGACGGAGGGTTCTGTCACAATTGCGCCGGGCAACTCCAGGAAAATGCAGCGAACCTCCTGGATCTCCTCGTTTTCGTCGAGCAAGTGTTCGTAACGCAACAGATAACTGAATCCCAGCTTGCGGGCCTCGGCTTCCGCTTCAGCGCGGGTATGAAATGGCCCGTACTCAGCCCGCAATTGCTCCGTGGAATCGCAGGCCATCCAGAAAGTCTCTTTGTAAGCCATGTCCGCCCCGCCCTGGGGATTGCGGAGCCGGCTCTAACTCCCTTGGCGAGCCCGCTCTCTCAGATCAAATCCATCCGTGCAATTCTTAGGCCGTGAGCAACTTTAAATAAGTCCTCTTTTATCAGTGGCTTAAGTCGACCAAAAAGCGCAAAAGGGACGGTCTGACGGCAACCTTTTGCAGAAGTTGTCCCGGCAAGAGTTGTTCAGACACACTTCTAAGACCGCTGGTACGCCTCATTCACCCCTATTAACTCGCCATCGTTCCTCCTAGCGTGTCAGCGGCATGATCCGAGGCCTCAGACCAATTCTTACCACCATGGCTGGCGACATACATCGCCAATTCGAGGCGGGTCCAAACACCCAGCTTGTCAAAGGTACTTCGCAAGTGATTCTTGATAACCTGCTCCGTTGTGCCCATGAGTTTGCCAATTTCACGATTTGTAAGCCCCTGCCACACAAAGTTGGCCACGCAAATTTCTTTCTCGGTTAACGCTCTCGCGGCATCATGAAATCACCTCCTGATTCTCAAAAGCAGCAATCGCCAGTTTCACCCGCTTGCGCCCGTCTCTGATTCCGGCGCGCAGGAAAAGCGTTCGCAACTGTTGCTTCACAGTGCGCGGGCTGATACTCAACTGGCCCGCGATTGCCTTGTCGCTACAGCCTTGAACCAGCAAATCGAGCACCTGTTGATCTCTGGGCGTAACCTTCATTTCATTGAGGTCCATCATGGCAGTCTCCTGTCTCTCGTTCCCGGTTTCTCTCTCCGATTCCGCGTCGGCATTTTGGTACATTGCACATCTTTCGCCAAACATTCGCTCAAGAGATCCGGCGTTCTAAGACACTTGCACTTAAGGACAAGGGTTAGGGCTTTCAGAAGAAGTTCAGAATCTCCGTGCTAGGCTGGTTCATCCCATATTGGCCGAGAGACACGCAAGTAGAATGGCCAGTCCACAACTTGGACGGCACGTTTGCCTATTCTCTTCAAAGCAAATCCCGCCAACCGGATGGGCGGCCATGCTGCTCAGTGAGCCAACATAAGACTATTATTTTCATACGTTTGAGCATGTTCACCACTGCGCTCATTAATACTCGAGGTAAGGTGTGAAAACGCCAGGATTTCATTTGCTCAATAAGAGAACTCTGCTGTCCCGAAATGGGTGCGAATGGAATTCTGCCTTTTTCACTCTGGGATTGACGGTGATCCCTCCTACGCTTTTTGCACAGGCGTCGTCCCCAGAAGTGAAGGTCTGGCATCCGGCCAGGTTGCGGCGATTGATCCTCGTACTTCTGTTTTTTTTCTTCTTCGTCTTTTCGGCGTTCGCTCAAGGCGGCCCACCCTACTACACCAATGATCCGGGCACTCCCGGCCATCTCAATTGGGAGATCAATCTCGGCTACATGCCCTTTTTCTACAGCAATCAGTCCGTCTCCCACACGCCCGACGTAGATATCAATTTCGGCATTGGCGATCGCATCCAGCTCACTTATGAAAATGCCTGGTTAAGGGTCCAAAACCCCTCTTCTGCTACCAAATTTGGCCTGGGTCAATCCAATCCCGGTGTCAAGTGGCGTTTCTACGACGCTGGGGAGTCTGGTCTTGCCATCTCGGTTTTCCCCCAGCTCTTCCTCAACAACCCCAACGACGCCGTCCGCCGTGGTATCACCCCCGCGAGCGATACCTTCCTTCTGCCCTTCGAATTTTCCAAGAAATTTGGCCCTGTNNATAGAGTTCTATTCCCTAGGAAGTTTCCATCCTTCCCAAAGCCAGCCCACTATCGATTTTGGCGGGCGCTACAAAATCCATCGCCCGGTGATCCTTCTCTTCATGGCCGGACGCAGCCTCGAGCCGAGCCGCAGTAATCAGTCCTATTTCCTCGGTTACTTCGGCATTCAATTCCTGCTACCCCCCAAGTCCTACAGCCGCGATTAACACTCCTGCCTCAATCCCTTCCCGTCGGATTTTTCCTTTCTTGGTCCCACCCTCTCCCCTTACGGGAGTAACGTTCGAACCGCCGCTGCACACAAAAATAGCGAGCAAAGAATCTCCCCTTAAGCCTCTGTAACCGACTGAATTTGGCGTATTTGCGATGAAGACCCCACTCCCAACGGTGCAGGGTTGGCGATGTCGGGCATACAAAGCATCAAGACGAGAAGCGACGAATGAGGTTCTTTGCTGAAGAAATTGCACTAGAATAAGCTTGGTCTTCGCAGCGCCATTTTCACCAAGCTGGCTGGCTACAAAGGTCGCAACAAGATTGTGACAGACGAGAAGAACAAACCACGCCTCGACGAGCAGACCTTTGCAAAGCTGCTGGAAGCTGCGTACGTGCTCCAGGAGCACAACCGTAAGATGCGGCGGGTAGAAGAGAGCCTGGAGTTGCACAGCGAGCAACTTCGGCAGCAAGAGGTGGAAACCCAAGCTGCACTCCAAACAAGCACGCACCTGCCCGAAGAGAACTCGCCTCCCAACAGCGACTACGCGCTGATTCTGGCTGAGATCGTGGAAGCGCAGCACCAGATTCAACGTGGCAATCTGGAATCCGACGAGGCGATGGCGATGGTCGCGGGAAAAATTGCGCGAATCACAAATGCGAGCGGAGCGGCAATTGGAATTTTAGAAGGACAAACGATCCGGTACCGTGCCGGAGCGGGAGCCCCGGCCTTGCCCCTGGGAAGCGAGGTTCCCCTGGAGACCGCTATTTGTGCAATCAGCGTGAGCACTGGTCAGGTCCTGCGTACGCCCGATATAAACATGGAATTGTTATTCGATCCGGACTTATGCCGCAAGCGGCAAATACTGTCGCTGGTCGCAGTACCGATCTATCACGACGGAAACATTGTAGGAGCTCTGGAGCTTTACTTCGACCGGTTGCAAGGCTTCGCCGAACAGGATATCCAAACCTGCCAACTGATGGCAGGGCTAGTGAGCGAAGCGATTGGTCAAGGGACCGAATCGGCGTTAAAGAAATCCATGGCCGCCGAACGCTCAGCGATGTTGACCGCAATCGAAAAGCTCAGGCCGAACCTTTCAGTTCTCGCGGAAGATCAGACTCCTGACATTGCCGATAAAGATCACGCGTGGGAAGCGGACGTGGCGAAAAGCTCCGTCTGCTGGAAGTGCGGAGATGTGCTTGTCGAACAAGAGCAGTTTTGCGGCAAGTGTGGCGCTTCTCGTGCTGGAGAGGGCGATCAGTCCAGCATCCAGAGCAAGCTGGCGTCGGCAATGCGCATGCAGTCTTCCGTCCGTGAAGCCTTTTCTCCCAACGGAAGCGAGTTGCCTCGGAATACCGCGGCCGCGTACGCCGCCGAAGATCAGGATCACCTGGCTCAATTGCTCGCTTTATCGGAGTTGCAGGAGAATACTCCTTTGCCGGAACAATCAACCGGCGCAGGCGCGGACGAGGGAGCGATTAGGCTGCTGTCATCCATTGCGCCGCAGCGCGGTGATGGTGATAACGATCTCCAAGCTTCTCCGGTCGCTCCGATAGAATCGAAACAACAAGATGTCACTTGGAGATCCGCAGCGAAGGCGCGGGATTTTCTGGAAGCGTTGGCCGAGACGCGCTCCCCCGGCGCACTTGGGCGCTTGTGGCGCGCCCGGCGAGGCGATTTTTATCTCGTGGTTGCTGTCATTTTGATGTTTTTCGTTATTCGATGGGGAATGCTCTCCGGCAATTCCGTGGGTGCGACAGGCCATGGAACTGCGATTTCCGGGACCGTGAACCGGCGCAGGCCGCCGACTCCGGATGCGGATCTTTCCCTGTTCGATAAGCTGATGATCAGTCTCGGACTAGCTGAAGCCCCGGAGGTCCCGCAGTATAAAGGAAATCCCAACACTCAGGTTTGGATCGACCCGCACACGGCTCTTTATTACTGTCCGGATTCCGACCTTTACGGCAAGACTTCGAAAGGTAGGTTCGCCAGCCAGCGCGATGCCCAGTTGGATCAGTTCGAATCCGCTTCCCGAAAAGCATGTGACTGAGTCTGAGTTTTTCAATCCCATTTCACTCCATGGAATTGACAACCTTGCTCGCCGGGAGTGCAATCATACTGTTTGCTTTTCTGGAGAACAACGGTGGCGCAACCAACAGACGAGCCGAATGTAAGGATCTTGCCCGATCCGGAGCTAAATCCACTACTGAATCCCCTTTTGGGGGCACACATGGGACGATGGGCAGAGGTCTATTTCACCACCCCACCCGAGAAGCGCGCTCAAGCGGTTTCTGAGTTGGTTCGAGAACTAATGAAAAATCCCACACCGGACAATGTTACAGCCCAACGCAATAACGACGAGCGAATGCTTGGAAGACTAGAGGATCTGCCGGAGCAGGCTGAGGTAAGCGGACCATCCGTGGAAGAGGCGACTCTGATCTGCGAGAACTGCGGGCATAATAATTCAGCTCTCCAAAGATTTTGTGGAATGTGCGGCGCGCCCCTCACACTCGCTCCAGAGTCCGACCAGCAGCAGGTCGCGGAAGCAGCGCCGCTTGCTGTAGCACGTTGGGATGCACCGGAACCACCCATTCCTGGCGGACCCAATCCCAGTGAGCCTTATTCCGATGCTAACTTTGTCTCCCGCGGAGAGAACTTCACAGCTTCGGAGAGTTCAACTCTGTTCTCGACCGAAGCGAGTCCGGTGGAGTTCCGTTCGCTATCGCAGTATCAACCTGAGCCTTCTTCCCATAGTTACAGAGTCTATGTGGGAGTATTGGTGACGCTCCTTCTCGCTTTGCTGGTGTACATTACGTGGCGCGGCAATACAGCATTCTGGAGCAGCGCCACTGCCATTGCCCCTGCCACGCTACCGCGAGCGGTACCGACTCCGTCAGGCGAACCGCAAGCGGGTACGCCTTCAAAGCCAACCGAAACGGCGACGACTCAGCCGAGTTCTGCAAACAAACGTGAGCTGACGAGCGCTCCGGCTGTTTCACCTCCGCAGAATCAAGAACAAACTAACGAGAGCACGGAAAATAATCCAAGCATAAAAGCCCGCCCTACACCCCGTATTGTCGCGGTGAGTGCAAGTTCCGGTGCTGGTGCTGCCGGGCAAAACGGCTCCGAAGAACTGGCAACGGCGGAAAAATATTTAAATGCGGGCCCTGGCATGGCTCGTGATAGCCAGCAAGCCGCTACTTGGTTGTGGAAGGCCGTGGCCAAACAGAACTTGACCGCAACCATGCTCCTGTCTGATTTGTACCTTCGGGGCGACGGAGTAACTAAGAGTTGCGATCAAGCTCGTTTGCTATTGGACGCTGCTACCCGCAAAGGCGGGACGGCCGCTGCAGAACGACTGCGTAACCTGCCAGCTTTCGGTTGCCAGTAAAGGTGGCCGCTGAAATCATCCGCGCGCTCTGTCAGGCGATTCCCGACGGTAATTGCGCACCTGACCGTCGCGATTCGTACCACAGCGCCAGTTCCACTCTGTTCCAGAGTCCCAGCTTGTCGTAGATCACGCGAAGATAATTCTTAACGACGTGTTCGGTTGTGCCGATCGCTTGTGCCACGTCGCGGTTCTTCAAGCCTTGAGCCACTAGTTCGATAACACGGTGCTCTCGCGCGCTCGGGACGCGGTTTCCGTAGCGTTCGTATGGGAACATGATTGCCTCCGATATAAGAGTGTTGCGAGTTTCACTCGCTTGATTCCGTCCGTGATTCCGAAACGGAGAAAAAGCCGGTTAAAATGAGCCTTCACGGTTCTTCGAGCCATCTTCAGCTGTTTGGCAATTTCGGCATTGTCACAGCCTTGCAACAGCAATTCCACGATTTCTTTTTCGCGCGGTCCTAGGCGAACGGACTGCTCGTTCATCACTATCCCTGCCCCCCTGGTTTAAATAAGCCACGTCCCGCTGCACAACTGCAGTGTTCCCATATTTTCTAGCATCTACCGTGCCACTTTGAGACCGGGAGAGCTGTGATCAAAGAACAGCCACTTCCACAGGCGCCTTTCGGCTTGGAACCGGAGGTTTGGCGCGATTCCGGAGGCTTCGCCATTCGCTACGGTCAATCTGAGGACAGTCGGGGTAGGGTCCCATAAGCGCGAAAACCCGCACAANNTGCCGTCTAAAATAATCGCACGCCACTTGGGGCGGACCCACCCTTGGCGTAGTCTCAGGTAAACACCCTAGGAGAAAACTACTGAGAGCTTAGGGACTACCAGAAGAATTTACATCTTATGACGGCCTGACTGTAGAAAGCGCGACCCAAGCACGTCTACGACCATATTGCGAAATTCTAGCGGTCTAGATCAGAAATTGAGTTCCGCGGCAAGAATTAACCTGCCAGTAACTTTTGTCTTGACTCGTCGGTCGTACGATTGAGATCGACGCAGAACGAATCGTGCTCTCAACTGTCTATGCCGAACCGTGCGACTCGGTACGCTGCGCGTAGTAGGTGGGATGGCCGGGTTCGAGCTTGCGGCCTCGGTCGCTGAAGCGGGCAAGGTGGATGAGGCCGATCCTCTGCAGCCAATATTGCAAAGTAGTGGCAAGGACACCGAGTCCGTACTCCACGCTGCGGCGGAAGTTGATGGATGATGCTTCTGCGAAGTACTTCGTGGGACAGGAAACTTCACCGATGCGGAAGCCGAAGTGTACGCACTGGGCGAGCATCTGGTTGTCGAAGACGAAGTCGTCCGAATTCTCCAGCAGCGGCAGTTCAGTGAGGACCTTGCTGCCGAAAGCGCGGTATCCGGTGTGATATTCGGAGAGCTTGATGCGCAGAAAAAGATTTTCAAACGCTGTGAGCAGACGGTTGGCGATGTATTTGTAGATCGGCATGCCACCGCGCAGTGCTGTTCCGCCAATGATGCGCGAGCCCAGCACCACGTCATAGATGCCGTAAGCTACCATGCTGGCCATGGCCGTAACCAAAAGCGGCGTGTACTGATAATCGGGATGAAGCATGATGACGACCTCAGCCCCGGCGGCCAGGGCTTCGCGATAGCAGGTCTGTTGGTTGCGTCCGTAGCCGTAGTTGCGATCATGCTGGAAGACTCGCAGGCCTAGGCGATTGGCGAGCGCGACGGTGGCGTCGGAGCTGTGATCGTCGACCAGGATGCAGACATCTACCAGGTCGGGCAGTTCACCCACTGTAACCTCAAGAGTCTTCTCCGCGTTGTAGGCGGGCATTACGACCGCAATGCGTTTGCCGTTGATCATTTCCCGGAACTTCAATTGGATTGAAGGCAGGTTCAATGATACCTGAGTCCGGATTTATCGCAATTAACGTTATGCCCTGCCCCATTTCTGCCCGCAGCTGAAAACAAAGGGATTGTTGGGTTCGTTTCGTAATTACCTTCGCTTTGAAAGACGAGGCTCCTCCGATGATTAGGCTCAGGACGTCGTCGGACGTGTCCTCGGACTGAAAAAAGGGGCGGCTGGGTTCGCTTTGTAATTGGATTCTCATTCATCATCGCCAGGCGGAGTTTTCAGCTGCCTCAGCGTTGCAGGAACCGAGTCCGCTGTTCTGGTCTCAGCGGGAACGGAGGTCTCGTCCGCGTTTCTGATCTCAGCACGAACGCTAACATTCACAGCGGTTGGCGCCTGCAAGCGCTTGCAGCATACGTTGCAATCGCTCCAGCTCGTGGAGAGTCCGGAACAATCTATTAGCAAGAGTCGATTCGGAGCGCTGAAGAGCGCCGATGAGCCGTTGAGCGCTGGCAATCCGGGATCAAGTATTTCAGTTTGAAACACCAGCGTATCAGGTGACTCAGAATAATGTGGCCCGCAATCGTAAATACCTTCGGCTCTGCCGGAGGATCCTTATGCATGGGCCGGGGGTCTGGTTTCGCTGCTGTTGCTTATCGGGCGCGGCCCGAGGCGGGTGTCTCTCTTGGTACTAGTACCGTGACCGCAAGTTTCGTACAGCCAGGTACCGTTCGGAGAGCGTCCCGAGCCAACAATACTTGTCTGTCCCGCCCTCATAATCACGCGGTCACGGTACTAGATGGTCTCTATGGTCAGGGTTGGAAACGCTGCTTTGTACAAACCTTCATCCAGAGTCAACAGCCGATAACTCCGAGTTTGAGCGTGAGCCCCTATGAGAAAATCAGCAAGAATGCGCCGCGTGCCTGAATCACGTTGTTTGCGCCGGCGTTCCGCGTAATGTTGGAACGCACGCCCGGCAGAGCGCCACACGGCTTCGCCCAACTCCCAATCAACGACAATTCCAGTCTCTTCAAGAAATGAATTCACGAAGGTCTCGGTCCGGCCTGGGGCAGCAATTAACTCCGCGAACACCGGTGCCGACACGACCAGACTTCCCCGATTGAATGCTGCCTCCAGAGCGGTCTGTGCGGCCAAGCTGAAAGTCGGATCTCTGTCCCACAATGCGACAACAACATTGGTATCAATGGCGGTCGTCATTGTCCCCGCAGCCCGCGCAGCCATCGACGAATGCTTCTTCGGCCAGACCCGATCTCCGGATTTCCGATACCGCGGTACTTCGAGAACGTGCTCTTGCTGCGGACAGGCCGGACGCGGATATCCTTTCCATCGCCTTCAAACAATAGGCGGTCACCCGCCCGCACACCAAGGATGCGCCGCACCTCGCGTGGCACAGTGATCTGTCCCTTGCTTGTGATCCTCGCTTGCTTTTGCATTCCTATCTCCTGCTTCCTTACTCTACCACATTTTCCTTACTCTAGTAGGACGTCCCTCGTGACGATCGGTCAATTGGGAGATGGAGTGCCCTCGGCCCGTCGGGTCATCTGAAAAACAAGGGTGTGGAGCTGAACAGCGACGCCTGTTCGCGTGAGCAGTGTGCTGCTTGGAAACGCTTCGGTTGCAGTATAGATCTCTGGTCGTCATGCCGTCGTCCCGTTGATAGGTGGGACGCTCGACCTCAGAGAGTTCCGGCGAATTCCGNNCCCCGGCAAAGCCGGGGGCTTTAGTTTGTGAGCCGCTCAAAGCGGCTGTGCGGGGTCGCTAACGCGGCCCCGAGTTTCTGGAGCCACCCTGTCGGTGGCCGATTAACGCCACAGGTTCATTTGGTCCAAGCGCTTGTCCTCTTGCTCCTGGTTCCGAATGTACTCTCGAATCACCGTCTCATCCCGCCCCACCGTGGACACGTAGTACCCGCGCGCCCAGAAATGCTGGCCGAAGTTCCTCTTCCTCTCCCCATACACCCGCGCGAGGTGAATCGCGCTCTTCCCCTTGATAAACCCAATCACTTGCGACACTGCCTACTTCGGCGGAATTGCGATCATCATGTGCACGTGATCGGGCAGCAGATGCCCTTCTTCGATTCGACTCTCCTTCTGCACAGCCAGCTTGCGGAACACTTCTCCCAAGTGCTGCCGCAACTCCCCGTACAGCGTCTTTCTGCGGCACTTGGGGATGGACACCACATGGTATTTGCACTCCCACTTCGTATGGCTTAGGCTTTCCATCTCGTCCATTGCGAAACTCCTTTTCGTGTGCTTGGCGGCTCACGTTCGGGAGTTTCTGCGGTGGACTCCTCTATCTGTCTAACTCTTACTGCCTCCCCGGCAG
>PLHQ01000143.1 GCA_003138975.1 Acidobacteriaceae bacterium | reverse complement strand
GACCCGCTCCCCTATGCCGATTGGGCAGCAGTCCACGGGCACGAATCTGGCTGTTCACGGTCCCCGCGAAGATGGCCTTCAAACGCTGTAGAATCAGCATGAAGCCATGCGCATCACGAGCCGCCGCGGAACGATCATCTTCTTTCTCTGCCTGGGCACCGGCCTGGTAGCGCTGACGGTTGCACTCTACGTTGGATGGATCATCCTCAATTGGCGCCAAGGAGTGCTGCTGTTCTTCGGCATCGTTTTTTTCGCGTTGATCATTGCGGGCATGATTGTGAATACCAGCTTCCTGGTCCGCGAAATTCGACGGAGCGAACAGCATGACAGCTTCATCAACGCCGTAACTCACGAACTAAAAACGCCGGTGGCTTCCATCCGATTGCACCTGGAAACTTTACAGCGTCGCGAGCTGCCGGAGGCCCAGAAGCAGGATTTCTACCGCCTGATGCTCAGCGACACGGATCGTCTAACTGAGACTGTGGAACAGGTGCTGCGCGCCGGACGCGCCGGAGACAAGAAAGCGGGCCGAGAGAAATCCGCAGTCGATTTCCGGCAACTAGTGCGCGAATGCATGGAGGCGGCCCGCGTGCGGCATCATTTGCCGCCGGAAGCTTTGCGGTACGAGGAAGCATCGAGCAATGGCGCGGGGATGCGCGTCATGGGAAGCTCCGAGGACCTCCGGACCGCGGTTTTTAACGTTCTTGACAACGCGATCAAGTACTCCGGCGACACTGTGGATGTGCGGGTGCGCCTGGATACGCCCGACGAAAAGCGTGTTGTTCTCAGCGTGCAGGACCATGGGGTCGGCATTCCTCCCGACGATTTGAAAAGCATCTTCAAGCGCTTTTACCGCGTAAGCCACCGCTCGCTGGCGCATGTGAAAGGGACGGGACTGGGCCTGTTCATTGTGAAAGCGATTGCGCAGAAGCACGGAGGCAAAGTGTTTGCGACAAGCCAAGGCGAAGGCGAGGGCGCTACGATAACGATGGAACTACCGAGGTCGACCGCATGAGCCGGGTTCTGGTGGTGGAAGATGAAGCACATTTGGCGCAGGGGCTGCGCTTCAATCTGCAGGCGGAGGGATATTCTGCCGAGGTGGTTGGCGATGGTGAGGCCGCGACGGAACGCCTCCTCGACAAGAAAGAGAACTTCGACGCCATCGTGCTCGACATTATGTTGCCGGGTAAGGATGGTTTCAGGGTGGTTTCGGAACTGCGCGCGGCACGGAATTATGTGCCTGTGCTCATGCTGACGGCCCGCAGCCGGCCCGAGGATGTGTTGAAGGGCTTCGCTGCGGGAGCGGACGATTATCTGCCCAAGCCTTTCGACCTGTCGATATTGTTGGCGCGACTGCAGGGACTACTGCGGCGTAGCCAGTGGATGCGATCGGGACAAGCGTCAGGAAAGCTGGACGCCGCGCAGGAGGTATCTGATCCGGGCACCGTTAGTGACTTCGGAACATTTTCATTCAGCGGCAAGACTATCGATTTCGGCGTGCTCGAACTGCGGACGGCCGATAACGTGATCCATCTAACGCTGATGGAATCGGAACTGCTGCGCCACCTGGTGCGCAACGACGGGCGAGTGGTTTCGCGCAAGCAGATTCTCGAAGAAGTCTGGGGACTGCACGAAGACACCGACACGCGTGCCATTGACAACTTTATGGTGCGGCTGCGGCGCTACATCGAAGACGATCCGGCACAGCCGCGGCACTTGCTCACGGTACGCGGCGTGGGGTATCGGTTTCTGGCGAATCCCGAAAAAAAATAGGGATTGCCAATCTGCGACGCTAGGTCCGGGAAAGCTCGGCAACCAGCGTTTCGCGGCGCTCCAGTGCCAGACGGTCCACGCGATTAAGAATGATCCCGTAGATCGATAGGGATATTCCCGCCAAGACAAGTAAGAGCAGCGTGGCGATCCAGGAGTTTCCGAAGTATCGCGCCATCCAAAATGCACTGACGCCCACGCCCACGACCACAAATTGCAAAGCCAGGCTGACCAGTACCGTCATTTGGGAAGCGCGTTGACGGCCGAACTTTGAGTAGTCCAATTTTTTCGGCGAGTAGATCGACAGCAGATTGCCCACGGCAAAATTCACCGGAGCAGCGAACAGCAGACCGGCCAGCGTTGCAGTAGTGATGTCGAGCGCGGGCCGGCCGTAGAGGGACGCGACTGCAATCCAAGCCACAAGTGTTTCTACGGTCAGAATGCCGGCGTGGGTCAGATTCTTGGCCAATACAATCTCGCGGAAGCTCACCGGAGATGCGTAGAAAAATTGGATGCCGCCGGCATCCCCACCAAAGCTGTTGTAAGCGAGATTCGTTAACATCAGAAGCGTGTATGCCGCGGCGACCGGAAATGCCAGGTTGGGCGTGCGGGTTAAAAAGCCCGCCGAATGCCGGGCGGAGTTCATGGCACCGAAACGGAAGACGAGGAGCATAAAAATCGGCATGATCAGGGTGAGCAGCATGGGGCCGCTGCGCAGCAGATAGCGGATTTCTTTTTCGAGGACCGTTGCCACCGGCGCTGCGAATCCGGGAAGATTCCATCCTAGGCGGAGCTGCCGATCCTTCGCAAGAGCGGATGCGGCAACGGCCTCGCTCAAGTTCTCGCCGCGATATTGTGCCAGCAGTCTCACGTGCAGGCCGTAACCAATCACCATCACAAAAGCAAACAGCAGCGCCAACGAGCTGAGGGCCACTGGCCATTGCGGATAGATGCCGTGCACGATGGCATCGGCGGCAAGGCCGGGAGGAAGAATGCCCTGTGCCGGAGCAAGAACTTCGACGAATCGCTGTACTTCCGGTCGCGCGCGCTTGCCGAAGTGTCCGGTCAACGGTCCAATCAATTGAAAACTCAGCATCAGCAGAACAAACAGAACGCCCATGATCTCGCGCGTGCGGCGCTGTGCGAGCCAGCGCTCCACCCAGGCGAATATCATTTGCATCAACAGAAGATTGAACGCAGCGAATGCCATCAACACCAGCAGCGCCCAGGGGAGCAATGCAGGCTTCGCAATACTTACGCCCACCAGAATTCCGAATGACCATAGGCCGCCGATAGCGCTCGCCGGATCGAATGCGCCATACGCGAGCCGCACCAGAAAATACGAGCCATAGCTGAGTGGGAAGCGCAACAAGTCGGAGGAGTCCGGACTGCTGGCGAACGCGGCGGCCATGATGGGGAAGGCCTGCCAGAACAACAAGATGATCCACAAAAATACCGCTAACATTTGCGGCTTGCCTTGCGAGAGGACGACATATGCCAACACGCCCATGCCGAAAGCGCCGCCCAATCCCAAGATCGCGAATGCGAGCGAGACAAGAATGCGCGAGAGCAACTCTAGCTGGCCCCGCGTGGTGCGGAGAGTGTTGACGAAGAGGCGCCATCGCAGCCAGGCGATGGCGGTCAGTTGGGTGCGTCGGCGAACGGTGAGGATAACCTCATTCATGCCTTTTACCCCAGCCACGAAAGCTCCTGGTCAGTGCGGCGCGAGCCACCCACGGTATGCAGGAAAATCTGTTCCAGCGTCATCTTTTCGCCGGATGGAATCGTCCCGTCACCTGAGCCATCGCCTGATCCCGTCGGCGTCTGCCCCTCCACACCAGCACGCAGCTCCTCCAGCGATCCGTGCGCCACGAGCCTGCCCTGATGAATGATGGCGACGTGGCTGCACAGGCGCTCCACGATCTCGAGCACGTGCGAGGTGAGAAAGATCGTGGCGCCGCGCGCGATCATGCCTTGCAACATTGCCTTTAGCGTTCCGGCAGCGATAGCGTCCACGCCTTCGAAGGGCTCGTCGAGGAACAACACTTTCGGCCCGTGAATTACGGCCGCAGCCATCGCCAGCTTCTTCTGCATGCCATGCGAGTAGTCGGTGACTAGCTTCTTCGGCTGATCGGCGAGTTGCATGAAGTCTAGCAGTTCTGCAGTGCGCTTGGCAGCGGTTTCGCGGTCAAGTCCATACATGCGTCCAGCGAAGTTGAGAAATTCAGATCCAGTCAGGCGTCCGAAGAGCGCCATGCCTTCGGGGACGACGCCGATTTGCCGCTTCACTTCTATCGGATGCGCAGTGAGATCGAGGCCGAGGATTTCAATTCGGCCCGAGGTGGGCGCGAGCAAACCAGTAAGCATTTTGATGGTGGTCGATTTGCCGGCGCCGTTCGGTCCGAGGAAACCGAAGAATTGTCCCGGAGATACACGCAGATCGATGCCGTCAACGGCAGTGAAATCCCCGAATCGCCGCGTCAGACCTTGTGTTGATATGTTGGGGGCGGTTCCCATGAAACCTTTGAATCTAGCACAAGGCTGACTTGCCGTGCGGTGACTTCAGCTGACAAAATGAATTTGTTCAGAGCGAAATCAACCCTGTAGCAGATTCTAAGAAGCGAGGGCAAACGCGAAGCGCCCCGGCCTTGTGGTCGGGGCGCTTCGTTTGGCAGAACTGCGGCGGTTTAGAACAAGTTCCAGAGGAATTGGTTGTAGACCTCGTGGTGGAATTGGACTTCCGCGGCTTTTACTACCGACCCCAACAGGCGTGGACAGCGGTCGGCCGAAGCCTGTTTCAGATCGGCGTAGCGCCCCTTCACATCTTCGCCCAGAAGTTCGGTCGTCCACTCTGCTTTGCGGAAGTCGTCCAGCGCCGTGTAAATGTTGTCGGGCAGATAACGTTCCGCCTGGCGCAGGTTCTTGATCTTGGCCGTGGTGCCTTCGAGTCCGGTCTTGAAAATCGAGTACATGACCAGGTAGGGGTTGGCGTCGGGAGCGACCGCGCGCACCTCGGTACGCATGCTGCGCTCGTTGCCGATGGGGATGCGGATCATGGCGCCACGGTCCACGGCCGACGCCTTGAGCTGGTTGGGCGCCTCGAAGTGCGGATCCAGGCGGCGATAGGCGTTCACGCTGGAATTAAACACCAGGCAAAGATCGTTGCCGTGGGTGAGGAGACGGTCCAAGAACTCGTATCCCAGCTTGCTGAGCTTCTCTTCGCCCTTTGGATCCCAGAACAGGTTCTTGCCGCTGCCGCTGACGGAAACGTTGGTGTGCATGCCGCTGCCGTT
>PLHQ01000141.1 GCA_003138975.1 Acidobacteriaceae bacterium | reverse complement strand
CGCCCCAAATAAAAACCTAGCTAGCCGCCCACTGAAGTCCTCAACTTCTTCGACTTCTCCTCCACACCCCGTGCCAGCTTTTCCTTGTGAACCTCCAACTTCTTCGCGATCGCCGCATCACCCAACGCAATAATCTGCGTCGCCAGAATGCCGGCATTGATCGCCCCGGGCTTTCCGATGGCCACCGTCGCCACCGGAATACCCGCCGGCATCTGCACCGTTGCCAGCAACGAATCCATCCCCTGCAACGACGTCGAAGGAATCGGCACTCCGATCACCGGCAGCGTAGTGTGCGCCGCAATCGCGCCCGCCAGATGCGCCGCCCCTCCAGCTCCCGCAATGATCACCCGAATCCCGCGCCCCGCAGCCTTCCGCGCGAAATCTGCTGTACGCTCCGGCGACCGGTGCGCCGAAGTAACGTCGATCTCATAAGCAATCCCAAATTCATCCAGCGCTTTCCCGGCCTCGCGCATGATCTCGAGATCAGAATCACTCCCCATCACGATGGAAACCTGCACCTTACTCATGTACCCCCTTAGAGACAATTTCCGTGTCACTTGTCATCCTGAGCGGAGGTTGTGCTTCGTGAAACGAAGCATAACCGCAGTCGCAGGATCCCTATTCGCTCAACGGAAGCTACGGCCCTGATAGGAATTTTTTACCGCGATCCCTCAGATGCAATATCCCGCACTCCCGCAAACACTACCTCTTCATCGCCCTACCCGCAATGTCCCTGCGATAATGCGCCCCGTCGAACCCGATCTTCCCACAGGCCTGGTACACCCGCTGCAGCGCCGTCTCCAACTCCGTCGCCCGCGCCGACACCCCGAGCACTCGCCCGCCAGCGGTATAAAATTCCCCGTCTCGCTTCGACGTCCCCGCGTGAAACACCTTCACTCCATCAACCGCCGCAGCCTCGTCAAGTCCCGAAATCTTCTTCCCCATCTCAAACGTCCCCGGATATCCTCCCGAAGCCATCACCACGCACACCGACGCATCCGTTGACCACTTGAAGTCGCCTTCGCTCACCCGCCCCTCAATCGACGCCTCCAGCGCGTCCACCAGATCGCTCTCCAGCCGCATCAGAATCGGTTGCGTCTCCGGATCCCCAAATCTGCAATTAAACTCCAGCACCATCGGACCGCGCGCCGTCATCATCAGCCCGCAATAAAGAATGCCCTTATATTCCGCGCCCTCCGCCTTCATGCCCTCCACCACCGGCTTCGCAATGTGATGCACCAGCCAATCTCGCATCGTGTCATCGACAATGTCGGCAGTCGAATAAGCGCCCATGCCGCCCGTATTCGGCCCGGTGTCGCCGGCGCCTACGCGCTTGTGATCCTGCGCTGCCACCAGCGGCGCAACCCGCTCCCCATCGCTCAACACCAGAAAAGAAAGTTCGTCGCCTTTCAAACATTCTTCCAGCACCACCCGCGCGCCAGCGTCGCCCACCATCTTGCCACTGAACATCTCGGCCGCAACGCTTGCAGCTTCCTCTTTGCTCGCCGCGATCACCACACCCTTGCCCGCCGCCAATCCATCAGCCTTCACCACCACCGGCAAGTGAAAATGGGATAATGCTTCGCGAACCTCATCCACCGAATCGCAGATCGCATACGCAGCTGTCGGTATCCGATGCCGCTGCAGGAATTCTTTCGCGAAGCTCTTGCTCGATTCCAGCTGCGCCGCCGCCTTCGTCGGCCCGAACACCGGCCACCCTCGTCGCGTGAATTCGTCTACCACGCCCAACATAAGCGGCAACTCAGGACCAACCACCGTAAGATCGGGCCGCACTTGCTGCCCCAAAGTCAAGATCGAATCGAGACTCTTCAAGTCGACCGGCAGGCACTCTGCCTCGTCCACAATCCCTCCATTACCCGGTGCGCAGTACATCTTCGAAACGCGCGGTGACTGCCGCAGCTTCCATACCAGCGCGTGCTCGCGTCCACCGTTACCCAGAACCAGAATTCTCATAGCCGGAGAAAGTCAAGGTTAGGGTAGACCAGGAATGCTGTCAAACGCACCTCATGTCACCATGGAGACACAGAGAAGAACTCCCATCATGCCGTTAACCGCGCTTAACCTCGTCGTATAATCTCCCCAATGATCACCGTCTCTAAGGAAGACTATCTCAAAGCCATCCTCGAGGCCGAAAGCGAAGGAGAATCCGTCATCTCCGCCCGCCTCGCCGACTGGCTGAAGGTTTCAGCCCCCGCTGTCACCATGGCGGTGCGCCGCTTGAAGAAAGACGCCCTCGTTCGCGTCCAGAGCGACGGCCACGTCGGCCTCACCGCCGCTGGCCGCAAGATCGCGCGGAAACTGACACTCCGTCATCACCTCATCGAACGCATGCTGGCCGAGCTTTTTGGCATGGAATGGTGGAAGGTACACGACGAAGCCGAGCGCCTTGAGCACGCCGTCTCCCCCGACTTCGAAGCCAAGCTCCTCGCCAAACTCGGCAAGGGAGGCGTCTGCCCTCATGGCAATATGAGCGAGATGGAAAGCCCCGCCAGTCGCCGTCACCGCGGACTGCTCCTGCTCGCCGATGCTCAACCTGGAGCCGCCTATACCGTCAGCGGAATTTATGAGCGCGACCGCCGCCTGCTCGAGTTCCTCGAAGCCCGCGGCATCCGTCCCGCCGCAAAGCTGCGCATCCTCGAACGCAACTATGACCAGACCCTCACTCTCTCCACCACCTCCGGCAGCGTGTCCCTCGGCCGTGCGGCAGCCGAACGCGTCTGGCTCTCCCAGTCGGACGCCCGCAGCGCCAAATAATCCCTGTCATCCTGAGCGAAGCAGATGGGACGTGGAGCTACCCATCTGCGAAGTCGAAGGATCCCTACCCCAGCGGTGCTATCTGCGTGGACGGGATTTTCAGCACCACACATCCAGGGCACGAGCAGCCCACGGCTTCACGTATCCGGCCCAACTCCGCCCAAGACGCCTGCGCAACCGTGGAAGAGCGGCCCTTTAGTTAGGGCCGCGTCAGATTCGCATAAGGATTGCGGGCTTTAGCCCCTGAGGTCGATGTCCCATCGCAAAACTCCTTAACTATAGTTTATTTCTTCGTGTATACTTGCGCTAATCTCTGCTGGGGGCTACCCGCCGAACCACATCGGAGGAGATTAACTGCACACTGCAAGTTCCAACCGATGAAGCCGGTCGCCACCCAAAACGGAGACGAAGTCGTCGTAATTACTCACGAGGATATCGACCGCGCCCATGATCGTGTCCGCGTCTCCGCTGCCCGCGCCCAGCGCGGCTTTTCTTCCAAGGCCCGTCTTCTGTGGTTACTCGTCGGCCCCGGCGTACTCGTCATGCTCGGAGAGAATGACGGACCCAGCATGCTCGCCTACGCCGCTACCGGTGCCAAGTTCGGTATCGGATTCTTTATTCCCTTCGTCGTCCTGACCTTCTGCATGGCCATCGTCGTCCAGGAGATGACCGTTCGCCTTGGTGCCGCTACCCATCGCGGCCACGCCGAACTCATCTTCGATCGCTTCGGCCCCTTCTGGGGATGGTTCTCCATGATCGACCTGGGCGTCGGCAACTTCCTCACCCTCATCACGGAGTTCATCGCTATCCGCGCCGGCCTCGGTTTCTTCGGCGTCCGCCCTTGGATCGCAATCCTCATCGCCCTAGTCATCCTCTACGCCGCCCTGATGAGTCACCGCTATTGGACCTGGGAACGCATCACTCTCGCCGCCGCTGCCTTCAACCTGGTCTTCATTCCCGTCGCGCTCATGACTCACCCCAGTTGGCACTCGGTGGGCCGCGCATTCATTACCTGGCAACCGCTCCCCGGTTTCAACAAAGACACTCTCCTGATCCTCCTCGCCAATATCGGCGCCACCGTTACTCCCTGGATGCTTTTCTTCCAGCAGAGCGCCACCGTCGACAAGGGCATGACCACCAAAGACATCCGCTTCGGCCGTGCCGACACCGTGATCGGAGCTACATTGGCAACCGCCGCTGCTATCGCAACCATTCTGGCGACCGCCCCGTTGTTCGCTCATCAAATGACCGCCGACAATTTCCAGGCAGCCGAATTCGCGCAGGCTCTTCAACCGCTGATCGGCCGCTTCGGCGCGTCCCTCTTCGCCCTCGGCATGGTCGAAGCCGGCATCGTCGCCGCCATCACCATCTCCACATCTTCGGCGTACGCCTACGGAGAGGTCACCCACAAACCACACAGCCTCAATGTCCCCATGGGAGAAGGCAAGTCGTTCTACGCCGTGCTCACTCTATGCGCCATGGCTGCCGCGGCCATCGTTCTAGTCCCAGGCCTGCCGTTGGTCTATGTAGTTCTGCTCGTAAACGTAGTCGCGGTTCTCGCCATGCCCCCGGCACTGGTCTTTCTGTTCATGCTGGTGAACGATAAAGAAATTATGGGCGACCTGGTCAGTCCGCTCTGGGCAAACATCCTGTCCACCGGAGTCGTATTCGTCTTGACCGCAGCCGGCATCTTTTTCGGCATCAGCATCATCGCCCCCAACATCTTCGCCGCCCTAGGAGGAAAGTAGCCTTGAGCAATAATCCATGTGGGGACAGCCGCCCCCGGCTGTCCAGTCGAGCAAAGCTCGACGGTTTCTCACCCCCATCCCTGAATCAGATTCCGGCAAGCCTTCACATTTGTCATTCCGAAGGCCTTGTTTCTGGCCCGAGGAACCTGCTTTCGCTTGGAGCTCAACGAATGCCCGCCTCGACCAAGTAGGAGAACTGCATGATGACAAAAAGAATCGATAACACTCCGCCCACCATCTCCTCCGCCGACGAAAGCCTGGTTCTATCCTCCCTCGAACACGATCAACTCGTTGGCGCCAAAAAGCACCACATCCCCCGCCGCCATCTCAACCGCCCCGAACTCATCGTCCTTTGGTCGCTCCGCATCTATCTCTTATTCATGATGGCGGTAGTCGCCTATCAAGTCTGGATCGCCGCGCACTAAGAACGCGCCCGTTCCGTCTTTTTCAATATCAAACTTTTGTTTTTGATTATAATTGAAACGATTGTTTCAAATATGATAGCCTCAATATGTGAGTCGAACAGCGAATAAAAAGCGGCCCGGCGAATTGTGCAACGCCATCGTCCAATATCTGGTGAGGCATGGCCTCTCTGACCTCTCGCTTAGGCCCCTGGCCAAGGCCATAGGCTCCAGTCCTCGTGTTCTGCTCTACTACTTCGGCTCAAGAGAAAAAATGGTGGTCGAAGTGCTGGCGGAGATCCGGCAGCGTCAGCGCGCCACCTACGGCCAGATGCAGGCTGCCACGTTCGAGCAGGCTTGCTGCACCATTTGGAAACACATGAGCGCACCCGATTGCGAACCGCTTTTCCGTCTTTTCTTCGAGGCCTACGGACTCGCGTTGCGTCACCCCAAGCTCTACAAAGACTTCCTGCGCTCCACCATCGAGGACTGGTTGAAGTTCGTGGCCTCTCCGCTCCACCGTGAAGGCTACAAGCGCAAACAGGCGCGCGCCTTCGCCACTGTCCTCCTGGCTGGCCTACGAGGCTTCATGCTGGACTACTGCGCTACCCGCGACCGCAAGCGCCTGGACCGCGCCGTCAACCTTTGGCTGCGCACCCTGGATTCAATACTGCTGGATACGAAGGAGGCTTAGTTTTGCAGCGCTCAGAACATACTGCGGTGAACGCTCTCACGGCTCTACTTTGCAGCTTGCTGGCTATCGTGTGGCTCTTCGCGTCGTCTCCCGCTCTTGCGCAGCTTGTACACGGATCGATGGACGTTCACTGGAACGAGGGCGTATCCAATTGCGTCGCGAACCCGCAGCCTCCAATTCAAGTTCATCCCTACAACGCCGAGATTTTTATCCTCCGCGAGAACCCATGCTCCACCGCCGAAGCCCCCTTTATGTATCTGCCGGTGGGCTCCTCCAAAGCTCTCCTCATCGATACCGGCGATGTCGCGGATCCCAAGCTGATGCTCTTGGCGCAGACGGTAATAGCTCTGCTGCCCGCACAGACAAGTCAGACGGCCAATTGAAGATACCGCTCATCGTGGTGCACACCCACGGTCACCTCGATCATCGCCTCGGCGACTCGCAATTCCAGCCTCTACCACATGTCGAAATTGTTCCCGCCGACCTCGCTCATGTCCGGAAATACTTTGGCCTCCCGGATTGGCCGAACGGCGTCGCTCAACTGGATCTCGGCGATCGAACCATCGACGTGATTCCGACCCCCGGCCATTACCCATCCCATGTCTCGTATTACGATCGCCAGACCGGACTATTCTTCTCCGGTGATTTCTTCCTGCCCGGACGCCTCATCATCGATGACGCCCAAGCCGATCTGGCAAGCGCCAACCGAGTTGCAGATTTCATCAGAAATCGTCCCGTTAGCTATGTCCTCGGTGGCCACATCGAACTCGATACCGATGGCAAGATGCTCCCTCTCGGCTCTCATTACCATCCACGGGAGAACGTCCTGCAGCTAACCAAGCAGGACCTTCTCGCCTTGCCCGCAATTGTGAGCAGCTTCAACGGCTTCTATACCCAGAACGGTGTCTTCGTGCTCTATAGCCAAACGCGAATTCTGCTGGCCTTGGGTTTTCTCTTGATTGCAGTGCTGGTTGCTTTCGGGATGTTGCTGCGCGGGTATCTCCGTCGCCGCAAGCGTGCGAGAGCGACGCTGACGTAACCAATTCACCGAGATTGGACGATCGAATTGTCATCCTGAGGAAGCGGAGTTGCTCGCAAAGCGGGCGCCTCGCGACGAAGGACCTATGCAATTTGGGCTCTCTTGCACGGAATTCTCCCCCCTACGCAATCCGCGCCAAAACGACTAAACTCATTGGTTGCGGTATTCGCTCCAGCCCGCCGCGCGGCGCCAGCCGTCTCGCGGCATCTTTCATCAGGAGGGCCATCATGTCCTTAAACAGCTTCAAAGCCCGCTCCTCTCTCCAGGTCGGCAACAAGGAATACGATATCTACCACCTCGACGCTCTCGACCAGCAAGGCATCTCCACCAAACATCTCCCGTACTCTCTTCGCATCCTCCTCGAGAACCTTCTCCGCACCGAAGACGGACGCAACGTCAAGAAGGAGGACGTGCGCGCTCTCGCCGCATGGAATAGGAATTCCAAGCCCGACAAGGAAATCGCCTTCACCCCCAGCCGCGTCCTACTCCAGGATTTCACCGGCGTCCCCTGCGTCGTCGATCTCGCCGCCATGCGCGACGCCATGCAGCACCTCGGCGGCGACCCCGCGCTGATCAATCCTCTGCAGCCCGTCGAACTCGTAATCGATCATTCCGTCCAAGTCGACGAATTCGGCACCGCTAGCGCCTTCGACATGAATGCCCTCCTCGAATTCCAACGCAACAAAGAACGATACTCGTTCCTCCGCTGGGGCCAGACCGGATTCCACAACCTCGCCATCGTCCCTCCCGACACCGGCATCGTCCACCAAGTCAATCTCGAATATCTAGCTCGCGTAGTCTTCGTCCACGAATCAGATGGTCACCGCACCGCCTATCCCGACACCCTCGTAGGCACCGACAGTCACACCACAATGATCAACGGCCTCGGCGTTCTGGGATGGGGAGTCGGCGGCATCGAGGCCGAAGCCGCCATGCTCGGNNACCGGACGCCTGCGTGAAGGCGCTACCGCCACCGATCTCGTTCTCACCATTACCGAGATGTTGCGCAAGCACGGCGTTGTCGGAAAATTTGTTGAGTACTTCGGTCCCGGCCTCCGCGATCTTCCGCTCGCCGACCGGGCCACCATCGCCAACATGTCGCCCGAATACGGCGCCACCTGCGGCATCTTCCCCGTCGACAAAGAAAGCCTGAAGTATCTGAAACTCAGCGGCCGCACCGCCGAGCAAATCGCTCTGGTCGAAGCCTACTGCCGCGAGCAGGGACTTTTCCACGACGAGAAAACTCCCGATGCCGAATACTCCGAACTGCTCACCCTCGATCTTGCGACCGTCGAGCCCAGCATCGCCGGCCCCAAGCGTCCGCAAGATCGCGTCGTGCTTTCCCAAGCAGGAACCTCTTTCCAGAAAGCATTGCCGTCGCTGATGAAGCCGAAGTCCGCTGCCAAAACGGCCGCGCCAGCCGCGAACTCCGCGCGCTGGGAGCAGGAAGGCGGCAGCCCCACCGCCATTGGCCTCGAAAATCCCAACGTGCACGAGCATGTCCCAGCGAACGTAAAGAATTCACTCAAACACGGCAGCGTAGTGATCGCGGCGATCACGTCATGCACCAACACCTCGAACCCGTCTGTGATGATCGGCGCCGGCTTGCTCGCCAAGAAGGCCGTAGAGAAAGGCCTGTCCGTCCCGCCCTGGGTGAAAACTTCGCTCGCTCCCGGATCGAAAGTCGTCCGCGATTATCTGGAGAACGCCGGCCTCACGCCGTATCTCGAGAAATTAAAATTCCACATCGTCGGCTACGGCTGCACAACTTGCATCGGCAACTCCGGACCGCTGCCGGACGAGGTCTCCAAAGCCATCGACGAAAAAGATCTCGTCGTCGCCTCCGTCCTCTCCGGCAATCGCAACTTCGAAGGCCGCATCAACTCCGAAGTCCGCGCCAACTATCTCATGTCGCCGCCGCTGGTGGTCGCCTTCGCGCTCGCCGGACGCATCGACACCGATCTCCGCAAAGACGCCATCGGCAAAGGCAAAGACGGCCAACCCGTGTACCTCGCCGACCTCTGGCCCACGCAGCGCGAAGTGGAAGAGGCGATTCAGCAGTCGGTCACCGCCGAAATGTTTTCGAAAAGCTATGCCGACGTCTTCCAGGGCGACGAGCGCTGGCGCGGTCTCTCCGTTCCCAAAGGCCAGACCTACGCCTGGGAGAAAGATTCCACCTACATCCGCCGCGCCCCCTACTTCGACGACATGAATCTCCAGCCTTCCCCCGTCGAAGAGATCACCGGCGCGCGCGTGCTGGCCGTGCTCGGCGACAGCGTTACCACCGACCACATCTCTCCCGCCGGCTCCATCAAGAAAGACGGTCCCGCCGGAAAATATCTGCAGGAGCACGGCGTCAAGCCCGCCGACTTCAACTCCTACGGCTCGCGCCGCGGCAACCACGAAGTCATGGTCCGCGGCACCTTCGCCAACGTCCGCCTGCGCAACAAACTGGTCAACGTGGAAGGCGGCTTCACCCGCCATCTCCCCACCAACCAGGAAATGTCAATCTTCGACGCTTCCCAGAAATATCAGGCCGACCGCACACCGCTCATCATTCTCGCCGGAAAAGAATACGGCTCCGGCTCCTCCCGCGACTGGGCGGCCAAAGGCCCGCGTCTGCTGGGCGTTCACGCCGTCATCGCCGAGAGCTATGAGCGCATTCACCGCTCGAACCTGGTCGGCATGGGAGTCCTTCCCCTGCAGTTCCTCGCAGGCCAAAACGAGGAATCGCTCAAGCTGACCGGCGAGGAAGTCTTCGAGATCACCAGCATCCGCGACGTAGTCGAACACTTTGCCGCTGGACGTCAGGCAAAAGTCCGCGCCACGGCCAATGGCAAGACAACCGAATTCAACGCCCTGGTCCGCATCGATACGCCGCAAGAAGCCCTCTACTACGCCAACGGCGGCATCCTGCAGTACGTCCTGCGGCAACTGCTGGCAGCGAAGCCCAGCGCACAGACGGTGGGGGCGTAGGGGTCGACACTAGCCAATGACATGTCATCCGGAGCGGGAGCGCCAGCGACCGCGCAGTGGAGGGACCTGCTGTTATCTCGACCTTCGAGACGAACTCTGTGCAGCGGACACTCCGCGGCATTTCCATTGCGACCGCCCGGGCACGCCTTGCATACTGAAGATTATGGCGATAGAGAGTCCCGCGCTGTCAGGCAAGCACATCCGCCTTGAACCGCTTACCCACCATCACGTCGACGGCCTTGTCACGGCAGCGGCGGCGGACGCCTCCCTCTATCAATGGAGTCCCGTCCCGTGGGCAACTTAGCTTCAATCGTGTAGTTTCCGCCTATGACAACTTTTCGCGTGGAGTCCCGAGATAACAGGCTCCGTGCAAAGCGGACACTCCTGTGCGCTGCCCTTTGATCTGCATTTACTCCAGGCTGTACTGCACATGGATTCCGCGTTTCGACATCTCCTCCAGAAACAGGTCGGCGGGAACATCCCGTTCCTGCAGCACGCCCCCGCGCTTCGCGATCGCTCCCGAAGCCAGCATTTGTATGACGATCGACGCCGGAAATGCGGTGGTCCGCATCATGGCGCTCATGTCCGTCTTGGCGTCGTAGTGGTCGACCAGGGTAAAGGCGGCGACGCGGCCCTTGAGTCGTCCGCCCAGCAACCCGCGCACGCCCGGCGAACGCAGCGACTCGTGCGCTTCCAGCCGCATAATGCACACATCCGGCCCCTTCCCCGCAAATTTCCCCTCAAAGATTTTTGACATCACCGCTCTTGGCGTAATCTCGATTCCGTTCACCCGCATCTTGTCGCTGGAGAAAAGCCCGAGCGCCTTCAGTTCGCACAGCAGATCGTAATGGCCGGGATAGCGCAGCGTTTTCTCGAAACACTCGCCCACTCTCCCTTCGAAAGTTTCCGGCAACGTCGACGTGCCCCCGGAAGTTTGGAAGGCAATCAACGGCGCGAATCCCGGCATGTGAAATTCCTCGGGCTCGGTGAGCGGCTCCACTGTGACCAGCTTGCCTTTGCGCAGAATACGCGCCGGTTCCACGTACTCGTTGATCAAGCCTTCCACCGAGAAAACCAGCTGGTAGTGGAACGGCGGCATGGGTTTTTCGGGCAGCCCGCCCACGTAGAGTTTCAGCGCATCGGCGCGGCCGCCCAGCCGGCGCACCAGCTCTCCACCCAGGATGGAAGCCATGCCCGGAGAAAGCCCACAATCCGGAGCGAGGGCCACATCGCGTTTCTCTGCTTTGCTGCCCAGCGCCAGTTCCTGGCGAACCACGGTATTGTTACCCCCGAGATCGGCAAAGTGGCAGCGCGCTTCGATGGCGGCTTTCGCCAGTCCAAGGTTCAAACGGTAGGGGACTGCGGAGAGCGCACCGTCATGCCCGCGCATAATCTTGGCCGTGGCCCTCTCACGGCTGGCGTCGAGTGCAACCGCGCGGACTTTCTTGTCGCCGGTAATCTTGTTGACCCGCGCCGCTACTTCGCGAGCCCGTTTCAGGTCGCTATCGGCAAGTGAAACGGACTCCACCTGCGATTGCCGCGCCATGTCGAACGCCGCCGCCGAACCCATCATGCCCGAACCGATCACCAGAAGCTTCACGCCCGCACCTCGCACAAGAGTTTTTAACGCTTCACTCTACGCCTCCCGCCAAACCCTCGCTAGTATTGCGCGCGCTGTACGTCCGGCGTCGGACCGTGCTGATCGTCATCCTGAATCCGACTTCGCATAGCCGAGGCTTTTGCGCTGCTATAATGAAGAATTGCGACCATGTCGACGAAGCGCCTGATCCGATCCACAACAGTTTTATCCATCCGCCGCAACGGCAGCGTGGTTCTTGCCGGCGACGGCCAGGTTACGCTCGGCGAGTCCGTCATTAAACATACGGCGAAGAAGATCCGCCGCCTGTACAACGACAAAATCCTCGCGGGATTCGCCGGTTCCACCGCCGACGCCTTCACACTTTTCAGCCGCTTCGAATCGAAGCTGGAGCAATATCACGGCAACCTGGGACGTGGCGCCGTCGAACTGGCAAAAGATTGGCGCACCGATAAATACCTGCGCCACTTGGAAGCATTGCTGCTGGTGAGCGACAAAGAGCAGACGTTCCTGCTGAGTGGACAAGGCGATGTGATCGAGCCCGATGGCGGCGTAGCGGCGATCGGCAGCGGCGGACCCTACGCCCACGCCGCAGCCCAGGCGCTGGCCGAACACACGCAACTAACCGCCCGCCAGATCGCCGAAGAAGCCATGAAGATTGCCGGCAAGATGTGCATCTATACCAATGACGTGGTAACCATCGAAGAACTCTAAGTTATGGCAATTTACTTACCCAGCAGCGCCGAAGAAGAACAACTCGCACTCGATGAACTCACTCCGCGCGAGATCGTCGTCGAACTCGACAAACACGTGATCGGTCAGAAGAACGCCAAACGCGCCGTCGCCATCGCCCTGCGCAACCGCACCCGTCGCCAAAAACTAACCCCCGACCTAGCCGAAGAAATCATCCCCAAAAATATAATTATGATAGGGCCGACGGGGGTGGGAAAGACGGAAATTGCGCGGAGGCTGGCGAAGCTGGCGAATTCTCCGTTTTTGAAAGTGGAAGCTTCGAAGTTTACTGAAGTTGGGTATGTGGGACGGGATGTGGAGTCGATGGTGCGGGATCTGGTGGAGATTGCTATCGATAATGTGCGCGAAGAGAAGCTGGAAGATGTTGCGGACAAGGCGGAGCTTAACGCGGAGGAACGGCTGCTCGACATTCTTCTGCCGGCGTCTCCACCGGCGCGGCCTGCCGAAGCGACCACTGCGGGCGGAGTGGTGATCGATGGTAATACTGCCTTGACTGAATCTTCTTCGCGGACGCGCGAGAAACTGCGGCAACAACTGCGCGAAGGCAAACTTGACGAGCGGCAGGTTGAGATCGATGTGCGAGAGCGGAATTTTCCATCCTTCGAAATCATGACGAATCAGGGCGTCGAGGAGATGGATATCAATATCAAGGATATGCTGCCCAACATCTTCGGTGCGCGAACCAAGAAGCGGAAGATGAAAGTGAATGAGGCGTTCGAATATTTGATTCAGGAAGAAGAGCAGAGACTGATCGATATGGATCAGGTGACGCGCATTTCCATTGATCGTGTGGAGAATTCGGGGATCGTGTTTCTGGATGAGATCGACAAGATCGCGGGGCGCGAAGGTGGGCATGGTCCGGACGTTTCGCGCGAAGGGGTGCAGCGCGACATTCTTCCGATTGTGGAAGGGACGACGGTGAACACGCGCTATGGGATGGTGCGGACGGATCACATTTTGTTTATCGCGGCTGGGGCGTTTCACGTTTCGAAGCCGAGCGATTTGATCCCGGAGTTGCAGGGACGGTTTCCGATTCGCGTGGAACTGCAGTCACTGACGATGGAAGATTTCGTGCGCATCCTTACCGAGCCGAAATCGTCACTGGTGAAGCAGTATACGGCGCTGCTCGAAACAGAAGGGGTAAAGTTGGAATTTACGCCGGAGGCGCTGCAGGAAATTGCGCACTTTGCATTTCGGGTGAATGAGAGCACGGAGAATATTGGAGCGCGGCGGCTGCATACCATCATGGAACGGGTGCTCGACGAACTGAGCTTCGATGCCCCGGAGAGAAAAGGCGAGCACGTGACCGTGGATGCTGATTATGTGCGCAAGATGCTTGCGGACATTGTGAAGGATCAGGATTTGTCGCGGTACATTCTGTAACTACCACAGGGGCTAAAGCCCGCATTGAGCCGACTGCTTTACGCGGCGCTGAAGCGCCTCTCTTTCACGGGATTATCGTCGGTCGTGGCGAGGGCAACCGCCTATCAGTGCTGGACGGCCAAGATCGGGCGAGGCGCTAAGCCTTAACTGAAAGCTTCTGCCGTCCCTACATGACTCAGTTCCTATTTCTTGGGGCTTATCCCGGACTTACGTCCGGGGCTATCCTCTGCCGCCCTGCCGGGGCTGAGGTTTGATGGTCCGGGTCTGCGTCTTCACCATAAGCGGGGGTCGGGTGCGGGCGGCGCGTACCCGAGGGGCTAAAGCCCGCATTGAGCCGGCCGCTTTACGCAGCCCGTTCGACTTCACTCAGGGCAGGCCGCTGAAGCGCCGCTCTTCCACGTTACTGCGTCGGCCGAACTCAAGAGGTGAGCCATCGGAATCAAGCGATCTGGTATTCGTGCCGAGGAGTGGACTAATGCACCTCAGGGGCTAAAAGCCCTGAGTCTTGCACTGCGCTTATCGCAGCGCTGGAAGCGCTGCGCCACCCAAGATCCCAGGCTCTTCCGCGTTCTGCCCGATTCCCGCGGGGCCGGTTATGCTGCAGGCGTTTGACGGACAGGAGTGCTCGTCCCACACGGGCTATCTGGTTCCCGCACTGTCTGGTATTCTGCCGTCGATCACACTATGAAAACCATTGATCGTGGGCGGCTGCAGTCACTGATGCAACGCGAGCAGAAGAAGTTTGTGGAGGATCGGCCTAAGTCGAAGGCGTTGTTTGAGCGGGCGCGGAAGTCGCTGCTGGCGGGCGTTCCGATGAACTGGATGGTGAAGTGGGCGGGGGCGTTTCCGCCGTTTGTGCGGGAGGCGCAGGGGGCGCATTTTCTTGATGTGGATGGGCATCGTTATACGGACTTTTGTTTGGGCGATACGGGGGCGATGACAGGGCATTCGCCGTTTGCCACGGTGAAGGCAGTGGAGGAGCAAGCGCGGCGCGGGATTACGTTGATGTTACCGGGCGAGGATTCCATCTTCGTGGCGGAGGAGTTGCAGAAGCGTTTCGGTTTACCTTACTGGCAGTTTGCGCTGACGGCGACGGATGCGAATCGGTTCTCAATTCGTTTGGCGCGGCAGATTACCGGACGAGCGAAAATTCTGGTGTTTAACTGGTGTTATCACGGGACGGTGGATGAAACGTTTATTACGCTCGATCGCAATGGCAGGGCGGACGCGCGGCGAGGGAATATTGGCCCGCCGGTGAATCCGGCGATCACGAGCAAGGTGGTGGAGTTCAACGACATTGCCGGGCTGGAGCGGGCGCTCGCTCCGGGAGACGTGGCTTGCGTATTGGCGGAGCCGGCGATGACAAATGTGGGGATCGTGCATCCGGAGCCGGGGTATCACGCGGCATTGCGCGAGTTAACGCGTAAGCATGGCGCGTTGCTGATCATTGATGAGACGCACACGATCTGTGCTGGGCCGGGCGGGTACACGCGGGCGGAAAATCTGGACCCGGATGTGCTGGTGTTTGGGAAGGCCATTGGGGGAGGGATTCCGGGAGCCGCTTACGGATTTTCACAGGAAGTTGCGGACCGCATTCTTGCTGCGCAGAATCTGGAAGACTGCGATGTGGGCGGCATTGGCGGGACTTTGGCGGGCAATGCGTTGTCACTCGCGGCCATGCGCGCCACTTTGACGAAAGTTCTAACCAAAGAGGCGTTCGATCGGATGATCCCGATGGCGGAGCGCTGGACTTTGGGAGTAGCCAAAGCGATTGCGGAGGTGGAATTGCGGTGGCACGTCACGCGTCTGGGCTGCCGGGTCGAATATATGTTTGCCGGCAGCGCTCCGAAGAATGGGACGGAGGCGCATGACGCGATGGACTTCCAGTTGGAGCGGTTCATGCATTTGTACGCGATGAATCGCGGGATTCTGCTGACGCCGTTTCATAATATGGCGTTGATGTCGCCGCAGACGGAGAAGGATGATGTGGACCATCACAGCAAAGTGTTTCGGGAAGCGGTGAGGGAATTGGTGGGTTAGGGCGGCGCGGCNNGCGGCGGTCCGGTGGTGGTAAGCGGGGTTCGAATGGATTCTGTGTTTCGTGAAGAGGTTCAGGCAAAACAGCAAGTTCCTCCACTCCGCCGTCGCTGACGCTCCGGCTCCGGTCGGAATGACAGGGGTTGGGGGCTGACACAGGCATGTCGAAGGCAGCGGACAAGAGTGTCCGCTCCACACCGTCGGCGAAGCTGCCACAAAGAACTGATGTAGTCTTTTGTTTCTGCATGAGAATCATTCGAGGAATGTTGCTGCTAGGTGCGATGGCTGGGATGGCGGGGTGCGCCTCTATTGGGCCGCCGCAGGCGCCTTCGCTGGAGTTGCCGAAGCCGCCTTCGGACTTGCATGCTGCGAGGAAAGGCGACAAGGTGACGCTGACGTGGACGATCCCTGCGCGTACCACGGACCGGCAAAGCGTGCGCTATCTGGGAAAAACCGATATCTGCCGGAGTGTTGCGGGGGCGCTCAAGCAATGTGGGACGCAGGTAGGACAGGCCGCGCCGCCGGCGGATTTTGAGCAGGCGAAGAAGCGGTCTGCGAAAAAGCTGAGCGCAACCTTCACGGACACGCTGCCGGCTGCACTCGAGCAGGAACATCCGACAGAGTTTGCCACATACGCGGTGGAAGTGCTGAACAAAGCGAACCGGGGAGCGGGGATTTCGAATCAGGCGCGCGTGCCGCTGGTGCCCACGCTGCCGCCGTTCGGCGATTTTTCTGCGCAAACCACGGCGTCCGGTGTGTTGATCTCGTGGCAGTGTCCGGCCACGGCAGGGAGAAAACGCGATACTAAATATCTGTTCCGGATCTACCGGCGTCCGGAATCGAGCACAAGCGAAACCAAGATTGCTGACCTGGAGGCTACGAAGTGCGCGCTGGGAGCTGGCGCGAGCGATGCCTTGTCGAGCACGGGTTCCAACACAGCGGCGGATAGGGGCATCTCCTCGTTTCTTGATCAAACTTTCGAGTGGGAGAACACATATTCTTACCGAGGGATGGTGGTGAGCGTGATCGAAATGGCGGGGACACCGGCAATTGACGTGGAAGGCGATGACACGCATGAGGTGAAAGTATTCGCGCACGACGTATTCCCGCCAGCGGTGCCCTCGGGATTGCAGGCGGTGTTTTCGGGGCCAGGGCAGCAGGCGTTCATTGATTTGATCTGGACTCCCGTTGCGGATACGGACCTGGACGGCTACAACGTTTACCGGCACGAAGACGGTGCGGCGCCGGTGAAGGTGAACTCGGAACTGGTGAAGACGCCGGCGTTTCGGGATTCGCGGGTTGTGGCGGGAAAGACTTATTTCTATTCGGTGTCGGCGGTTGATCAGCGCGGGAATGAGAGTGCGAGGTCGGAAAAAGCCAGCGAGAGCGTGCCGTAGGTTACCTCGGGGGCGAAACCCCTCACCTGTCCCAGAGCCTAATCGCAGCGCTGAAACGTTGCGCCACCCAAAATCCTAATTTGCAGTGTGGGGGGCAGCGCCACCCACGGTCCTAATTGCTCACGAAAAGTTCTCGCGTGATTTCCGTTACTCGTGGTTAGATAGATGTCGATGAAATACTGCCGCTTTCAACTGAATGGAGAGGCTCATTATGGGCTAGTCGAATCGGTTGCGGGACGCGATTCGATTTTGAGGATCCTGGTGACGGCGCCAGAAGAATCCGATGGCGACGTGGAGGGGTTGCGGACGCGCCGGATCGAACCGATTGCATTGGACGAGGCGACTTTGCTGCCACCGGCGCAGCCGTCGAAGATTGTCTGCGTGGGGCGAAACTATCGGGAACATGCGGCAGAACTGGGGAACGAAGTCCCTACGGAGCCGCTGTTGTTCTTCAAGCCTAGCTCGGCGCTGCTGGCACCGGGCGGGATTGTGAAGCGGCCGAAAATTTCGCAGCGCGTCGATTATGAAGGCGAGCTTTGTGTGGTGATCGGAAAGAAGTGCCATCTGCTGGCGGATGGTGAGGATGTGCGGCCTTACATTCTCGGCTACACCTGCCTGAATGACGTCACCATGCGCGACGTCCAGAGAAAAGAGGATCAGTGGGCGCGAGCGAAGGGCTTCGATACGTCGTGTCCAGTGGGCCCGCTGGTGGTGGATGGGCTTGATCCGTGGGCGGGAGTGGGGGTGGAGACGCGGGTCAATGGCGCAGTACGGCAATCGGGGAATACGAGGGATTTTATATTTCCGCTGGATGTGGTGATTCGTTTTATCTCGCAGGCGATGACATTGCTGGCGGGGGATCTGGTTGCGACGGGGACGCCGGCGGGCGTGGGACCGGTGGTGGCGGGAGATGTGATGGAGATCAGCGTGGAAGGAGTGGGGACGCTGCGGAATTCCGTGGCGGATGAGTAAGGCGACCACGGGGGCTAAAGCCCGCATCATCTCCAACGCTTAACGCGGCGCTAAAGCGCCGCTCTTGCACGGTACTGCCAGCATTTTAAGCGCTGCCCACAACACGGCCGGCGCTTATGTTATTGCCGGCATTTCTAGTTCTGTCTCAGATTCGAAAATGTACGCGTGAATGTTCGGCAAGCCGGAGATCAGTGCAGGCGGAAGCGTTCGCGCAGGAGGCGCTGCAGGCGGGGTTTGTAGAGAAGGTCGTAGGCGAGTTCTTTGTCGGGGAACATGGCAAGGGCGGCGCGCTTGGCGCCGGCGGCGAGTTCCGAGGCTTCTTCGACGGTGAGGCTGGAATCCTGACTGATGACGGAAGAAACCATGCTGATCATCAGCTGCAAGCGGCGGATTCTTCGAGCTTCGTCGTCGGCCGCATTTTTATTGGCTTCCGCTCGGGCGAGAGATGAGTGTTTTTCATGATCTGATGGTTCCCCAGAATTCATAGTGATCCCTTTTTGCCCCACAGCTTTTCTTGCCCACAGATTCGATGTTGCGACGGAGTCGGACGTTGCGCCGCTCTGTTGAGCATCTTGNNCAAGCAGGTCGCCACGTGTAGTGGGATCAGCGGCCAGATTTCTTCCCGCGAGATTTCACGGAGATTCTGACGGGCTTTGTCCGCTTAGGCGATTTCGCCCCCTTCTTAGCCGCCGGTTTCGAGCTTCGCCGAGACGCCGGCACTTTGCCGATTCGGGGATCGTCGGCGAGGACGAGGTCGCAGGCATGGAGCGCAGCTTCCTCGAAATCCTGCGCATCGACTGGAAGAACCTGCCAGCCTGTCACATTCTTCCCCAACAGCTGGATGGATCGCATATTGGGAAACTCGAGGCGCAGGCTTTGGTGGTGCTCCTCAGTGGTGGCTAGCCACACTCCGTTGTCAGCGGTCTGAGTGGGTTTGTCGCGGAGGATGAGGACAATCTTGTCGTGGACATAAATTGCGAGGCAGCCGAACATGGGGCGGGTTTCGGGCGACAGCGGAGCAATCGCGTCGAGCACGAATTCATGTGGGACAAGCTTACGTTGCTTGATCGGGAAGAAGGTGTCGTCCAGCGGGAGGGGAGTCGTGTTGCGGCGGGGCTTTAACATGAGATGACGGCACCGAAAGATTCCAACCACTGACTGTAAATCACCGGTCGGCCGCGTGGCGAATATAGGGCAAGCCGGACGATCCGAAGCTCCCAAGTACAACTCCCTGAGAAGAGTTAGAATCTGAGGGATGCGGAGTCCGCGCCCTCTGGTTGGCGGCCGACCCGGGAATTGGAGATCACCATGGCAAAGCAGTCGAATGTAACAGCGGCAGAACGGCGGCCTAATCCAAATGAGAAGCTGGTGAAGGTGTTTGACAGCGAACAGGAGTCGGAGGCGATGGTGGTGAAGGGGTTGCTGGATTCGGCGGGGATTGAGAACGATCTGAAGTCCGGCAGTTTGTTGCAAGACGCGTTTCCCGGGCTGGGGGGAATGATCATTTTGGTGCGGGAAGAGGATGCGGAGAAGGCACTCGGCCTGATCACAGAATACCGGCAGTCGCCTGCGGTAGTCGAGTCGGCGGACGCAGTGGATGACGACGAGACTACTGGATAAACGGCAGCGACGGTGTGACGGAGTGGCCATCGAGGTAGCAGGTGACGACGCGGTTGAGATCGGTGCGGTAGACGTGGACTCCGGCGGCTTGCAGGCGGGCGAGAACGTTGGCTTTCGGCAGGCCGAACGACGTGTGGAATCCAACTGAGATCACAGCTTAAGTGGGCTTCACCGTCGCCAATATCTCTGGCGTGGTGGATGTGGCGCTGCCGTGATGGCCTACTCTTAAGAGATCCGCGTGCAGCGGGTGAAGGCTGCGATGCGGCGCTCGACAGCTTTCTCGGCGTCGCCCTCCAACAACACGGAAGTCTCGCCGTAAGTGACGTCAGGACCATGGAGTCGTTGTTCTTGGGCTCGAGGCCGACGGGCCAGTCTCGCGGCGGGAAGAGTACGTCCACTTTCGCGCCGCCTAGATCGAATTCATCTCCCTCCCAATGACGCAT
Source organism: Acidobacteriaceae bacterium (assembly GCA_003138975.1). Lineage (GTDB taxonomy): Bacteria > Acidobacteriota > Terriglobia > Terriglobales > Acidobacteriaceae > Sulfotelmatobacter. The sequence goes on along the minus strand of PLHQ01000141.1, from coordinate 10,513 downwards.
AACTTTGATTCCGAGCACGTGCGCTTCAGCGATCAAGTTATCCAGCGCTCGACTTGGTGGGAGAAGACTGACCCATAATTCTTTGGGGCGAAAATCTTTCAGCACTGCAGCCATCCCTCCGATGTGATCGGAGTGGGCGTGGGAAATCGCGACGGCGTCGAGGCGGGAGATACGGCGCGTCCAGAGGTAAGGCGCGACCACGTCTTCGCCGAAGTCGAGTTGCGAAGCACCGCCCCAGATGGGGCCTCCGGCATCAATCAGCAAAGTGCGGCCTTGGGGCATTACTAACAGGATGGCGAGAGCTAAGGATGCTGCCAACAGCGCAACCAGTCCTATGACTGCGAGTCGCACGCGACGGCGCGCAAGAATCATCGCCAGGATCAACGCAGCAGAAGCTGCGGCGATCAATCCGAGAGATGGAGTGGCTACGCGAAGATCGCCGAGGCGCAGGCTTCCCAATCCGTGCACGGTTCCGGTGATGGCTCGGAGTGCGAAAGCGGTGAGCAGGGCGGGAAGTTTCGCGAGCAGGGGGGAGATATACCCCACGGAAATCGCCAGGATGGCCGCGGGCATGAGGAGTTGCGTGAGGGGAACGACCGCGACATTGGCGGGCAGGCCGATGGTGGTGGCGCGGTGAAAATAATATGCCATGGGCAAGGCCAGGCCCATCTACATGACGGCCGAGACCAGCAGAAATGCGAAGGTGCGCAGGCAAATCACGGTCACGCCGCGCACCACACGCAACGACCATGGTCTGCCGAGGAAACGCGCCAGGCGGCCGGCAATCATGCGCAGGTCCGCGCGGAACTGGGCAACACGCGGAGGAAGCGACGCGCCGTAATCGCCGGCGTCCCATTAGACAAGAGCGCGGCGGTAGAAACGAGAAGTGCGTTCCACGAGGGGCAGCCCGATTGCCGCTACGATGAGGACGCAAAGAAAGGTCATTTGGAAGCTGGCGGTGAAGAGTTGCCGCGGATCGAATACGAGCAAGCCGAGAGCGGCCGCTCCCAGTGCGTTGACCATGCAGCGGTCGCGATAAAGCAGGCGCGTACCCAAAAAGATGGCGACATCAACGTGGCTCGCCAAACCTGAGCGCCAACTTCGGTGAGGAAAGCATAGGCAACGCAAGTCAGGATCGTCAGCAGAGTTGCGGGAATGTCGCCAAGGCGCAGGCGGCGCATGGTCCAGAAAACGACGAATGCGAGGATGGTGACGTTCATCCCTGAAACTACGAGGATGTGGAAAGTGCCGAAGCGTTGGAAATCGACACGGGTATCGCGGTCGATGAAGGCCTCTTCGCCGATGACCATGGCATCAATCAGAGCGTCTTGGGGCGCGGGCCAAAGCGCGTGCACTTTGGCGATGATGCTGGAGTGAATGCGGGTTCGCCAGAGTTCGAGACGGTTTCCGGCGAAACCGGAGAGCAGTTGTACGTCCTCAGCTTTGGCGGACGCCAGCGCGCCGATGCTGTTTGCGGCCAGATAACTTTGATAGTCGAAAGCTCCGGGATTGCGGAAGTTGCGAGGGAGTTTCAGCTTGACGGGAAGGCGAATGCTTTCGCCATAACGGAAAAGGCACATCGGGGGCGCGAGGGCGTCGTCAGACGCTGATCCGTTTTGGCGGGTACTGTAGAGGCCGAGGCGCACACCGGAATGCACGGGAATCCGGGTGCCACCGTCGGTGACGATTTCTTCGGTTTCGACGTCGAGGCTTTGTGTAAGTTCGCCTGCAGATGCTTCTCGAATCTGCCTTCGCGGGTGACGTGCGCCGTCATCTCGACTTCTGGGCCGTAATCAAAGGGCTCCAGACTGCGATCGAGAGTGTCCGAAAATCCTCTGAGTTGGAGATGGAGGGCGCCCGCGAGGAAGAATGCTCCAAGGGCTAGAGTTATGGCCAGCCATTTTCTCCTGTTCACGAAATACAGGCCTGCAGCTAGAAAAGCCAGTCCTGCCGCGGCCCACCATGAAACTGGGCGAGAGAGACACGTGCCGGCGACTACTCCTGGGGCGTAGAACACGGCGGCCCAGAGCATGGGTTGCCGGGCGAGCTTGAATTGGAATTCAAATGGAGTTGGCGGAGGGGGAAGCGGCGTGAGTGGTGGCAGGGGCGGCATTCATGGGCCTGGGTAGAGAGGGATCGACCTTGAAGCGAGACGCTTAAGTTGATGAGGATCTCGGGAAGAACAAAATGCGCCCACCGAGGCTAAAGCCCACATTGATTTCTGCACTTTACGCGGCGCTTAAGCGCCGCTCTTCCACCTTTGCGCACGCATCCCGCTTGCGCACGCATCCGGGTTCGTGCGCATTCCCGGTTCGCGTACGCATTCTCGACTTTTCAGCAGCCTGTTTGGTATTAGCAGACTAAGTGCAGGACGCTTTCGAGATGGTAGGTTTGGGGGAAAAGGTCGACGAGATGCACCTCCTCAACGCGATAACCGGCTGCCTGTAGGGGCACCAGATCGCGGGACAGCGTCGCGGGATCGCAGGAGACGTAGGTCACGCGGGGCGCGTCTACTTCTGCAAGCAAACGCGCCACGCGATCGCCCAAGCCGCCTCGCGGCGGATCCACGACCACCAGGTCAGGCTTATGAAGCAACTGGGGGAGGACTGCGCCATTCCCGGCCCGACCGTTATCACCGCGCTGGGCCAGGTACTGGTCGGTCGTGGTATGAAAAACCTCCGCATTCAAGGGCAGATTGTATTTAAGGTCGCTGGTGGCTGTCTGTGACGACTCGACAGAAACGATGTGACGGATGCTACCGGCCAAGGCTCTGGAAAACAGTCCAACCCCGGCGTAAAGGTCGAGCGCCAGTTCGCCGGAGCGGCTCCTCGTGACGATGTCGACGAGATCATCGACGAGAAAACGGTTGGTCTGAAAGAAAGCTCCGGCGCTCACACGGTAAGCCGCTGACTTTGTCTGATAAGTCAATTCCGAGGAGCCGACCGCGACCAGAGGCTCCTGCACACCTTTCTGCGGTTCGCGGAACGCGGCCACGCCAGAGATCTCAGGCATGGACGCGCATAATTCTTCCGCCCACGCGCGCACGGCAGCACGCCGAGCCTCGGGAGCGCATAAGAGCTCGACCAGTATCCGCGAATCGTCGCCATTCGCGAAGAACTCGACCTCGCGCACACCTTCTACGGCTTTGCCGGCTCGTCCCGCTTGCCACAAAGTTGCAATGGCTCGGTTGATCAGAGGGGAGCTGATAGGACATTCTTCGACGGGAAGCAGTGCATGCGATGCGAACTTGAAGTACCCGGCGGCGAAGTCGGGGCGCGTTCGCACCTGAAGGCGCGAACGATTGCGATAATTCCACGGCGGCGAGGGATGCACCTGGATTTCGCAATTGAGTTCGAGCTTGGCGATGCGCCGCAGGTTCTCGCGCAGGATGTCCTTCTTGATTTCGAGTTGATGCTCGTAGGTGGAGTGCTGGTAGTGGCATCCGCCGCAGCGGCCAAAATGCGGGCAGGGCGGCTGAATGCGGTACGGCGATGGTTCCATGATTGCCGCGGCATGTGCGCGAGCGAAGCCAGGTTTTTCTTCCGTGAGCGCCGCGTCGATTTCCTCTCCGGCAAGAACAAAAGGAACGAAAACGGCCTTGCCGCGTCCGTGATTGTCGGCAGGAAGGCGAGCGAGTCCGTCGCCGCCATAGATGAGCTTTTCAATGTTTAGGAGCAAGAGTTGATTCTACGGCAGAGGAAGGGCGAAGAACGGATTGCCGATTCTTGGCGGAAATGTCACAGCGCTCGTCCAGCGGCAGCGCCGGAGGACCATGCCCATTGAAAATTGAAACCGCCGAGATGGCCGGTCACGTCCACGACTTCGCCGATGAAGAATAGGCCTGGAACCTTGCGGCTCTCCATTGTCTTGGCTGAGAGTTCGTCGGTGTCAACGCCGCCGGCGGTGACTTCGGCTTTCTCGTAGCCTTCGGTTCCCGTGGGCGAGATCGCCCAGGCGTGCACTTGTTTCTCCAGGTCAGCGAGGGCTTGATTCGTCCAGGAATTAGGAGGGTGGAGATCGAGCCAGCGGTCTGCAAGGCGATGGGGGAGAAACTTTCGCAACTCTGTGCGTAGTGCGCTCTGATTTCTTGGCGTCTTTGCATCGCGAAATGCGGCTGTGATTTCGCGTCCGGGAGCCAGATCGATCAGGATGGGCTGCGGCTTTTTCCAGTACGAGGAAATCTGGAGGATCGCGGGGCCGCTCAGGCCGCGGTGCGTGATCAGCATCTTCTCGTGGAACTGCTGGCTGCCAGCCTGAGTAAGCGCCGAAGCAATTACCTCCGTCGAAACACCGGCGAGATCGCAGTAGCGGGAACAATCCTCTGCGCTCAGCGTCAACGGCACAAGTCCGGGCCAGGGCTCACGGATGGTGAGGCCGAACTGGCGCGCGACGTCGTAGCCGAGCGAGGTGGCGCCGATCTTCGGAATCGAGAGGCCTCCGGTGGCTATGACGAGGGCGGGTGCACGGAAGTCTGCGCTTTCGGACCGAACGTTTTCCGAGCGAACGATGAAGTCGGTCGTTCGCTGGACTTGCTGAATCTTGGTATTGAGAAAGATGTTCACTTTGGCATCGCGGCATTCGGCTTCGAGCATGGCGAGGATGCCGCGGGAGGAGAGGTCGCAGAAAAGCTGGCCCAAAGTTTTTTCGTGATAGGGGATGCCGTACTTTTCGACAAGCGCGATAAAATCCCCGGAAGTGTAGCGAGCCAAGGCTGACTTGGCGAAGTGCGGATTCGAGGAAATAAAGTTTCCAGGCAGGCAATGGAGGTTGGTGAAATTGCAGCGTCCGCCGCCTGAGATCAGGATTTTCTTTCCCAGGCGATCGGCATGCTCCAGGACTGCGACGTGGCGGCCGCGCTTGCCGGCTTCGATGGCGCACATCAGTCCCGCCGCGCCGCCACCGAGAACAAGTGCATCGAAGGAGTGGGTCATTGCGATCGTACCAATATGGATCAGCGGTCACATGTAAAACAGGCTGAGGCGCGGCAGGCCGTACTTTTCCAGAAGGCGCTTGTGGACGTATTGCTTTTGCAGTTGGTCGATCTGCGGCGTCGACATCTTGCGGCGATAGGGTGACAGCTCACGATCGGCCTGCGCGCGCACGGTCACGATCTCTTCATCGGGCGTGGCGGCGAGCAAGCCGGCAAAAAGCTTTTCCTCTAACACGGTGAGACGGCGCTCTAAATCCTCCAGTGGTGACGTTGTTTTCATGCTTTCGGCGTTGTCGGCCAATTTGCGGAGCGTGGCTGCTGAGTCCTGGGCGATGGCGTGAACTGAAACTCCCAATCCATGTGGGAGCTTGGCGGCTTCCAGAAGATCGGCATTGCGTCGCAAGAACGTTGCGATGGTCCGCGGCTCGAAGCCTTGGCTTGCGCCTGATTTAGTCGATGGTGGATCTCCAGCAGCGGCGCCGACTACTGCTTCCTTCATGTCTTCCGCCGCTGCTAGCACTTCCTGCGAACAGTAGGCGAGGCTGTTCACCTTCTTGATTTTCGATGGACGCTGGTCGTAGCGATCAAACGCAGCATCGATTCCGCGTAATGCTGCCTCGAGAGGAATGCCGGCGTCCTTCCAAGTTTCGATGAGAGCCCAGTCAAGCGTTGTCAGCAGCAGGCCGCCGCCGCGGCGGCGCAAGAAGCACTCTTCAATTTCGGTGAAGTAGTTGAAGTAGTTCTCAACCATCGTTATTTGCCCGATTTTAATGGAATTTGGCGCACAGATGGAGCACACTATGAAATTAAGTAAATCGGAATACTTCGGGCCAGTCGGTATTGCACTTTTATGTCTTCAGAACTCATTCTCGAAATTCTCACAGCACCAGAGTTAGCCCAACGGCTGAAAGTAAAACCCAGTTGGGTCGTAGATGCAAGCCAACCCGCCCGCAATCCCGATCCTCTCCCAACGCTGAAAGTCGGACGGCACAACCGCTATGCGTGGAACTCGAAGTCAATGATCGCATGGCTGAACAGGAGAGGATTGAAATAAATTGAAAAGCTACTCACTACAAAAGCACCACGGGAATTGGGTGATGCGATGGTCGGTCTACGAGATTGTGGACGGCAAACGCAAGCGTACCCAGCCCACGCACATCATCGCTTCCATCCGCAACTATAAAAAGAAGTCCGATGTAAAGCCGTTGGCGGACGCCTACTTCCAAGAGAGGCTGCAGAAATCCCGCACCGTGCAAGCAGGAGCCTCGCTCACTGACTTCGTCACTAACGTGTTCTTCCCCCACAACGAATCTCGGCTGTCCAAGAACACGACGGCCCTCTATCGCCAGCAGTGGAAACGACTGGAGCCGCACTTGGGCAGCATTCGTCTCCGGGATGTGATGACTCCGCACATCCAGTCGGCACTTGACTCGATCCACAACGAGCGTAAGGAAGAGATCAGCCATGACTGTTACATGCACATTAAAGTAACGGCCAGCGCCATCTTCTCACTGGCGATCCGAAGACGAGACCACCCCGGACCTAATCCAGAGAACCAAACGACGGTGCGCAGCTACGGACACAAACAGCATCGGGTAAATGGCGCTTATGATCTGAACGAGATCAAGCAATTCTTCCATTTCTTTCCGTCTGGGGACATTGCAGTCGCTATTGCGGTCAACGCTTTTCTCGCCTTACGCAAACCGGAAATTGAGGCGTTGAGGCCGGAAGATTTTGATCCAGTCACCAATCTTGTTCGCATCCACCGCAATACAAAAACGAGGAATGACGAGAAGCTACCTGTCATCGGGCCTCTTCGCAAGATCATGGCAGCGGGCGACTGGAACCAAATCAATCTGCGCATAGCGGAGCGTGCGATTGTCAAGACACTCAAAGGAACGACGCTGCAATGGAAAGGCTGGTACGGGTTCAGGCGCGGAATGTTAACCAATTTGTGGAAGCTCGGCGTGCCAGTTGAGGAAGCGGCCATGATCCTGCGTAATTCGCCCGAAGTCTGCCGCCGCCATTATCTACGTCTTGATGAGACGGCCAGCAAACAGAGCGCAATGGATACTCTGGAAAAAACCTATCTGGAAGAGCGCATCAACATCCAGTAAATCAGATTACTAGCCAGTTCCCTCGGGGAACAATCGGCTCCAAATCGGCCCTTGTCGCAAGCCCCAGCATCAAATGCCACATAGACGGAAATCCCAAGACCAGAGGATGGTGTGTCGATCCTCTTGTTCCCTCGTCGGGAGAGATCGACGCAGGACACGCACGCCTCGGGGCACCCGACGCCTTACACCTAATTTTGAGGAGCTTATGGAACAACGTTTAAAGAAAATAGTGGTACACCACGAACATTACAGCGATGAATGCCATTGCGTGGGTGAGATGTTTGGAGCCCACCTTTTTGCCGCACTTGAGGGGCAGCAATATGACGATGTGAGTCGGCTCGTCCTTGCAGCGATCCGAGGTGCAAAAAAAGTCGCCCATTGTGACACAGACGGAACATTGACCTGCACCTATGACGATGGCAGTCAGATGATCATTAGCTAGATGCCTCGTTTGGAAAACACATTTCGGCCCTTTGCATAATCGCGAACATCTAAACCACCATGAAACAGAAACAAGCAGTGAACAGTTCGCACGCAACACAAGGCGGGGTACATGAAGATGGAAGCCCGACAATCTTCAATAACTGGACAGAAACGAAGAAAGGCTTTGTGATCCTTCCATCGGCAGATCAGATGCCCCGGATTCAACGTAATCAATCAAACCGGGATTGGGATCAACCCACTCAGCCTTCCATTTGTTCCCCCGAATGTGCTCGATGATTCGTACCCGCTGAAGCGGAGCATCTGGTGCACTCTTCTCGCGTAATGCGTAGTCCATTCGTGGATTGATCTCAGATTTCAACATGACCGTCCGTATTCTCCTCTTCCTGCGACCAAAGCGGTTCGGATGAGGTCATAATAGCTGGGCATGGCTCCCATTGCGGACAATCCGGTCATTGCTCCAGACCGAGAGCTTGAGGACGATAAGGAGGCGGGAGAGTCGGAGCCGCCGCGTATCCGCTGCCCGCTGTGCGGGTGGTCGCCCCGCAAAGAAGACAAGTGGTTCTGCACCTGCGGTTGCGGATGGAACACGTTCGACACGGGAGGTGTTTGCCCAACCTGCCTCCACCAGTGGACTGAAACGCAGTGCCTCTCGTGCAGCCGATGGTCGCCGCATTCGGAGTGGTATGCGCCTTCGTGAGAAAGAGGAGACGGTCAAGTGAAAGTGGTTCTCTTCGGAGCAACGGGCATGGTCGGGCAGGGTGTCCTGCGCGAGTGTCTGCTCGATCCTGATGTCGAGAGCGTCCTCGCGGTTGTCCGCAACGCCAGCCTGCCGCAGCATGACAAGCTGCGCGAAGTCGTACACCAAGATGTTTCTGATCTCGCGGCGGTTGAGGACAGGCTCTCAGGCTACGACGCATGTTTCTTCTGTCTCGGCGTCTCGTCAGTAGGAATGAAGGAGGAGACGTATCGGCGCGTGACATACGATCTGACGGTCTCGGTGGCTAAAACCTTAGCCAAGCTCAACCCGACAATGACCTTCATCTACGTGTCTGGGGCAGGAACCGAAAGCACGGAGCGCGGGCGAGGCATGTGGGCGCGGGTAAAGGGCAGAACGGAAAACGCGCTATTGCAGATGCCGTTCAAGGCTGTGTTCCTGTTTCGCCCTGCATACATTCAGCCGCTTCATGGAATTCGCACAAAGACCAGATGGTATGGGGCGGCTTACGCTTTGATGAGACCCCTCTATCCGTTGTGGAAGATGCTTTTCCCGAACTACGTGACAACGACTGAATGCGTAGGTCGCGCCATGCTGAGCGTAACGAAGCGAGGTTTTCCCAAACCTGTCCTTGAGAATCGCGACATCAACCGGATGTGTGGATGAATTTGTGCGGGGGCTTAGCCTTCAATTCCGTCTAGTCGGATCACTGGGGCCTCAGATCGGCAACATACGCCATACCGCTGCCAAAGCCGAAACCACGGGCTCTGCGCGAGCATTTCGTCATGTCTTCGATTCGCAGCCGCGAGGTCGCTCTGGGTCAGCGGTCTAATGTCCGGCACTGCCAAGATGCGCTCAAGGCACTCAATTTCGGCGATAGTCTGCTCGGTGTCCATTTCGTCTCAATATCCAATATCAGCACGGCAACGGTCAAACGGGACGGCATCAATGACGTGTCTGCGAGAGCGCCCCGCACGCAGTAGAAGAGCCGCCGATCAGTCGCCGGGCTAACTCCTGCCTCTGGGTGCGCCGCCCATTGTCGCTGCGTTTGCACACGGGGTGGAGGCGTACCATTTGGGCATGAGCAGAAAACGTCCAGAACGCCCCGACGCAGCCGCTCCTGATCAGTCGGCGGCTGCCGATGTCCTCCTTCGACAAGAGCCACCCGAGGAAGAAGAGGAAGAGGACGACGAAGGCGACGGCAAAGAAAAGGAAGATGACGATGATGACGACACGACCGCGGACGCTATTCGGAGTGAGCATGGAACATGCCTCGATCTCGCCTAGCGAAGCGGCACGCGAAGATCGCCGGAGTGCCCGGCAGCAGAGACTTTCAGCAACAAGAAGGGCGTCCAGACCAGCTAGTTCTGGACGCCAGCAAACCTTAATGGGTGCCGACCAGAGAGGGATCGCGATCTACCGCTTCGTGCGCGGCGAAGGAAACGGGCGGAAAGCAGATTTCCCAGCAAGGAGTACCATCCCGCTCGCCGGGTCGTAGCTGATACGTGGTTGGCAGACCCAGCATTTTACCGAGCCTGACCCACTGTCCGTGAGTCAATCCCATTTTGCCCTCGACCGCATCGCGCAGCACCAGTTCGGGGATCGACATCTCATGAGCCAACCCGCCATATGACAGTTTGAGGTAGGCGATTGTTTCCTGCATCAGCTTACTCACATATTGGCCCAGAAACATCGCGGTCAGTGGCGAATCGGATGGCGGCAATGAGGATGAGTGCGTCATATTTCAAAGGCGTCTGCTCTACGCGCCTACCCTATTGTTGTCTCTCGTCAAAGAAGAAACAATGGCACTTCGGTATTCGCCACTCATGACAGACGTAACTGGCTTCCGTCTGACGAACCCGAAAGAATATAACATGGATCGATTCGGTGAACGGCTGAGCAGGTATAACCCGAGCGAGCAATTCCACATCCCGCTTGACTGGCCGGTTCTTGTTGTCGAGGATACAGAAGATCGCATTTCGTGGTTCCGGAAGCGGATGCCAAAGGCGGTCTTTGCGAAGAACGCGGAGGCGGCGCTACGGGCCTTGGAGCAGCAGGATTTCAAGGTGGTCTTCCTTGACCATGACCTGCATTGGATGCACGCCGACAATACGATCTTCAAGGGAACAGGGAAGGAAGTCGCTAGGTTTTTGGCGAAGAACGGCTTTCAGGGGATAGTAATCATCCACTCACGGCACGTCGAGGGCGCGGCGGCGATGCAGAAGTACCTGTCGAACGCGAGGCTCGCACCGTTTGGGAGCTTCGAAATTACTTCGGAGGTGAACTGCTTCCGTCAACTTGATTTGG
>PLHQ01000029.1:3273-22064 GCA_003138975.1 Acidobacteriaceae bacterium | reverse complement strand
AATATCTATCGCTGCGTGAACATCGCACTGGTCAACGAACTGAAGATGCTTTGTCTGCGCATGGGGCTGGACATCTGGGAAGTCATTGAAGCCGCTTCCACCAAGCCTTTTGGTTTTCATCCGTTCTATCCCGGTCCCGGCTTGGGCGGACACTGCATCCCGGTCGATCCGTTCTATTTATCCTGGAAGGCCAAGGAATGGGACTTCCGCACCCGCTTCATTGAACTGGCGGGAGAGATCAACACCAACATGCCGTATCACGTGCTCGCCTCCATCGGCGGAGCGCTGAACCAGCATAAGAAATCGGTGAACGGAGCTCGCGTCCTCATCCTGGGCGTAGCCTACAAGAAAGATATCGATGATCTGCGCGAATCTCCGGCTCTTACCATCATCGAACTTTTGCAAAAAGAAGGGGCCCAGGTCAGCTATCACGATCCTTACTTCCCTTTCATCGGAAAAGGTCGCAAATACGATTTGCAGATGAAGCGTTCGGAACTGGAGAAACTTGGGGAATACGATTGCATCGTGATTGTCACCGATCACTCCGACTACGATTACCGCCGCATCGTCGGCGAAGCCCGGTTGGTGGTCGACACCCGCAACGCGACCAAGGGCATTGTTAGCCCTAAGGTCGTGCGCTGCTAAATGGTTCCAGAGTCCAACTGCTCCCTGCCCGAATGGAGTGAGTAAAACCCTCATCTTAGAATGTAAAATCTTTTCTCTATCCCTACTGGCTCGGGGTAAACTCTCGGCGGCTCGCGCGCAAATGATTGACCTTGCACTAGTTACACTTACAATTTCCGGGCAAAAAACGGCCTTTGCCGTGCACATTTTTGCTGTGGGGTAGTAGACTTAGGCGTGTGGCCTCTGGCTCTCCAGAGGTATCCATTTTTCGCAAGACGGAAACTTTCAAGCCCGAAGGGGTGTTCCAACATTGGTCGAGTAGACGCGGTCATGGGATATTCTGCATCTCAACAGACTCTCTTCTCTTTGCTCCCGAAGACGAGAACTCCTTGGACGGAGTTCGTTTTCAGCACTGGAACACAGGCCTGCCTAATTGCGTTTCTGTTGTGGTTGCGCCTGCTGCATCCCGCAATTCTCGCCGCTCCCGAGCACACTTTCCGTTCGATTCAGCTGGTGAGCACGCCAGTGCCGGTCAATCATCAGCCACAGCCGTTACGGCAGCTGCCAAAGCCCGTCTTCGTCGCGAATCTTGATCCACCGGCCAATGCCCTGCGTCTTCCCGCGCCACAGCCGAAAGCAGCGAAAGTGGAAGACGCTACCGCTCCCACGGTCAGCGTCGCGCCGAAGAAATTAGATCCGCTCCCTCTGAACTCAGCGCCGGTGATTCCTAAAGTTGTGAGGACGAATACATTTTCCACCGGCAGCTCCGCTGCGCCCACCCTCGCGCGCGCACCATCACGAGTGCAGACTGGAGGCTTCGGCGATCCGAATGGAATTCCCGCCAAGGCCAATCAAGGAAAGGCCGTCAACATCGCAGCGATGGGATCCTTTGACCTACCATCCGGTGGAGGCTATGGCAACGGTAGCGGAGGAACCAAAGGGGTGCCCGGCGTGGTCGCTAGTGCCGGCTTTGGCGGTGGCACGGCCATTGGCGATAGTCGGCGGCACAATTCGGTATCGCAGAGTACGGTCCAACAAGGTGGCTTCGGCGACGCCGATGTTCCCGCTCCCCCCACCGCGCACTCTCACTCGGCAGAGGCTGCGGCTGGTCCCGCAGTGCCTGCGGAAATCATTTTCAAGCCAACACCGGTCTATACTCAGGAAGCTCGCAGTCTGCGGATTGAAGGCGAGGTTCTCCTGGAGGTAGTTCTGGAGGCGTCGGGTAGTATGCGGGTAGTGCGCGTTGTGCGCGGACTGGGCCACGGCCTGGACGACAACGCCGTCAAGGCAGCCGAACAGATTCGCTTTAAGCCGGCGACGAGGGATGGCCAACCATCCGATTCCACCGTCGTCTTGCACATTATTTTTCAGTTGGCATAACTTGCTCCCCCAGAAGGTTTTTATGCGTATTTTGCAGGTAGGTCTTCTTTCGTTGTGGTTGATGTTGGTGTCTTGTCTCCCGGCACTTTCTCAGGACTCCTCGTCCTCCTCGTCTCAAGGCGCCGCTAATGACACAACCGGACAAAGCGGGGGAACACTTTCCGCACCGGCTCCCGCGTCTTTCAATGAAGTGATGGACCGCGTGATCCAGAAAGAGCATTTCTTCCTGGCACAAATGCGCCACATGCGTCCCATGGTCGAGACCTATCTTCAGGATCTCAAGACCGACAGCAACGGAAATGCCATACCCGTCAAAGACCAGTATTTTCTCGGCCGTCTCGACATGAGCGACGGTCCCGAAGACACCTCATTCGTGGGACAGGCTGGCTTCGGCCGCCGCATGCTCAACCGGCTCACGGGTCTCTACGCGATGCAATTCCTCCCTCTCGGTTTCGCGCAGATGGTCGTCCTCGATACCGATTTCCAAAAGAAGTATTACGATTTCACCTTTGTCCGCCGCGAGTTTCTTGGAGAGGTACGCTGCCTCGTGATCGATGTTCAACCCAGGGAAAATGCGCCACCGGGACGATTCCTGGGACGCATCTGGGTTGAGGACCAGGATTACAATGTCGTCCGTTTCAATGGAACTTACTTCCCTCACCCGAAGAACGGCTACTACCTGCACTTCGACAGTTGGCGCCTGAACATGCGCTCCGGGGCGTGGTTGCCCGCTTACATTTACAGCGAAGAGTCGGACATGAAGACGTCTATCGGCCGGCCTTTGCGCTTCCGGGCGCAAACCCGTCTTTGGGGATATGACTTAAAAGGCTTAAACAAGAATGCGGAGTTTACCCAAATTTTGGTGGACTCTCCACAGTCGGTAAAAGATCAGAGCGACGCCGCCGCAGATGCGACTCCCGTAGTCGCCCAGCGGATGTGGGAACGGCAGGCTGAAGACAATGCTGTGGAGCGTCTTCAGAAAATCGGCTTGCTCGCCCCTTCTGGCGAAGTGGATAAAATCCTGATGACCGTGGTCAACAATCTGTTAGTGACCAATAACATCGATCTGCAGTCGGACGTCCGCTGCCGCGTCCTGCTCACTTCTCCTCTGGAGTCGTTCACTATTGGGCACACGATCGTCGTTAGCCGTGGCCTGCTGGATGTACTCCCGGACGAGGCCTCGCTGGCTATGGTCTTGGCCCATGAACTCAGCCACATTGTTCTGGGACATCAGTTCGATACCAAGCTGGCCTTCAACGACCGCTTGTTTTTTCCTGATGAAGATTCGTTTCAGCGCCTCGATTTCAAACGCCGGTCCAGCGACGAAGACGCCGCGGATGCCAAGGCTTTGGAATTGCTGAAGAATTCTCCCTACAAAGACAAACTGGGGAGTGCGGGGTTGTTCTTGAAGGCGTTGCAACAAAGCGCGCCCGAATTGCCCAACCTGATTCGCCCGCACTTGGGCAACAGCATGGCGAGCAACAAGAGCATTCGGATGTCGGTCCTATTGGCTTCCGCCCCGGAGCTGGAACCGCAACGCACCGATCAGATCGCGGCGCTTCCTCTCGGCGGGCGCATCAAGCTTGATCCCTGGACAGATCAAGTGGAGCTGGCGAAAGCAAAACCGGTCGCCCTGGCCTCGGCTCGGGAGAAGATGCCTTTCGAAATCACGCCATTCTTCCCCTACCTCACCCGATACCCAACTCCCGGCAGCGAGAAGGTTGCGCTGACCGCGCCAGCCCAGAAGTGAAGGGCGCGCCCAATGACATTGTTGCTTTGAACTTGTGGCGAAGATCGAGTAACGCGCCGGGCGGCGCGCTCGAGGACACATATCAGTCCAATTTGCGACTATTGGATGGAGCTGCCAACCTGCGAGAATACATTGTTAGCGTTCGAGCCGATGAGCCGGATCGTGCCGACCACGATCACCAGAATTACAGCCAGCATCACTGCGTATTCCGCGATATCCTGACCACTCTCATCTTTATAAAGATTTTGCCAAACGTTTTGTAGGATAGCCACGGGCTCCGTCTCCTTAAAGTCTTGCGTATCCATCCCTCTTCCTCAACCGGGGGGGGAATCACATAACATTGAAAGCTTTTCGACCGGGTCAGTTCCTGTCCGGAGGCTGGTCTTAACTCAAATGATAGGTTCCGAGACGCAGCGCGCCAATGGCCCGTAAGTGCCATGCGCTACAGGCCCATTAGAATCTCCTAAATCCTTCTCACGCAATGCTTTTCAAGGGGAGCGACTGATTGACGGCAAACAGCGCTAACTCCAACCGGGTGGATACGCCCAATTTGTCGAAAATGTTGCTCAGATGGTGTTTGACCGTGTCTTCGCTGATCTTGAAGTATTCTGCGATCTCCTTGTTCGAATATCCAGCCACAACCGCAGCCACGATTTCCAACTCGCGCGGGGTAAGCCCAAATTTCTTCTGCCGCGCTTCGTCACTGGACGACTGAACCAGCGTCCGCAAGTATTGCACCAGGTTTGAGACGCTCTCCCGCCCCACCCAGTACTCGCCTGACATGACGGTCTGGATCGCCTTCAGCAGCAGTTGCGTCGCGGAGTCTTTCAGCACCACTCCCCGCGCGCCCAACTGCAAAGCCTCCACGATCTGACTCTTTTCCGCCGCGGCCGTCAGCAGAATCACACGCACGGGCGTCGAGTTCACTCCCAACCCCAAGTCTCGCAAGGCTTCGAGTCCCGGGTGCTTCGGCATAGCGAGATCCAATAATAGGATGTCAGGCTTCAACTGCCGCGCCAGTTTCACCGCTTCGGCGCCGTCCGAGGCCTCCCCCAATACTTTCAAGTTCGGTTCCGCTTCTAGCAGCCGGCGCAGACCATCGCGGAATATCGGATGGTCGTCGGCAATCACAATGCGAACCTGCTGTGGCTTTTTAAAATTCATCAGAAACTTCTCCACTCCTCGGAACTTTAATTTCCAGGCGTGTTCCTGTACCGGGATTTGATTCTACAGTGAGTGAGCTCGCAATTAAACGCACCCGTTCTTTAATAATCATCGGCCCCTTGCCCATCTGCTCCAACTCCTCTTGTGAGAACCGCCCAGAAAAGCTAAAGCCTTTACCGTCATCCTCCATCGTTAGGCTCCACTGGGTGGGACTGGAACCCAGCCGCACCAGAGCATGACGGGCGCCGCTGTGCTTGCGCACATTGACCAGGCCCTCCTGAACGATCCGTAAGAGTTCCCGGCAAATCTTGTCCGGCATCTCCAGCTTCTCAATGTCAGTCACAAAACGGGCGGAAATTCCTGTCTCCCTTTCAAACCGCTCTACTGAGTCGGTCACCACGCTCAAAAACCTTCGCGAATCCACATCGATGGACTTCATCTGCTGCATCAGCTCGCGCAGCTTTAGAACCTCCTCGCGCAGCAAGCCTTGAATGCGGCCCAACTCGCCGCTCACCACTTCCGGAGTAGTCTCAGCCTGACGCTTAAGAACATCCACCTGCATCTCCACGGCGATCAGCGACTGCACTGCTCCATCATGTAATTCTCTGGCGAAGCGCGCGCGCTCCGCCGCCCCTGCCCTTCGCCGCAGCCGGTGCAGCAGATAAACGTTATAAACAGCCGGCCCCACCTGGCGGAGCACATCTAGCAGGAAGCGCAGCTCTTCTTGCGTGTCCCCCTTCCATGAAGGTTCAAACACGAAGACTCGTCCCCGCCATTCGCCTCCGAAGACGAAAGAAATTGCAATCAGAGACCGAAAGGGCTGCCGCTCCTTCAGTTCGACCAGAGCCTCTGTTTGCGGCGCCGGCACTTGGTTACCCTCGCCATCCAGGGCAACCACAGACCAGCGTTGGCCTTCGTTGGTCGCATAACAAACCTCACCGGGGAAATCTTCCAAGTAAATTTTCGCGTCTCGCGGACGCGAGTCCAACCACTTGAATTCGGAGAGCTCCCCGTTGACATTGCGCAACTCGGCCAGAAATCTTCTCTGGCTGTGGATCTCCTGCGCGGCAATCACCAGCTGCGCCGCGCCGTACATGCTGACGATTTCACGGCTGATCTGCTGCAGGGTCCCCGTCAGCCCTGCGTCCACCCGCACCTTCGCCAGCATGCGGGTTACCCAGGCTTTTTCCGCTCGCAGGTGCTTTTGCTGCTCCGTCAGGTAACCCAGCAATAATCCCATCACCAGCAAGTAAACCGAAAGCATGAACAGGCGCTTCGGCTCGAACTCTGTCGTATTCAGCCTGAGGCCTGAAAAAATATGCCAGGGTAACCTTCCCTCGTGCGTTGACCACACGTGAAACACCACGAGGCTCTCTGCCCACAGCAATGCTACTTCCGCCGCAGCCGTGCTCAGCGTCTCCCACAGGCCCCACCGGTAAGCCGCTGCGGTCAGCACGAAAACAAAAAACAGGATGAACGGGCTTCTCGGACCGTCCCCGAATACCGAAATGAAGGCTGGCCACACAATGTCGGCCGCATGCACCAGAATACGAAAAGATGCCGTCGATGCTTTTCGTCTCCGCAGCAGCATCAGTACCAGGATGCTGTTCCCCATGTAGAACCCCAGCAGACCGTAGGCCGCGGGAGAATTACCCAACTGCGTCGGATCCATGCGGATCGCCACTAGAGCCGAAACAGCCAGAAATACCCGTGCCGTCGCCAGCCAGCGCTCCGTCCGGCGAACCTCGCTGGGGTCAGCCGCAGCCTGTGGTCGACCGATAAAACGGTGGTTCGCGTCAGTACGCAATCGGTTCACTTTCCGCTAGAGGCAGACCTGTCAGTCTATTGGAATTGTCTCGCATATTATGGATAAGAAAGATCGGGAGCAAGCAAAACTTTATGCGGGTCATTGCTCAAGCACCCTCAACACCCGTTCCGCGACCTCCCGTCGTAACGACCCGATGGATTACTTCAGTAACCAAAGCTTCCTCGAACCCCAGTCTAAAATGACAGCGAGGATATTCGTCCTGCGCGCATATTCCAAGCTTTGGACCATCTTAGTTGCCGCCTGCATGGCGAGTCTGGTTCTAGCTGCGCTTATCCTGCCTCGGTCGTTTCGTCTCACTGCCTTCAGCGATTGGATTCAGTGCCTCCTGCTGCTTTCCGGGACTCTGTCTCTGATCCCGAACGCGGTGCGGTCGCGAGGGCGATTGCGCGTGTTCTGGGCGCTGTTGGCCACCGGCATTGCTTTCTGGTTTTCCTACCAGTTGATCTGGACCTACTACGAAGTTTGGCTTCGTCGGGATGTACCAGACCTGTGCGCCGCTGACATCATCCTTTTTCTTCACATTGTCCCGTTGATGGCCGCTCTGGCGCTGCGCCCGCATGCCCCGCAGGACGAGTATTCGGCAAGTCTGCGGCGCCTCGATTTTGCTTTGATGATGTTTTGGTGGATGTATCTTTACGTCTTCGCTGTCATGGCCTGGCAGTACGTCGCCGCCGATGTTACCGCTTACGATAGCAATCTTAATCTGTTGTATCTGATCGAGAAACTTGCATTCCTCAGTGCGTTGTTTGTGGCCTGGCTGAACAGCAAGGGCAACTGGAAAATTCTGTATGCCAATCTGTTTGGTGCAAGTTTAACCTATTCCACAGGCTCCTACATCGCCAACTGGGCCATCAGCAAGCACGCCTATTACAGCGGGAGCCTCTACGATATTCCCCTGGCGGCCTCCATGACTTGGATCACCGTCATTGCCCTATGGTCGCGGGAAGACGAGCCTCAACCCAATTCCCAATCCAGTTCTACCTCTCATGGCATCTGGCTAGCCAGGGTGTGCATGATCGCGGTCTTTTCTCTTCCGCTGTTTGCTGCCTGGGTCTTATTGGAACCAGCCGTCCCTCCCCGCATCCGTTCGTTCCGGCTTGTCCTCACTCTTGGCGCCGCACTTTTCATGGGCATCATGGTTTTTGTGCGCCAGCGTTTGCTGGATCGCGAACTGCTCCGACTTCTCACGCAGTCGCGAGAGTCCCTAGCCAACCTGAAGCGTCTGCAAGCGCAGATCATGGAGTCCGAAAAACTGGCCTCGATCGGCCAACTGGTGGGCGGTGCGGCCCACGAACTGAACAACCCCATCGCCGCCATGCTGGGTTATTCCGATTTGCTCGTGAACACTTCTCTCAACCCGGAGCAGCAGGAAATGGCCGCAAAAATCGGACAGCATATTCGCCGTACCAAATCGCTTGTGGCCAGCTTGCTAAGTTTTGCCAAACAAGGCCCTGCCTCGATGGCGCCCGTGGACCTCAGGACGGTGCTGCGGACCGCCGTCAAAGTCACGGAACCCGTGTGGCAAACTCTCAAAATCGAAGTGCTCACAGAAATGCCGGCTAAATTGCCGGCCGTCATGGCAGATTCCAACCAGTTGCTACAGATTTGCGTGCAAATCCTCAATAATGCGCTGCATGCCGCGAATCAGTGTGGCCGTCGCACGCTAACCGTTGCCGCGAAACATAGTGAAGGCCTCGTCATCGTCAACATCTTCGACACCAGCCTGACCGCCGATCTGGACACCAGCTTGGACCAGGCCGCCGAAAGCGACACTTCTGATTTCGGTTCGCTCCAGCCTCTATCGGACATGGGCCTAAGCGCATGTCAGGGCATCCTGCGGCAGCATCGTGGAAAGATTTCCTGGCAGAACAACCCCGAAGCAGGCATCACAATCCGCGTCGAACTCCCGGTCATCCCTTCGGCGTCGGAGAAACCACCTGCAGCTGGGGTACCGATAATGTGGCATCCTCAACCGTTCGCTTAAGCTGGCCGCAAGCCGCGTAAATATCTCGCCCCCGCGGACGCCGCACAAACGCCGGAATTCCTGCTTCCCGCAGAATCTTTTGAAACGCCACCACCCGCTCTTCGCTGGGAGTCGTGAAGTCAATTCCTGGCCCCGGGTTCAGCGCGATCAGATTCACCTTGCAGCGCAGCCCGCGCAGCAGTTCGGCGACTTCTTTCGCATTCTCGGGACAATCGTTTACGCCCTCGAGGAGCACGTACTCGAACGTGATCCACTCCCGCGTGCGCAGCGGAAAATCTCTCGCCGCTGCGATCAGCATTTCCAGATTCCACTTCTTGTTCAGCGGCATCAGCCGCGTGCGCAGCGCATCATTCGATGCATTCAAGGAAATCGCCAGCTTCGGACGAATCTGCTCCCCGCCAAAGTCATGGATGCGCGGCACAATTCCCGCTGTCGAAACCGTCATCCGCCGCTCCGCAATGCCCACGCACTCCACCAATAACCGCGCCGCCTTCACGAAATTCTCGTAGTTCAGAAAAGGCTCACCCATGCCCATAAAAACCAGGTTGATGCGATCCTCCGGCGGCGAAACCTTCTGGTCTTTCAGCACCGCGCAAACCTGTCCCACAATCTCGCCTGCGGTCAGGTTCCGCTTCACCCCCAGCAGTGCCGTCAGGCAGAACTGGCAATCGACCGCGCAGCCCACCTGGCTCGAGACGCAAATCGTGGATCGCCCCCACTTTCGAGTCGTTTCTGCTTCCCCAAATTCTCCAGCTTCGCTCCCATCCCCGGCTTCTCCGCCATCACCTTCCGGCATCCATACCGTTTCCACGCTTTGGCCGTCGGCAAACGCGATCAGATACCGCACGGTGCCGTCGT
Organism: Acidobacteriaceae bacterium; assembly: GCA_003138975.1. GTDB lineage: Bacteria > Acidobacteriota > Terriglobia > Terriglobales > Acidobacteriaceae > Sulfotelmatobacter. Next base: position 12,476 of record PLHQ01000029.1, on the reverse strand, counting down.
TGGATACGAACTTATTCTCGGTCCGAGCCGCACCGACTGTGATCCCGTTTTGCTCCAGCCAATCGCGGAACTGTAACGGCAGTGTGGAAATCTCGGCCAGAGATTCCACACGTTGCCGGTACACCGCATCCATGACCTGCCTGGCGCGATAGCCGGGCTCACCGGCTTCGCTCACCAAGGCGGTGAGCTCCTCACGGTTCAGCCCAAGCAGCGACGATGTCTTCGGTTCGTCCATTCGGCACCGATTGGCCCCCAAGGGCCTACTGAAAAACGCCGACGTTTTGTTGCAACTTTATGATTCTAAAACACTAATTCTATTAGCGCGCGCGCCCCATACCTGCCCTACGAGATGTGTAACAATAGTAGGGTACCTCTGGGGAAGTTTCCGAAATCTAAAGCAAGTGTGTTTCGGTCTCAGACCATTTTGCATCAGACATCTTCGAATCAGATATTGACATGGTAAAAGAAGTTCGCAATATTCGTCGCCAAGTATTGCCTCACGGCCTCACCGTTATTACCGAGCAGATGGAGCACATCCGCTCGGCCTCCATCGGCATTTGGCTCGAAACCGGCTCCCGCGACGAGACGCCACAGGCAAACGGTATCTCCCACTTCATCGAGCACATGGTATTCAAAGGCACCAAGCACCGCACCGCCGAGGAGATCGCCCGCCAAGTCGACTCCATCGGTGGCAACATGGACGCTTTTACCTCCAAGGAATGCATCTGCTTCAACGTCAAGGTGCTCGACGAAAACGTTCCGGTAGCGCTCGAAATTCTCTGCGACTTGGTGCTATATCCCGTATTTGATGCCCAGGACATCGCCCGCGAACGCGGCGTGATCCTCGAAGAGATCAAGATGGATGAGGACAATCCGGACTACCTCGTCCACGAAATCTTCACCCAGAATTTCTGGAAAGATCATCCCCTCGGCAAGCCCATCCTCGGAACCAAAGAAACCGTGAAACGCTTTGAACGCGAGGCCGTGCTCGAAACTTATAAGCACCGGTTCGCTCCGGGAAACATCGTCGTGGCCGCCGCCGGACATCTCGACCACGAGCGCTTTGTCGATCTGGTGGTCAAGCACTTCGAGCACCTGAAGCCCGCGCAGAACGGATTCCACTCAGCGACGCCCAAGATTGTTCCCCGCATCGTGCTGCGCAACAAGAAAGCGCTCGAGCAAGTGCAACTCTGCATAGGCGTTCCGTCCCATCCCATTGCCCACGAAAAACGGCATGCGGGTTACATTCTCAACACGCTGCTCGGCGGAGGCATGAGCTCTCGCCTGTTCCAGAATATCCGCGAGCGCCAAGGCCTGGCCTATTCTATTTACAGCGACCTTAATCCCTACCGCGATACCGGATGCATGGCGGTCTATGCTGGAACTTCGCTGGCCTCGGCTGCGAAGGTTGTGCAATCGGTTGTGAGCGAATTCCGTAATTTAAAGAACGAGCCAGTACCAGAAGAAGAACTGCGCCGCTCGAAAGACCAACTGAAAGGCAGCCTGATGCTTTCGCTTGAATCGAGCACCGCCCGCATGTCAAATCTGGCCCGCCAGGAAATGTATTTCGATCGATTCCAGGATCTCGACGAACTCATCGAGAAGATCGAAGCCGTTACCGCCGAAGATCTCCAGAGCCTGGCTCAGGAGTTCTTCAAGACGGAATCGATCGCTGTGACCGCGCTCGGGAACTTGAACGGACTGAAGCTCTCCCGCGATCAGCTCGCGTGCTGAGAAAATCTCGAAATCAAGCACAGTTCGCATTACCCTGTGTTTTCCCCGTGTCTACCTGTGGTGAAGTCTTTGATCTCCCCGTGTAACTTCCTGACCTCCGGCTCATCCCATCTCAGCCTGCAGGTGCAGACCTGCCGGATGACCGAACTCGATACTCACCTCAAGGAGAAAACTATGAAGAAGCTTTTTGGCAGTTTCGCGCTGGCGTGTATTTTGATGGCGTCCATGTCAGCCTTCGCCCAGTCCGGCAGCCAGGATTCGATGAAGCAGGACAGCACCACGCAAGACACGATGAAAAAAGACGACTCGATGAAAAACGATTCGATGAAGAAGGACGACACCAAGAAGATCAAGAAGGCTAAGACCGCGAAGAAAGACACGATGAAGAAGGACGACAGCATGANNAAGAAGGACGACAGCATGAAGAAAGACGACAGCATGAAGAAGGACGACAGCATGAAGAAAGACGACAGCATGAAGAACGACCAGATGAAGCAGAACTAGTCGTCTAGAATGCAGGCGCGGCCATCAGGTCCGCGCCGCGTTATTCTCGTTAATGCCCCGCGGTACTGAGCACTTCATCCTGCTCTTCTTCCGCCTCAAGATTGGCGGTATCTCCCTCGGGCTGCCCCTTTAGCGACGTCTTCAGATATTGCCGCAAGCACCGCGAACATGGAACATATCCATCCTGCATCGCTTCCTTGGCCGTAATCGTTCGTTCAGTAGCCTTGTCATGGATGAAAGGACATCCCGCCACGTGGAAGACCTTTGACCCGGAAGAGACAACGACCAGCATGTCGGGAGGAATATTGTGCCCCGGCTCCGCAAGTATCGACTTTGCAGGATGCTTGAACGTAAGCGTATCCACCAATGATAATGCGCCCGTGAACAAAGCGATCGCCGCCAGCGGAACCAGCCACGCCGACCAGCTCGACCATCCGCTTCCCTTCACCGCAGCGTTCTTCGCGAGACGTTTCTCCAGCCTCCGGCTGAAACCCGCGGGCACTTCCAGCATGCGTTCATCCCCGTAGAGCTGGACCACATTCCGCGTGCCCGCCAACACCGACGCACAGCGCTTACAGGTCCGAAAATGCTCGTCCATCGTAGAGCGCAGCGCGGCGTCCACATCTCCATCGACGTAATTCGAAATCTCGCGCCACACCTGTTCACAGTTCACTACCATGGCTTGCTTCCCTTCTCGAATGGCAGGCGGCTGAACCAGCCTTGCTCCCATCCGGCGGCCAGCAGATCGCGAAGCATCAGCCGCGCCCGCAACAGCCGTGTCTTCACCGACGCCACCGAGATGCCTAGCGCCTCCGCCGTCTCCTGAATGTTCATCTGCTCCATATCGCGCAGCACAAAGACCTCGCGATACTTCCGGTCGAGCGTGCCCAGCGCCTCAGCCAACCGCTGCCGCACTTCTTTGCGCTCCAGCGCTTCGGACGGAATCTCGCGCCAGTCGGCGAAATCCCGGGGCGCGTATTCACTTTCTTCGCTGTCGCGGCGATCGTCGATGCCTTCCATGACCACAGTTCGCTCCCTTCGCCGGCGCATCAGGGCCTCATTCACCGTGATCTGGATCAGCCACGTGCTGAAGCGAGCCTCGGCGCGGAATTGCCGGATATTCGCAAACGCCTTCAGCATCGCTTCCTGGGCCGCGTCCTCGGCGTCGTGCTCATTGCGCAGAATGGCGAGAGCCGCGGCGAAGACGCGCCGCTCATAGGGCCGGACCAGTTCGTAAAACAATTCATGCTGGCCGCGTTGCACGTTTAGAATGAGATCCTGCTCGCGCGTGCCGCCCGCCTGCGCCGGACTGTTCAACACCATGCCTGGTTCGGACATCTTGCTTGCAATCCTTGCGTCTTCGCGCGCGTCCTTCAGGGGCTAAAGCCCGACCTTAAAGCGACTCGAATCGCAGCGCTGAAAGCGCTGCGCCACCCAAAAGCGGAGCATCCTTCAGTACTCGGGATCTTTCTTCCAGCCTGTAAGCATCGACAAGAAATTGTTCCAGCCGTGCAAGAGCACCATCACGAGATGCCCGAGCACAAAAAGCAAGATTGCCCACATCACCGCGAAGTGCCAGATGCGCGCATAGTGAAATCCTCCCATCATCCAGGCCAGCCAGGAAAATTGAATCGGCTTCCACACCGCTAGGCCGGTGAGCACCGAAAGGACTGCCAGCACGATCACAGTCGTGTAGGCATGTTTCTGCAGTGGGTTGTAAGATTCGCGAACCGGCGGCTTGGCGCCGAAAAAGAAATAGTGCTTCACCATGGGCCAGACGCCGGGAATGTCACGAGGCGTGAACAAAACCTGACGGTAGTTGCCGCTGAAAAGTTGGTAACCCAAATACAAAACGCCAGTCGCCATGTAGATCCACATAAACGTGAGGTGCCACTGCAGCGCTCCGCCCAGCCATCCCCCGATGGCGAAGGCTTTCGGCCAATGCAGCAGATCTTTCTGCGGAATCTTGGCGCCGAAGCTGGGGAAGGCCCGGAAAATCTGCAGACCGCTGCCCACCATCACAAATAGCGCGACTGCGTTAACCCAGTGGCAGAGCCGCACGATAAACGGGTGCTCATAGACGGCGCGCGCCACGACCAAGGGCGCGTCATCTTCACCATCTTTATTTTTGCTTTTCGCCTGAATGATTTCGATGACGCTACCGCTCATTTTGACCCCCGATGCGATCGCGAAAACCGGCAAGATGCCAAGCGCTACAAAATCTCACAAACCGTAGAACCATGAATAGCCCTGGTCTTCCCAGTAGCCGACTCTATCGAGCACATGCGTGACTTTCAATTCCGTCAAATATTTGGCCTGCTTGTAGCCGATCTTGGTGGGAATCTGCAAACGCAACGGCGCACCGTGCTCGCGCGTGAGAGGCTGCTCATACATCTCATAGCAAAGCAGAGTCTGGGGATGCAGCGCGGTTGCCATGTCGAGCGATTCGTAATAATCGTCGGCGCAATTCACCGTGATGAAGCGCGCAGTGGGATCGGCGCCCACAAGCTGCAGGAAGTCCGAGAGCCGGGCGCCCCCGAACCGTCCAATCACGTCCCAGCCTTCCACGCAAACGTGGCGAGTATTCTGCCGCACCCGGGGCAGCGCCTGCACCTGCGTCAGTTTGTATTCCCCAGGCTTCTGCACCGCTCCGCTGACCGTGAGTGTCCAGTTCTCAAGATCCACCCCCGGGTCGTCAACGTCATATCCATTGATGGGAAACTTTGGAGGGGGGGTCAGTTCGGCGTTATCGAAGGTCGTCGCCAGGTGGCCGGGACGGAATAACCGGGCCGATGCCCAGTCGCTGAAACCCAGCCCTTTTTTCAGCAAACCCTCCTGCCACTTCGGGATGGCGAAGGCACCCAAGGCCAGCACGGGGGTCAGCTTAAGTAATTCACGGCGGCTGACTTGCCGGAATTTCTTATCGTCCATTCTGCCATAGCTCTTCTTCATAAATCGGCCTTCCCCAGGAGTCTCAGTCCGCAGTCATGGGATTCACGAAACCCTCTGAAAGTTTCGCCCCGAACTAGTTTGAGAATGATATCGTGTAGGGGCTAATCGGGCCTCATCTTTTACTAGCCTTTGGACGGGTTTCGAGGCATACTAGCAGGAGGTAGTCTCCCCCCAAGATCGGCCCCTGGTTGGCAGTTCAGAACCGGCGGCTCAACTACGAAAGCCCGAGTTCTCGCATGTCCATGCTGAAGACTATCGTGCCCAAGACTATGGTGCCGAAAACCGACGGCACACTGATGCCACAGCGGCCAAAAATTGCCAAGGAGGATCACAGGCAACGCGAATTGATGGTGGGCTCGCTGTGTTTGCTTCTGCTGGCCTTGAGCATCGTGCTATGGCATGATCGCGATTTCTGGTTCCCGGATTCTCCGGAAGCGGAATCGGATCGGCCGATCGAAAGTTCACCAGTCGCTAGTACAGCTCCGGCGCGGGAACCCGCGGCAGCCGCGCAACTGGCGCCCACCGCGAAGCTCCACCACAAAGCTCTGCGCACTCCGATGAAAACGGACACCGCGAACACGGCGGCGCCAGCCTTACCGCCGCCAGTTGTGACGACTCGCACAGTCCTGCCCCCGCTGGAAGTGGAAGTGGTGGCTGGCGACACGCATCGCGTAATCCGGCCGGGCAGCAATTCCTTACATGTAGACTTGCAGCCAGGCACCCCGCCGCAACCCGCCCCCGACGCCGGCGAAACCCAGACGGCCGCAAATGTCACCAGCGGTGCCGAAGAGCGCGTGCAGATGTCCGCCGGAGCATCCGCGATTGTGACCAACTCGGTGAAGCCCAGCTATCCGCTGCTGGCGCGCCAGATGAAAGTGCAGGGTTCGGTGATTTTGCAGGCGCTGATTGGCAAGGATGGAATCATCCAGAATTTGCGCGTGGTGAGCGGGCCGCGTATCCTGGCCTCCGCGGCCGAGGACGCCGTCCGGCAATGGCATTTCAAGCCGCATCTTGAGGGCCGCGAAGCGGTCGAAACCCAGGCGAAGATCACGGTCAACTTTACTATTTCCACCAATTGATTTAGCGGCCGATTCTCACCCAGCTGCCGTTGGAATGATTTTGCGCTGGGCCGCGCTTCAGATTCAGATATCACGTCTCCCAAAAACCCTGAGACCTAACCCCTAGGACCGCTTCCCCGATTCCCCCCAAAAAATACGAACGCCCCGATCTCTTGCGAGATCAGGGCGCCCGGGCAGCCCTCCCCCAGAACTGCTCGCCTGCGAAGCTAAACTTTGGAGGAAGTTCTGCAAATGGCACTCCCGTGTTAACCCCACCACACGAAAGTGCTACCGCAGTACCGCAGTTAAACCATTGGGTTGCCACCTTAGTCGACATCGCCAGTGGTTTGCCCCGCGATTGCCGGCGCCTTAAGTCGGAGAGCTTCTTCGCCGATGGACACACCAGCAACCAGCGTTGCCCAGCTACCATGCCTCCTTTCAGAGATCCTAAGATTTACCGCGACATCCTCGATACTCTGGAGAGCACCTTGAAATAACTTTACAAACTACTCTGCGCCACTCGCGAAATCTGCCCTGTATAATCGCCGGTTTGATCTTTCCGTTAAGGAGTCTCCTGTCATGAAGAAGTTTGTGCGTCTGGTGTGCCTTCTATTTGTGATGGCGCCGGTTGTGACTTTGTGGTCCCAGGAAAAGGTCGATTTGGAAACCACTGGCCGTATCCGCTACGAAGGCTTTCACAATTCCAAGGTGATGGACTACGCCACGGGATTGATGGACTCCATCGGCGAGCGACTCACCGGCTCTCCCAACATGAAGCGTGCGAATGAGTGGACGCGCGACCAGTTCACCGCCATGGGCCTATCGAACGCACATCTCGAACCCTGGGGACCGTTCGGCCGCGGCTGGGCCAACCAATACGTCAATGTTCGCATGACTTCGCCGGATGTCGTAACGCTTCTCGCGTATCCGAAAGCTTGGACTCCGGGCACCAACGGTGTGGTGCAGGGCAAATGCATTCGCGCGACCATTGACGACAAAAAAGATTTCGATAAATACAAAGGCAAGCTCGCCGGGATGATTGTGATCTTGGGAGCTGACCCCGACGTGAAGCCCATCACCGAGGCTCCCTATAAACGCATGAGCGACGATGATCTCGCCAAGCTGGCTGACTACCAGATTCCGGGCGACCATCCGCCCTTCCGCTTTGCTGACTTTGTGAAACGGCAGCAGTTCATCAAAGACTTGAACCAGTTCTTCGCCGACGAAAAAGTCGTGGCCGTGATCGACCACAGCCGCCAAACTTCCGGCGGCGGCACCGTGTTTGTCCAGTCGGGTGGATCGTACAAACCCGGCGAGACCCCGACCGTCCCTCAGCTCACTATGGCATTGGAGCACTGGACGCGAATCGCTCGGCTGCTGCAGCAGAAGAAAGATGTCTCTCTGGAACTGAACGTTACCAACACTTTCTACGACGATGATCCCATGCAGTACGACACCATCGCCGAAATCCCCGGCACCGACAAGAAAGACGAGGTCGTGATGCTGGGCGCACATCTGGATTCATGGCACGCCGGCACCGGAGCCACCGACAACGGTGCCGGAACCATCGTCATGATGGAAGCAGTTCGCATCCTGAAAACGCTCGACATCAAACCCCGCCGTACCATCCGCATTGGATTGTGGAGCGGTGAAGAAGAAGGGCTACTCGGTTCGCAAGGTTACGTCGAGCATCATTTTGGTGCCCGTCCGCCCATGGATGATCCGGGGATGAAAGGCATGCCGACCCTGCTGCGCCGTGAAGCCGGAGATGTTACGGTGAAGCCCGAGCAGGCAAAGGTTTCCGCCTATTTCAATGTCGACAATGGCACCGGCAAGATTCGCGGCGTGCATCTTCAGGAGAACGAAGCCGTTGCTCCCATCTTTGAAGCCTGGATGGAGCCGTTCAAAGACCTGGGGATGACCACGCTCACCATGCGCAACACCGGCGGCACCGATCATCTGTCGTTCGATGCGGTCGGCATTCCAGGATTTCAGTTCATTCAGGATCCGATCGAGTATGAAACGCGCACGCACCATTCGAACATGGATGTGTACGACCGCCTGCAGCCAGAAGATTTGAAACAGATAGCCGTGATCGTTGCGGGCTTCGTTTATGATGCGGCGATGCGCGAACAGATGCTTCCACGCAAGCCCATCGAAAAAGCTCTGCCGAGAGAGCCGGAGAAAAAAGAAGAGTAATCGCTCTTTTCAAAATCAGAATTCCAACGGGATACCCGCGAGGTTCCCCTGCGAGCCACGTCCTTGTCTATCCCCCACACGACCCTTGTAGCGGGTACAAGCAACNNGGCCCTGTGCGGGACTAGAATGATGTGTTCATAAACAATATGTCTGTCGTGGAAAGAGCTTTATATTTATACGATCGTCCCGCCGGCCAATCTTGGCCGGAAATTAGAAAGCGAGTATGTCCTCATACGTATCGAAGCCCACGCCACCCAATCAGGACAAACGCTGGAAGCTGGTGGACGCAACCATGCGCCGCCAGGGTCAGCAGTCGCGCGGCCTGATTGAAACGCTGCACACGGTGCAGGAAGCGTTTGGCTATCTCGATGTACCAGCTCTGCGCTATGTCGCCATGTCGTTGCGCGTGCCCTTAAGCCGAGCCTACGGCGTGGCCACGTTCTACCATTTCTTTACCCTCAAGCCGGCGGGCGAACACACCTGCGTGATTTGTATGGGAACAGCCTGTTACATCAAGGGAGCGCCACAGTTGCTGCACGCCGTGGAGCACGACTTGGGTATCGCGGCCGGCGAGACCACGTCCGACCAGAAGGTTTCTCTCTTGACGGCACGCTGCCTGGGCTCCTGCGGGCTGGCGCCGGCCGTGGTGTATGACCAGGAAGTTGCCGGAAAAGTAAGTGTGCCCAGCCTGCAACAGCGGCTGAAGCAATGGACGCGTCCATAACTGTGAAAGAACATGACTCCTGAGGAACTCGA
>PLHQ01000029.1:0-3235 GCA_003138975.1 Acidobacteriaceae bacterium | reverse complement strand
GCAGCGCTGCCGGGTAAAAGGCGTAGGCTGCATGGGACTGTGCGCGGAAGGGCCGCTGGTCTCAACCAGTACCGGGATCCTCTACCAGCATGTGGCGGCCGGCGACGCTGCCAACGTTCTCGACAGCCTGGAAGGGCCCGCGGTGGCTCGCCTGGTTTGTCCCACGGACGTTCCCTTCTTTCAGCGGCAGAAGAAAATTGTCCTGGAGAACTGCGGAGTGATCGATCCCGAGCGGATCGAAGACTACATCGCGGTCGAGGGTTATACCGCGTTGATCAAAGCCGTCACAGAAATGTCGCCGCGCGAAGTGATCGAGCAGGTCACCAANNGCAAAATCCGTGGGCCCACAGAAATATGTGATCTGCAATGCCGATGAAGGCGATCCCGGTGCGTTCATGGATCGCAGCGTGCTGGAGAGCGATCCGCATCGCATCCTTGAGGGCATGCTGATCGCGGCCTACGCCGTGGGTGCGTCCGAAGGTTATATCTATGTGCGCGCCGAATATCCGCTGGCCATCAAGCGGTTGCGCAATGCCATCCGCCAGGCGGAGCGTGCCGGCTTGCTGGGCGCCAACATTTGTGGCACGCGATTCAGTTTGCGGCTCGACCTGCGGTTGGGTGCGGGCGCATTCGTCTGCGGGGAGGAAACGGCCCTGATCGCNNATCAACAACGTGGAAACCTTCGCCAACATCGCCCCCATCCTTCGCAACGGTGGAGAGTGGTACGCGCAGATCGGTACGGAGAAAAGCAAGGGAACCAAGGTATTCGCGCTGGCCGGAAGTGTCCAAAATACGGGCCTGGTGGAGGTCCCCATGGGAATCAGCCTGCGTGAGATGGTCTTTGAGATCGGCGGAGGGATTCCGGAAGGGCGCAAATTCAAAGCCGTGCAGACTGGCGGTCCCTCCGGCGGCTGTCTGCCTGAATCCTGCCTCGACATGCCGGTGGATTACGAGTCGCTCGTGCGCGCCGGATCAATCATGGGTTCGGGCGGCATGATCGTGATGGATGAGAGTTCCTGCATGGTGGATGTGGCCAAGTATTTCATGGATTTCTGCATGACCGAATCCTGCGGAAAGTGCATTCCNNCAGGATATGACCATGCTGGAAGAGCTCTGCGACCTGCTGAAGCACACCAGCCTCTGCGGTTTGGGACAATCGGCGCCCAACCCGGTCGTGAGCACGCTGCGTTCGTTTGCCGAGGAATATCGGGCACATATCGATGACCATAAATGTCCGGCTGGGGTCTGCGGCCGTGAAGAGAACGGAGAGCAGCAATGAGTTCGGCCACAAGCGTCAAGACGCTGAAGATCGATGGCCGGGACCTGAGCGGCCGCCAGGAGGAAACTATTCTGGATGTCGCCCGTCAGAATGGAATTTTTATCCCTCGCCTATGTGAGATGGATGGGCTCTCGGATGTGGGAGCTTGCAGGATGTGTTTGGTGGAGGTCAAGGGGCAGAACCGTTTGCTCCCTGCCTGCGTGACCGCGGTCGAAGAAGGCATGGAGGTGACCACCGACTCGGATCGCCTGCAAAAGTACCGCAAGATGATCCTGGAACTGCTTTTCGCCGAGCGCAATCACATTTGCTCAGTGTGCGTCTCCAACGGTCACTGTGAAATGCAGATGCTAGCGCAGAGGCTGGGGATCACGCACGTTCACTTCCCCTACCGCTATCCGAAAATGGAGGTGGATGCGTCGCACGAGCGCTTCGTCATTGATCACAACCGCTGCATTTTGTGCACCCGTTGTGTACGGGTGTGCGACGAAATCGAAGGCGCGCATACCTGGGATCTGATGGGCCGGGGCATCGATGCCAAAGTGATTACCGATTTGAACGAACCGTGGGGCTTGTCGGAAACCTGCACCAGTTGCGGAAAATGCGTGCACGTCTGTCCCACGGGCGCGCTGTTTGAGAAAGGCCGCTCGGTGGCGGAGATGCTCAAGCGCCGCCAGTTTCTGCCTTATCTCACGCTGATGCGGGAAGAAAACGAATGAGCAAAAAGCGCCTGGCAACGGTTTGGCTGGATGGCTGCTCCGGGTGTCACATGTCTTTCCTGGACATGGACGAGCGCCTGCTCGCCTTGGCGAGCCTGATCGATCTGGTTTACAGCCCTCTGGTGGATGCGAAGGAATTTCCCGAGAACGTGGACCTCACGCTGGTGGAAGGCGCGGTGAGCAGCGAGGAAGATCTGCACAAGATCCAGATCGTGCGGCAGCGGACAACCACGCTGGTTTCGCTGGGCGATTGCGCCGTCACGGCCAATGTGCCGGGCATGAGAAATCCCTTTGGCCTGAAGCCGGTGTATGACCGCGCCTACCGCGAGAACGTGACCTTCGACCCGGGCATTCCAAATCAGGTGGTGCCGGCGCTGCTTCCGTACTCGCGGCCGGTTCATGAAATCGTGACGGTCGATGTCTTCGTTCCCGGCTGTCCCCCGTCCGCCGACACAATCTTCTACGTGCTCACGGAGTTGTTGGAAGGCCGGCAGCCGGATGTGAGCCAGAAAACGCGCTTTGGATCGTAACCAGTTTTAGGATCGTCATCAGTTTAAGATCGTGGGTGAAGCTGTGAAGCAGGGCAAGACGATTATCATCGACCCAGTGACCCGAATCGAGGGTCATTCCAAAATCACTCTGCACCTCGATGAAGACGGAGCGGTTGAGGAGGCGCGATTTCACGTCACTCAGTTCCGCGGCTTCGAAAAATTCTGCGAGGGCCGTCCGTTCTACGAGATGCCATCGCTGATGGCGCGCATTTGCGGGATTTGTCCGGTCAGCCACCTCATCGCATCAGCCAAAGCTTGCGACGCACTGTTAGCCGTAAAGATCCCTCCGACCGCNNCTGGGCATGGACGCCGACCCCGCCAAGAGCAATCTGTTTGGCGTGGCCGAGGAGAATCCGGGGCTGGCGCGGGACGGAATCCGCCTGCGGCAATTTGGACAGCAGATTATTGAGCGGCTGGGAGGCAAGCGCATCCATCCCGCGTGGATCGTTCCAGGAGGCGTGAGTGAACCGCTGACNNCCCACGATGTTCATGGGCATCGTCAAGCAGGACAACGGCCTCACGTTCTACGACGGAAAGCTCCGCATCATCGATGCCTCCGGCAAGGTCGTGGCCGACGCTCTCGATCCCACCCGTTACTTCGACTACATCGGCGAGAAGGTCGAGCCCTGGAGCTATCTGAAGTCGACGTACTACAAGCCGGTGGGCTTTCCCGATGGCATTTACCGCGT
>PLHQ01000155.1 GCA_003138975.1 Acidobacteriaceae bacterium | reverse complement strand
CCCGGCACATTGCCGATGTACACGTAGTGCAGCCCCTCGGCGTCGGCAATCGCCTTGGCACGCTCCAGAGTGGGCACCGGCGTTATGGGCAGGTTCTTCAACAGGTATTCCGGATGAAATTGCGTGAAATGTACCGGCACATCCACGCCCAGGTTTGTCTTGATCCAGCTTGCCAGGCCGCGGAATTCGGCATCGCTGTCGTTCAGCGTCGGCACCACGAGGTACACGATCTCGGTCCACTTGTTCATCTTCCGCAATGTGACCAGCGAGTCCAACACCGGCTTCAACTCAGCAACGACTACATCCTTGTAGTAGGACTCTGTGAACGCTTTCAGATCAATCTTGACCGCGTCCATCTTTCCGTACGCCGTCTTCAGCGACTCCTCTTGCATGTAGCCATTCGACACCACCACGCTGCGGATGCCGGCTTCGTGCCCGGCATCGGCTGCATCCATCAGGTACTCGCTGAAGATCACCGGCTCGCTGTAGGTGTAGGCAATCGTCGGGCAGTTGCGCTGTTTGGCCAGCTCGGCAACCAATTTCGGGGGCGCGTAGTCGGCAGGAACCTGCTCCGGACGCACCTGTGAGATGTCCCAGTTCTGGCAAAATTTGCAGTTGACGTTGCAGCCAGCCGTGGCCAACGAGAAAACGAGCGTCCCCGGCAGGTAGTGGAACAAGGGCTTCTTCTCAATGGGATCAATGTGCGCGGCGCAAACCCGCGAGTGCACCAGTGTGTAGTAGGTTCCTCCGTGATTCTCCCGCACGCCACAATAGCCGCGTTCCCGGTCTCCCACTGTACATTCGCGCGGACACAGCTTGCACTTGATCTTCTTGTTTTGAAGTTTCTGGTAGAACTTTGCTTCGACGGTGAATCGCGAGTCATCCTGCTTCTGCGGACCAGCCCACGAGGGGATCGCGACAAGGAGTTGGGTAAATTCGCAGAGGCCTAGAGCCGCTCCTGACGCCAGGGCGCACTCCAAGAACGAACGGCGATCGAGCGCGCACGACAACGGACTTCGCTCACCCCGGACAGCGGGGCTCTTGCCGTTAGTTGCGCCGTCGGCCGAAAAGCTCACGCTTGCTTGCGCATCGAGCTCACGCGCCATGTTCAACCCTCAATCACGCGCCCGCCTACACCTCGACAACCGCGATTCTGCTGGGAACATTCGTGCCCAGTCGATGCTGTGCATCGGCAGCGGTCGCGATGTAGCGGGGTGCTCTGCCATCGCCTTCCAGCGTCTTCAATCCTTTCTCAGCTCGCTTGCGCTCGATGATTTGCCAGCCGGTATAGTCGAGCGCGACGGGATCTTGCGAAACGATCAGGGCATTGTTCTTCCAACTGTATTCCGGCTTATATCCCGGTCCACCTTCGTACGATGCCGTGGTCGCATCGCAGATGGTCAATCGCATCCTGGTTCTGATTTCCGGCAGCATGTTCAAGTCTGCGATGTACGGATTGCAGCCGTTGGGGTGGTACTTGTTCGGGTTATGGATGACGCCATACATGTTTTTCAGGGCGATGGTTACGCCGGCGCCGTCATGGTCTTTCAGCACCGGGACATTAATCAGGAGGTTGCAGCGCTGCGTCAGAATCTTCGACAACCGACTGCCAACACTGCCATGCGTGACCAACTCCTGTTCGTAATCAACGCGATCGGTGCCGAAGCACTGCACACGGTTTCCGCCCGTCGATACATGGAATCCAGCGTGCTCCATTTCGTCGCTGTCGCGGTCCCAGACCACGATATCGTTCGCCTTGATTCCGGCCTCCTGCAAGCGCTCGCAAATGGCTTCGACGAGNNAGCCTGCATGGCATGGTCCAGGAGGCTCAGCATCCGGCGCGAGTCCACCGTGGCGCCCGTGCCGCGCAGCGTGGCATCGCGCGCGATCACAACCCTGGATTTCGCGAGCGCCGCTTCTTGTTCTGCTGCTGCGAACAGCCCCATCCTGCCGCTTGCGCGCAGAACCGCAGCGCCCGTGAGACACTTCTTGAGAAAATCCCGCCGACTGGTGCTGCGCATTGCGTTCATAGATTGCGCGCCTCAAATTACGGTTACCACAATCCGTCGGACTTTTCAGTGACCAACAGCACTTCTGGCGATCATCAGCGGGCAAGGCGCAGCTCGATACCGTGCCCGAGCTGCAAAAGTGCCGATTGGGTTTCCGCGGATTCCTCAAAGGTAACGATTCGCACCAAGTAAGGTCCCTTGCGGAAGACTAGGTTCTGGCTAGACAAGCGTGCGTCGTCTCCCAGTTGGATCGGTTTCACATCGACAGCCGACTCCGATTTGAAAATCTTCTCGGCACCCTCCGCGTCTCCCATGGTGTAGATGTCTACTGTCGCTTCGACCTTGTTTTGGAACTTGTAGTCAGTCGTAGACACGTGCTGCACCCCGGCCTTCAAGAACCGTTCCGCCTCGCCGTCGATGTACTTCCACAGGTCCGCAGCCTCGAAGGTCCGTGTATCTCCAGTCTTCGCCCAGCCCGCAACCTGATTGGTCGCAGGGAAGAATGATCGCCCAGTCCTAGGTTGATGTTTGCAACTGGCGTCCAGGAGCAGCGCGATACCGAGCATGGCCAGTAACACTCCGCCGGCTTTAACTCTTCCAAAGCTGGTCTGCCCCGGGCGAAAGCCCGAGTGCTTACACGGCTTCGCCAAGTCGATGCTCGTCATCTCGTCCTCTCTTTGCCCCGGTTGAGCAGGATCTGGTTGGTTCGCGACCGGCTCTCGCCGATGCTGGTCACGTAAACTGCCGGGCGATCCTGAACCGGACAGGCGTATTCGCACGCCCCACAGCCCACGCAGTGATGGGGATCAACAAATGGCTGTTTTACCTGCTGCAGATGGCCCTCCGCATCCGCAACTTCGGCGGATTGCAAATAGATGGCCTTCGGCGAGGTCGGGCACCATTCCTCGCAGACAATGCAAGGTGTTGCCATAGCCCAAGGCAAACATCGCCCGCGATCGTTGAACGCCGTGCCCAGACTAATGGGCTTTGCGTCGCTGACCCGAGCCTCCCAGCCCTTTTCTTTTGCCGTGATCTCCCAGATTGCACCGGTAGGACAAACCTGCGAGCACAGCACGCAACTGCTCTCGCAGTAGCCAATCCGCGGCACCATGACCGGCGTCCACAGACCTTCCAAACCCGCCTCGGTCAACGCGGGCTGTAGCGCATTGTTTGGGCAGACCTTCATGCACTCTCCGCATCGTATGCAGCGCGACAGGAAGTACTCTTCGTCCAGTGCGCCCGGAGGACGCAGCAACCGCTCTTGGCGCTCGACTGCGAATCCGGGCGTGCTGCGCAACAGTGGAACCACGGCTGCTCCCGCCGCCAATCCGGTGAGCACCTTGCGCCTCTGCAGGTTCGTACCGATGGACTTTTGAGCAGGAAAAAACTTGAACTGCAAGCCATGCTCCGGACACTCATCAATACAGTTCAGACAGAGATGACACTCCGGCTGACGCCACGGAACTCCGCCGATCGGATCATCGCCGCCCTGGCACCGCATCAGGCACCGATTGCAGTCGTCGCAGCGCTCCGGGGTCTTGACCAGTCCAAGAATTGACCAGCGCGATACGATCCCGAGCAGAGCGCCCAGTGGGCAAAGTGCCCGGCACCAGAAACGGGTCACGCGGAAATTCAGCGCTAGAAGAAAGATGAAGATGAGGCCGAGCCAAACACCTTGCCGAAAGTACGGCTGTTTGAAACTGAGCAGCAGCCCTCCGAAAATGAAATGCAACCCGCTGCCCGCCGCCCACACCAGTGCAAATCTGCTGTGTTCCAACGCGTGCAGCCCGGCGATCAGCGCATAGTTCGTTGCGGGCAAAATGGATATGCCGAGGGAGCGCACCAGCAACGAGATAGGATCCAGCCATCCGACGACCCCTGTGCCCAGGAGGGCGGCGGTTAAGGTCGCGAACAAAAGGTAGTACTTTGTCGTCTGCCAGCGTTTGTACCGGTTCGATTCAATCAGTTGTTTTCCACGTTTACGCTCGGATCTCAGGCTGCTGAAGAAATGGTGGATTGAGCCCAAAGGACAAACCCATCCGCAGAAGAAGCGCCCGAGCAACATCGTCGGAATCAGAACTACGAGACTCCACAACAGGCCGTGGTACAGGGCGCGGCTGGAGAGAGCATTCGACAGCGCCACCAGCGGATTAAATCGGAAAAACAACTGCACCGGATAAGGAAGCCGGATCTCACTCCCGCTGGCGTGCAGCGATCCGCGGAACTCCGTGCGTAGCAGAAGGAACAGGAACAGTGAGAAGAATATAATCTGCGAAAGCCAGCGCAACCTTGTCGGCTTAAGGCGCACTTCGTACTCCTTTTGCATCTCCACACGCATCGGCGAAGCGCAGGCTAACCCTTGATACTTTCTGAGCGCCGACGGTGCACTCTCAATGTTCTGCCAACCGANNTCTTGTTGGAGGTTCACTCTGAACTGCCTGGAGCAGTGATCGATTTCTGCGATCGAGTTGCACATGTGGCTTCGGGACAGCGGGTTGCGTTTCTCGTCGGACCCGCCTACGTATCGCTCGAATGGCCGAGTGAAGCCATAGGTAAAGCCAAAAGGGAAGAACAGAACGCAACCGCGCTCAAAACGGCTGCTTGAAATCTGGGAAGCTTGCGTCGGTCAGCCGCCGAGCGATCCCAAAGAGCGCACGACCCCCTTGTTTCATGCCTCGACCATTGTGTCGGTCACAAAGCGGAACCTGAGAAAGGCCAGTCCATCAGGCGGGAGCACTAGCTTGTCGCCCACGAAGACAATAGCGAATCATGTTGTGGTAGGCAACGGCGACGACTACTCCGATGAGAGTGAACTGGGTGACCGAGAGAGCGGAGGCTGGTACGTATTTGGTTATTGTTCCGGCAATCCTTCTCGAAGTTCCCTGACATTTTCTGCCACGCTCTGGCTCGTAGTGTCGATGACGGTATGCTCGCGGTCCCAAGGCTGGTATTCCCGAGAAACCACTTCTTGCCAAGTCGGCAGTCTCAATCCACAGATATCGGCGATTCTCGTTTCTACCCTGTGTCGATGTTGCACAGGATCAGAGCACGTGACCTCGACTTCGATAGCTCTTGTCTGCGTCCGATCCGCGACACTTATCCAAGCATCCCGTGTGAGTCGAAGTGGATTGACGGAGTCCGCAACCACGGTTCTACCGAGACGGAGATTATCTTCGGCGACCACGTAACCAACGCGATAGCCCGCATCATTGAGAGAGTTGCTGACGACTCCAAAATCGCGGATGGCCTGCTCCATCGAGTCGATGCGCAAATATACCGCACCAAGCTCGCGAGCTAGTTGCTGAGCAATCGCGGTCTTTCCGGTGCCCGGCAGACCGCCGAAGATTATCAGCATTGGCATGTGGCGATGGTATCCGGATTTTCGGCTACCCAGAAGCACTTCGCGCTTGACGTGTTATCGAATCGAAGTACAGGTCTAACCCCTGTTCGTTTTGGGCCAGTCGATACGCCACCGTCCGCCCGGCACGCCCACTCCGTTGTGGTCTTTCGTTGATTGTGGAAAATACTATCGCTGCTTCCCGCATCAGAATGACGCCACGTTGTCTGGGCCGACCTTCCGGTCCTTTCCTATGCCCAAGTCCGATTGGTGGTTGATGACAACGCCGCTACGTGAAGCATCATTCCAGTCATTCGACCGGAGAATGTTGGGTTGGGTTACTGTCAGACGCGGCTTGCAACAGGAATTGCTCGCCAAGGGTTCTTGCGAGCGAGTTCAGAGCGCCAGCAAGCGAGAGCCGCCACCGTTCCACGGATTGTTGCGCCGCTTCTTCCATGCTCCGCTCGAAAGATTGTAGAGTCTCAGCGACCTGCGTCCTTAGCGACTCGGAAACCGAGGCTTCAATCCCCTTCTGGATACTCTGCAAGTTTACCCTCGCCTCATCGAGTTGATTTCCGAGCTCCTGGGCATTGCGTGTGCCCAGCTCAGCCAGAACCGTCTCCAGCGCGCTCTCCAGTTGGCTGCGCGCACTACGTACTGTGTCGCTGGACATTTGCGACAGGCGTTTATCAAGGCCGGACTCAAGCCGGCGAGCAGATTCGTCGAGCTTTGCCATGCGGCGGTCAAGGTTATCGATTTGTTCCTGCAAGCGCGACGATTCCGCCGCGACCGTCGCTTGAACCTGTTCCAATTCCCGGCGGCGCGCGTCGTGCACCTCACCCAGGCTACCCTCCATAGTTCCTAGAAGATCTTCGCTCTGCCGCTTGAGCCGGGTGCCTGCGTCGATGACCTCCTGGTGAAGTTCTCCCAGTCCGCGATTCAGGTGTTCCCGCAGATTCTGAGCGACATCCGTCGAGAGGGCCTGGGCCTTCTGCTGTACCGCTTGCAGATCCAGTGTGATCCGCCGCAGAAATTCGCCGTGGGTTTCCGTTGTTTTCTGGTCGATGGCCGCTTTCGCTGCTTCCAGTACTTGTTCGGACTGCTCCCGTGCCTGCTTCAGGACTTGTGGCCCCAACTCCTTCTTCAGGCGGAGCTCCAACTGCTGTTCGAGCTCGGGAGGAATTTGAGACAGCGACACCTCAAATCGGCTCCGCTTTGCCCCTTGCGCGAGCTTTTCCTTGAGGTCCGCCACCTCGGCCTCAAATGGGTGAACAAGTTCGGCAAGCATCGCCTTGAGACGCTCGTCTGAGAGTTGCTTCTTGATTCTGTCGAGCACGATTCTTGCAGAGGCTGTAGCCTGATTGGGCGGAAGGATGTTGGTAGACGAGAGCATCGGAGCGACGTTTCCTTCGATCGGCGCCGGCAATCGCGCCCAATCTTTCGGACAAGTCTGCAACCCCCAGAAATTTTCCGGCCTGTCAAACCTTGCGCCCAGCCTCCAACTCTGCCGGTCGGACACAATCGGCTGGCAATACACAACTTGCGCCGTGGTCTCACGACCCTCCTGGCTGTGGAAATGCAACGGAACTCCGGCGTCCAGCTTCACCGGAGACCGCATCGCACAACCGTGGGCGCTAACCACCAACGTTTCGCAGACTTCAGAGAAGTTGGCTCCCGGATCCAAGCTGGTAACGAGTATCGGAAGAGCGATCGGTACCCTCGAGCTGCGCCGTAATACGGGGACGTTTGAATTGTGCATAGCCTCTGCCTTGTTGCGAGGAGTAGGTACCGCTCGGCCGTCAACTGGCGAGCGCCCTGTACTAACTACGTTACCGCTAAGTTCATTAAGGAGGGTTAACCCGTAGTCTCGTTTCCGGGATGATCGAAGGGGCAATAGCGAAACTGTCTTTCGTAACGGACGAATGCAGGATTGCCGGCGTCGGTGAGTTCGCGCGCGTCCTTTTCTATCAACTCCCGAAATTCCTGTTCAGTCGATGTAGTGCCGGACGTAGCTCATGCCCTGATCAATGCATTATGAAAGAGCGCC
>PLHQ01000087.1:11175-13642 GCA_003138975.1 Acidobacteriaceae bacterium | reverse complement strand
GGATCGTAGGGGACCATGTCGATGGCAAACTCCCAATAAAAGCCTCCGCCGACCCAGTTCGAAACGCTGGGATGAATGGCGTAATGTCGCTGCACCAAATCTTTAACCATCGAGTTTGAAGCTCTCTTGTCTGACCAACCAAACTCAGAAATGCCTAGCTTCGAGTGAGGAAACATGGTCGCCAGTTGACTGAAGACCTGTTGCCAGTCGGGCTTGCGCCCGTGGCAATCCACTTCGTAGTAACTCACCAGCAGGTAATCCAGCCCGGTCTTCATGCGGGCAGGAACGTTAGCGTCCGCCCAGGTGAACATCTCATTGGCGGCAGGTCTTCGACACGGCGTGTTGTAGTAAAGAGTAAGGGCCGTAACTTTCCCCTGGGACTTCAGATAGTCAAAAGTCTCNNTTGCCGAAAAGCCACTCGCCATTGATCTCGTTTCCCACTTCCCAGATGTCGACGAATGGGCCCAGCGTGGTCACGTAATCTTTGAATCGATTCAGGTGCTCGGCCGGCGTGAAGCACCTCATGTAGAACGAATCCACCGGCTGGCCGAAGACGTATCCCACACTCTTGATCTGGCGGGTGGCATCCAGGTAGGAGTTGGCGGGGAAGTATCCGGTTTTCTTGCCCGGCGCGTAGACAATCCTCGCTGTTGGTTTCACCGACAGATGTCTCAGCGAGTCAAGCAACTTCGCCAGGAATGCGCTGTCGCGAATATCGTTTTTGTCGTCGACGGTCACACCATGAATCGGCTCGGGAATGAAACTCTGTGCGCTGAACGCCACAGAGAGCGCCAACACGAAAAGAACGGGACGGATGACCACCATAACAGCCGGTGTCCACCTCTGGCGCTGCGTCCTTTCTCCTCCGTAGAGTCTTCCTGACGTCATTTCGGCCTCACGCCGTCTGGCACGGGCACAGCTTCGACNNCCGAAGGTTACGTACAGAAAAGCGACACCGGCGCGCAGACCGGCGAAATCTCCAATGCGACCGATGATCACCGGCACTACCGCTCCGCCCATGATCCCTGTGCTCAAGATTCCGGCGAAAGGCCCGTGGTGTTCTGAAACCGAATTCAACGCCAGCGAAACCAGCACTGGCCACATGATCGAAGCGAAAAGACCAATGGCCGGAAACGCGATCAGCGACACACGCGCTGGACCAAACAATGCCGCCGTCAAACAGAACAACGCACCGATGCAGAAAGCGATCAACACTCGCCGGCTGTCAAACAGCTTGAGCAGTCCCATGCCCACGAAACATCCGGCAGTGAGCATTCCCCAAAACCAGGAAACGGCGGTCGCACCGGTTGTGTGTGGATCGTAGCCGTGATACTGGGCGAGAAACTTCGAGATCCAATCGGCAGTTCCCTGCTCGCATCCCACGTAGGCAAAGACACACAGAAAAAACGCCCACACCATCGGCTTGCGCAGCAGGCTGCCATACATTTCGAGGGAGCCGGCTCCTTCATCGCTCGTGCGTTCGACCCGAGGGAAGCGTGTGGACCCGAGCACGGCAATCATCAACACCGTGAACACGGCAAAGATCCAGTACATCGAGGCCCAGGGGAGCGCGGGCGGAGTGAGCCTGCCGAGAGTCTCAAGCAGCAGATTGCCCCGGGCAGAAGGCTTGCCCAGGTTCTCCACGAGATAGGAGTAAATTCGCGGGCTGGCAAAGGAAGCGGTACCAAAGATCAATTGTGCGAATGCGGAATTGAATGCGAAGTGCTCTTCGCCGCCCGCCACTCGCAACAGCGGATTGATGGCAACTTGCAGCGTCGCCATGCCCGCACCCATGACAAACAATGACCCGACCGCGACGTGGTAGGTAGGGTAGAGAGCGAAGCTCAAGGATCCGATGGTGCCAGCGAGGAAGGCTGCGATCATCACCGGCTTCTCCGTAAAGCGTTCCACCCAGAAGCCCGCAGGAATTGACATCACTCCATAGGCAATGAAGAAAGAAAAAGGCAGGAGAGCCGCGGCCGTGAGGCTGACGCCAAAACTGGTGATGATGTCGGGCACGATCGGGCCCAAGATGTTGGTCAGCAGCGACATCACGAAGAATGTCAGGAAAACCAAGCCGACTATGTAGCGATTGCGGGCCATCGTCACCCACCCTTCGGTGCTGTTTCTACTCCGTGGTTGTAACTTTGCTCGCCAGTTCAAAACGGCCCGGCTCGCGTCCGGCCTGTAGGGCGAGCGCCAATGTGATCATCTCCACCGGCAGAATTTCCAGGATTTGGCGAACGCTGGTGCCGTGCTCTGCGATGCGGCAGCAAGGCAAGGAGGCATCTTTATCGACGAGTTNNAAGGTTTCGCTTCCCAGCATTTCAAAGGGCCCGTGCCGGAAAGCGGCGCTGCTCATGCCCTCGGCGTGAAAGTGGTCGGACTCCTTTACGATCAGTGCGCCGGTGCCGACCGTGGCCAATGACGCTCCGCGGCCGACCAGAAACAGGTGGCGCGTGTTCTT
>PLHQ01000087.1:9960-11121 GCA_003138975.1 Acidobacteriaceae bacterium | reverse complement strand
AGCACGGCGGTATTTGCGTGTTTGGCTAGGGGGCTGTCGGGCGTGTTGGTCACAGCGATCACGGTGCAGCATTTGTGGTTCGTTTGCACCAGCCGCACCATCTCCGCGCTTTGCCCGGACTGCGATACGGCAATAATCAAAGTCTTGGGATCAAAGAATCGATTCTTGTAGTGCACCAGCTCGGATGTCTCGACCATGAGGGCGGTAAATCCGTGGCTGATCAGCTCCAGGTTCAGGGGATGAAGGGCGTGGAACGAGGAGCCCATGCCGGTGAGCACGACTCTCTGGAATTTACCTTTGTTAAGGCGCGCGGCAATGTCCTGCAGCGGCTTCGAGGTTCCCAGGCTGGCGAGAGTGTTCTCCAGAGCCTGGGGCTGATGAAGAAGGTCCCGAAGATATTCGCCTTCGATCAGTGCGAGATCTTCAAGCACGGTGTCCTCCCTTTTGTTCGAACCGGTGATGCCACACCCGCGCAGCGCCGATCAGATTTGCATCCTCGCCTAGAGAGGCCAGAGTCAGTTCCGTTTTCTCGTACGGGACAAGACGACAGCAGCGGCAAATGGTCTCGCGAATCTCTTCCAGGAAAAGAGGCGCGCTCTTCATCACGCTGCCTCCGAGCACAATGGCATCGGGCGCGAATAGCGTGACCAAATTGGCCAAGCCCAGGCCTAAGTAGCGAGCTTCCCGGCCGACCGCTTGGCGGGCTAACTCATCTCCGTCTTGCGCAAGTTCACAAATCCGCTTGGCCGTTAAGTTGTCGCGGTGCGGGTAGTCTTTCGGCATGTTGTTCTCCACCCACGAGACCATCGCCGGACCGGCAGCCAGAGATTCCCAGCACCCTCGAAAGCCGCACAGGCAGGGCGGTCCAGAAGGATCGATGACATGGTGGCCGATTTCCGGATGAGACTGATCTACGCCACGGTAGAGCTCGCCATCGAGAACAAGCCCGGTTCCAATTCCGGTTCCGACGGTCACGTAAATCAGTCTGCTCTTATTCTGGCCAGCACCCCAGCCTGCTTCTCCAAGAGCAGCCGCGTCGGCATCGTTCTCCATTGCCACACTCACTTCGAAGGTCCGGCTCAGATCCCGGACCGGATTCTCTCCTTTCCAATGGGGAAAGAAGTTGACCTCGCCGATCTCGCCCGTCAGCGGATACACCGG
>PLHQ01000087.1:0-9927 GCA_003138975.1 Acidobacteriaceae bacterium | reverse complement strand
GCTACTTCCACTCGAACACTTCACCCTCATAAGCTCCGATATCGACCTTGAATGTGGCGCCCGCAATCTGGAGTGGCGTCGCCCCTTGCGGCGTAATTCTAGCGATGGAATGGAGCTTGCCCGCACCCGTGATGGTTACCGTTTGTGGCGCGGAACTGTGATTGGTTACGACCACATATCCGTGGGTTCCACCGCTCAAGGCGCAGACTTCTACCGATGGCTGGTCGCTATGGAAAAGCGGTTTGAGCCCCGCCCATTCGCGAAACGCTTCATAGATTCGATACGTTGTTTCGGGCTTGTCAAAGGCCGCTGGCAGATTCGCCAGATAATTTTCCAAAGGATAGGCGCTCAGCAGCGTTTTGCCCGACCCAACGCTATTGGCGACCAGGGCGGGTTTGTTGTCCTGATCAACCGCGATGACCGTGCCGCCCCTGACGTCGAGAATCGCGCCCCACGATCGCGGTGATGCGGAAGGCACTGAGTAATGAAAGGTGTCTCCCACTTTCAGGTCCCCGAACGGGGTAACGATTTTCAGCGTAATGTCCTCTTTCGGGTTGGCGTCAACCATTCTTGCGCCAAACAGCGATTCCATCTCGGGTATGGCAGCGTCTGCGGCGACCGATGCGTACANNCGTTTCTGCCAGTCGTCATACTCCCGCGGAAAATCTGCCTTCATGCCGGCGCGTCGCGCGAGCACAAAAGATGACAACCACGAACCGGTAATCCAGAGGTTTTCTTCGCTGAAATTCGGCTGCGATTGTCCCGCTACGTTTGCGCCTTCGTCGGTCGAGGTATAAGGAACAACTTCCGGACCGCTGAGGCCAAAGTGAGAAAAATCACCGTGCGGTTTTGACCACTCATAAGGAACGATGATGCCGGCCTCTGCCGGAGCCGGCTCAATTCCGGTGAGATCCAAACGGCTAAGGATGTCCTCAAACTCCTTAAACATTTTCGCGGACGGCCGGTCCTTCCCATCCCAGGTGGTAAGGCCGAATTGGGTTTCATGGGGAGAGCGCAGGTACGGAACTTTGTGAAATTGTTCCGGCGCCGCATCGGTATAGCACCAGATGAGAAATCCGTTCGCTCCCGCACCCAGCCCCGAATAGAGGCTCGTGCTTAAGAACTTCGCGATTTGATCGGGATCATATTGAGCCGACGAGGCTCCAATCTCCTGCACCATGACCGGATGCCCCGCGCCGCCCGATAAAGCGGTCTCGAAGGCGGAATCGTAGGTACCGCGCTCGGAAAGCATGGCGTCGGGAAAAAGCTTAGGCGCATAAATCGAGTAAGGATGAGCGCTGAAAAAATCCGATTCTTCGCGGATATTATCGGGACGGAACGGCCCGCGCCCCACGTCCTCCATGCTCACCCCCACCACAATCGGATGCAGCGAGTCGAAGCGCCGGATCGACCAGGAAAGCAGCCTCGTCCAGTTGATGGCCATCGCATCGGTGGTGCTATCCTGCACAATCCAAAACGGGGGCTCGTCGGTCAGATCCCAACCGAGAATCGCGGTTTCTTTTCCATAGCGGCGCGCCAACTCGCCGACGTGGTCGGTCTCGATCCGAAGCATGTCGGGGTCAGCATGAGGATGCCTGCCTTGCCGGTAGGGAACGTCCCAATATGCTTCTCCCACCTCTCCGCCGATCAGAAGACAAGGGTGCAGATAGATGTGATAACGATGAGCGAGCGAAATCAGAAAATCCAGCTCGCGAAACGCCTCGGGGTTGTAGTCACCGGGGCGAGGCTCAATCCAAGCCCAAACAAAATCGAGACGAATGGTGTTGAAGCCGAGTTCGTGCATGCGCGCGAAATCGGCTTCAATCGCTTTCGGATCCCACTGCGTAGGCCATTGCATGGCTGCTTTCGCCGGCACCCAGTTCGCGCCCACCGGGATAAAACGATGGCCGTCGCGGGAGAAGTAATTGCCATCAAGATGCACTGCCGGCAGTTCCGTTCCGCTGGAATTGCCGGTTGCTGAGATTTGTTGTGTCGACTTTGCCTGCTTGTCTCCGTCTTCGGCGATCGTGACGTGAGCGCATGCAAAAACCAAGATCACCAGAACTGCTAGCAGGCACCTAGGAAACCTTCCCGTATTGTTAGCCATGTTCATCGTCGATCGATTCTTCTTGCTGAGGCGAATTTGCAAACTGTTCTAGAACGTGAACTTGAGTGCCAGTTGAATCTCCCGCGAAGCATGTACCGTGCTCGTGATCGACCCGGAGAGACTAGGAACGAGTGGCGTTCCCGAGCCAGCGGGCGAACCCGTCTGATCCACTGCGGTCCAGGGGAGGGCGAACTCGGGAGTGTTGAACAGGTTGAAGGCTTCCACGCGGAACTGCAGCTTTGAATTCTCGGTGAGGCTGAAATTCTTGAACAGCGAAGCGTCCACGTTGTATTCTGCCGGGCCGCGCAGGGAACCGCGCCGAGCATCTCCGTAGTCGTGCGAAAAGGTTTGTCCAGGAGCAAGTGCCGGAACCGCGAAAGCTGCGGGATTATACCAACACTCAATCGTTTGTCGGTTGGATGGGCAGCCCACACTGATAGCGTTCGAAAAATCGTAAGGATTCCCGATAATATCTGGCCGCGGCGCACCCGAATCCGTGTTGGTGTAGTCAGTGGACAGCAGCGGCGTAAAGGCCTCTCCCGAGTG
Source organism: Acidobacteriaceae bacterium (assembly GCA_003138975.1). Lineage (GTDB taxonomy): Bacteria > Acidobacteriota > Terriglobia > Terriglobales > Acidobacteriaceae > Sulfotelmatobacter. Next base: position 7,274 of record PLHQ01000087.1, on the reverse strand, counting down.
GATGGCGACGATACCGTTCAGTTGCCAGCCCTCGGTCAGCCAGTGGACGGGTCCCGTGCCGCTCCAAAACCGCTGTTTCGGACCAATGGGAAGAATGTATGACCAAGCGGAAGAAAACTGATGGCGAAAATCGGGAGCGTTATCGCCGCGCTCTGCCGCCAGATTGTAGGTGTCTTGCGGTTCCAGATATTCGTTTTCCTCCGTCTGCCCGATTGTGTGCTGCCAGGTGTAGGAGTTCAGCATGCTCCAGTTGGCGGAGAATCTCTTCTCAAACTTGACCTGTAGTCCGTGAGAAATCGACCAGGCGCCATTCGCGAGGGTGCGGATTTCGCCGACATTTGGCACCGTGTTGAAATAGAGTCGACCGTAATTCGTCGGGGCGCCGTTGGCACATGACGGGTCAGTGGGAGTTGGACAGGATTCGAAATTACTGTCCAGTGGCTGAGTTGGCTGATTGCGATTGCTGAGGAACGCAAGCTTGACGCCACGCGTTCCTACATAGGCGACCTGGAGCACCATGCTTGTGGAGAGCGCCCGCTCTACGTTCAAGTTCCATTCTTCAATGTAGGTAGTGCGGTTGTTAAAAAAAGCTGCGCTCGCCCGTCCTGCGGGGTTCTGTATGGTTGGGTATACCGGAGGAGGATAGCCAGTCGAGACCCGGATGCTCGGCGCAGTCGCGGCGGCAGTGAAGATGCTTTGGCTGAAAAACAGCCCGGTGGGGTTATAGGCCAGTTCCGCGTCATTCTGATCGGCTTGAACGTCGTAGAAAATTCCAAACCCTCCCCGCACTACAGTCTTGTCGTTCCAGGGGGTCCAGGCAAATCCGATCCGGGGAGCAAAGTTGTTGTAATCCGTGTTTACGTCGCCCGATGCGCTGACGCCCGGCATCTGGGGTGAAACAAATTGCCCGGTTGAAAAATCAAAATTGGCCAGGCGATTCTCCTGCTCGACCGGCGGCGTAAAAAGATCGTAGCGCAGGCCAAGGTTCAGCGTCAGTTTGGGAGTAGCTCGGAAATCGTCCATGAAGTACGCACTGAACTCCGTCCAGCGCATCCCAAACGAACCCTTCTGGCCGTCGCGGTACGCTGTTTGCGGATAACCCATCAAGAAACTCGCCAGCGCACTTCCTCCCGTATCAGTTGACAGGTCCGAAGTGAACAGTTCGTTGAACGCTAGGTCCCCACGTTGGTTTTGCGTCTGGAAAAAGCCATGCAGGCGGCGCCGCACATCCGCTCCCATTTTGAACGAGTGCCGGCCGTGCACGTATGTGAAGGCGTCCACGTATTGGTAATTGTTCTCGTTCAAGAACTCGGGAAACCAGTCCGTACTTCCAAGCGAGCTCAGACTGGAGAACTGGATACTGGGCAGACCTCCGGTCGCAATCGCGTTGTTGGGATCAAAAATGCCTGGGATGCCGAATTGCTGCGAAAGCGGCTGGCCAGCAAAGTTCTGCACGGCTCGTACCACGTAGCGAGAATAGCCGATCTTCAATTCGTTGATTTTTTCTGGCGAGAAGGTGTGCACATCGCTGATTCCGGCTGATCTCGCCAAATTTGTGATATGACCCGAAAAGGTCCCCCCGCCGGCTTCGCCGGGGAAGGGATCGGGCGCGTAGGCTTGCACATTGTTGAAGCTGAAGGTCAGCGACAGATTGTTCTTGCTACTGAACTGATGATCTCCCCGAACGTCAAACGAATCCTGATTGTTCCTGGCGACCGGGTTGGATAGGTAATTGCCCGCCGCGAGTGACAGGTTGGGCGCAGGAAAAAGTTGCACCAGCTTCAGCGCGGCAGGGTCGAGACACGCACCGTCGCTCGCTCCGGCGCACGATGGAATCACATTGCCCGGAATCGGCGTCCGAAGGATGACATTCGTGACACCGTCAGCACATGTGTAGTTTTGGTTGGAAAAAGGATCGAAAATCGTTCCGGTGTCGAAGAAGGGATCGGTCCCCAGCACCGGATTGGGGCAGGGAGAGAATGTTTGCCCGGTCAACAAGTCCGAAAAATTGCCCCCAATCTCGGACGGAGATGGGACAACAGAAACGAAGGTCTGCGCCTGTCGGATGCGAGTTCCCTGGTAGTCGACAAAGAAGAACGTCCTGTCTTTGATGATTCGGCCACCGAAGGTTCCTCCAAACTGGTTTTGCTTGAAGGGTGCGATCGGCAGGTTTGGGTCGTCGAAGTAATTCTTGGCATCGAAGGCCGAATTGCGAAGAAACTCAAATAAGCTGCCATGAAATTGGTTGGTCCCGGACTTCAACACCACATTGACCACGGCACCGCCTCTGCCAATGTCCGCGCCGAAATCGCTTGTCTGCACTTTGAATTCCTGGATAGCATCGATGGAGGGTTGTATTACTTCAATCCCGATCTGCTGTTCGTTGTTGTCGAAGCCGTTCAGGAGGAAATTGTTGTTGGTGGCAGTCAGTCCATTGACTTGAATGGATGCATTGCCCCGCTGATCTTCCGGTATTCCTCCCTGCTGCACGGTGTAACCGGCAGACGGTCCCTGATTGACGCCCGGTGTGAGATAAGCCAATTCTACGAAGTCGCGCCCATCCAATGGCATATCTTGGACCCGGCTCTGCTCGATCACCTGTCCCAAAGAAGATGTTTCGGACTCGATCAGCGGCGCCGCTGCAGTCACCACCACCTCCTCTGTGATCGAGCCCACCGTCAGCGTGATATCCACGCGCACTACTTGATTTACGTCCAACTTGAAAGCGGCTTGCACCGCTTTCTTGAATCCCTGATGCTCCACGGTTACCGTGTACTCGCCGGACTTCAGCTCGGTTACCAGATACTCGCCGTTGTTATCGGTTTTCGTCTTCGTCTCAATATTGGTCTGGATCTCTTTAACCTTGACCGCCGCGTTAGCGACCACGGCCTCGGAAGCGTCCTTGACAGTCCCAACGATTTTCCCCGACTCCACCTGAGCTTCGACGCTGCAAGACGCGCACCATAATAAGAAGATGGTCGCGATGACGCGAGCCGGGTTCTGAGAGAAAGTGCAGGGTGGGCGTTTTTGACGCTTGCGCATGGCAGTGATGGCGACCATAAGGAGATCTCCCGTACAGGAGCATATGAACCTCGTATGCATATATGGTGTCAAGAACAATTTTTGATGATGGTTTAGAAATGATCCTCTCCTCAGCTTGCAAATTATACGTAACAAACTGTAATCAAAATCTTTATACGCATATTGGAGTCTGCGAATGGCTTCGGGGAAGACACTAAGCAATATGTTGTCAAAGCATCATATATACGTTGTATACTATGCTGCGTGGTTGGAGGGCGTCTTGTCGCAAAATACTCGAGTACCTGATTTCGTTACAGTAGAGAGGCTCGGTCTCACGATTGACAACAACAGCTTCGTGCCCTACTACATGCAGATTGTGGATCATGTGCGCGAGCTGATCAAAAAGAACAAGTTGAGCCAAGGACAGACCTTCTGCTCAGAGGGTGAAATTTCCCAGGCTCTCAGGATCAGCAAGATGCCCGTCCGCCAGGCATTTCAGAAACTACGATCCGAAGGACTGTTGGTGATTGCCAAGGGCAAGCGGCCCGTGGTCGGCACCGGGCGCGTGCCTTGGAATTTTCAGCAGCTTCGCGGCTTCAGCGAGGAGATGCGAAGGCGAGGCCTTAATCCGTCAGCCCGCCTGCTCAGCATCGGTCTAGAAGACCCTGACTTGGAAGTGGCTCAGGCACTCAAGCTAACCCCGGGAGAGCACGTGTACCGGGCCAGGCGGCTTCGCTCGGTCAATGGTGAACCCGTGGCGGTAGTCACCAGTTACCTTCCGGCGCGAATCTTCGCGGGAATCGACAAACAAGACCTGGAGAAACAGTCGCTCTACTCCATTTTCGAGCACATCTACAAGCGCAAGCTGCAATGGGCGGAAGAAGTGATCGGCGCTGTGGTTGCCGGCGAAGAAGAGGCGGAGATACTCCAAACATCAATGGGAAACGCGCTTCTTGTGATCCGGGAGACTACCTATGACACGCAAAACGTGGCCATTGAATATAGTCTCTCGTTATTGCGCGGTGACCGCTACACGGCATCGGTAATCTCGGTGCGAAAAAACTGACGCGGGAATCGCGCCTGGGCGATCCCCATCAGGAACGGAATCTCCGACGCGACGTGCACTTGCCGGAAACAGAAGGGGCCAGATTTCTCCTAGCACCCTCCGGAGGACTACGGCTGGCGCTGCATGTCTGTATGAATCAAACTCGAGAATTGAGCTGTGGATGATACGGCGTCATCGTTAAACTCGCAGTAAGGCACGGCACTGGGAATGAGGGCACTTCAAAGCTTGCAGAAAAGTAAGGTAACAAATCTTGCTGAATTGACTTCAGGCACTCTTGCTGCGCTCTGTATGATGTCCTTCCCTGAGCAATTCTTCGACGGCTGCCCACAGCGCGTTCCGAAAGTGCTCTTTCTCTTCAAAGCTGTAGGGAGCCCAGCTCAAACTGGATGGTTTACGTAATATCCCCATTTAACTCGTAACCCAATTTACAAGTGTAAACGCCTGGTTACGTAAACTATCAGCAAACAGCACGGGAACGAGGCCGGACTTCTTCCCGCTACTGCAGCTTCGCGTATTCCGCCTTTGTTTGCTTAGCCAAAGGTCGCCCGCCGCAAGAATTGCGGAAGCTAAGAAAAGAGTTGTCTTACTTTAATCCTTCCACGAGATAGAGGTCTGACAGAATACGGTGGTAGCCATAGAAGCATGACTTGCCGTCCGGCGTGAGGAGGATGGGACCAATGCGGCTTACGCCGGCGGAATCGGAAGGTATAAGCTCCTTCCAGAGAGTCTTGTGGCCGGTCGACAAGTTCAGCCGATAGACTTTGGCTGGCAGATCTCCCGGCTTGTAGAAATAGATTGCCTTTGCGTCGTCACTCCATTGAATAGGTTGCTCTCCAAGCTCAATGCCTGGAATAGCCCGAGGTTCCCCGCCTGCAACTGGATAGAAATATGCCTTCCCATCTGGCCCGACGCCGACCACCTGCCGACCGTCTGGAGAAAGGGCCAGAGCGAGAGGGTCGATTCCTTCCGGCGAGATGGGCACCGGCTTTCCCTCGGACGAATCCTGGCGGTAAATACGCGCAGCGTGACCTGGTTCCTTTCCGGAGAAAAGGAAGCGCTGGCCGTCCGGAAGCCATCTCGCCCGGCTGTGATTGATGGAGTCGTGAGTGAGGGGCTTGGCCTCGCCAGGCCCGGTCGGAAGAAGAACGAGCTGGGCCGGGGCGGAAGGCGGACTGGCGATCACCCATTTGCCATCAGGTGACATGCTGATCGCAAGTCCGTCCCCCAAGCGGACGGCCGAGGTCTCGCCGATCTTTCGCTCATAAACAGAGTAGTTCGGGCCTCCCCCTTCACCCGCCTCAGTGAAGAGCAACACCTTGCCATCGGGCGAGATGTCCGATGGGTACGAATAGTCAAACCACGACAGATCGCGCTCTTTACTCTCCCAAGAAGCGAGGCCAATCAGTTCTCGCCGCCAGGTGTCCCTGGAAAGGAGTACGCGCCCATCCTGCCAAATATCCTGTAGCGACAACGTGTCGGGGACCCGTGCAATTAGCCGCTCGCGTCCGCCCAGTGTCGCAGCGTAGACGGCGCGTTTAGTACCGAGCGGGCTAGCGGTGAACCATATTTCTCCGCCGTCAGCAGACCAAGCCAGTCCCTGTATTGATTGGAGCTCCGCAGCCAAAGTCCTGACGTTTCCGCTCATGTCTACGACGCGGAGAGAACCTCCGTCATCGCCGGGCAGAGGGTGATCCAGGAACGCTACCAAGTCCCCTTTTCTTGAAACTCGGGGATGGCTGATCCACCCTGGCGTTTGGTACAGCACTTTCCCGATGGGAAACTCGAGCTGGTTTCGGCCACCAACATCGCGCACGATCGCCAAGTTATTCCCATCCGGAGACCAATCCGCCCATTGCACATTTTCCAGCACGGGGCGCGGAGATCCGCCGTTGAGTGGCACTCTGGCGAGCGTTCCCACCTGAGCATAAGGTCCGTACGGGCGGCTATCTATCGATATTGCCATTTCTCCTGATGAGGAGACAGCCAAAAGCGCAGCTCCTCCGAGATTGAGGGAGCGCGATTGCGGACTTTCGGGACTGGTAATGAACAGATCGATCAGAGATCCTTCCCAGGAAGCCCCATAGACGACAGACTGCCCGTTGGGCGTGAAATGCGCCGACCGAATGGTGCCCCGACGAAAAGTGAGCTGATGGTATAGGGGCGCTGGCGACTTCGCGGTGCGCTGGCCGAGGAAAAAAGTGGCTGTAGCCAAGGCCAGCATTCCGACAATCACTGCCGCAGCGACCCACCTGCCGCGACTCGTTGTACGTAAACTAGCTACCTTGCCATCGCCTTCGCCCGGTTGCAGCACTGCGGCCGGATCAACCGTGGAAGTCGTGATCGCTCCCGTCGTGCGCGCAGAATCCAGCATGCGTCTCAGGCGTTTCAGATCGTTACGCGTTTCCGCGGCTGTCTGGTAGCGCATGTCCAAATCTTTGTCGAGTGCCTTGTCGATAATCTCCTCCAGCCTGCTAGGCACTCCCGGGTTTAACTTGGACGGCGCCAGTGGGGTACGCTCCAGGATCGCGTTGAAAATTACCGCAGAGGTGCTGCCATCGAACGCTCTCTGCCCCGTAGCCATCTCGTAGAGCACGAGACCGAACGAAAACACATCCGTGCGCGCGTCGAGGTCTTCGCCGCGAGCCTGCTCGGGCGACATGTAGGCCACGGTGCCCACAGCTGAACCTGGACTGGTCAGCTGTTCGGAGATAGCTGTGGCAGTAGCTTCCACCGCCTGCTTGCGTCTTTCCCCCAGTTTGGCCAACCCGAAATCCAGTACTTTGATCTGGCCCCGCTGGGTCAAGACGATGTTGGCGGGCTTGATGTCGCGATGGATGATGCCTTTGGCATGGGCTGCATCCAGCGCGTCGGCAATCTGGATGCCCAGTTCCAACACTTGGTCCACTTTCAGAGCCTTGCCCTCGATGCGGTGCTTGAGCGTCTCACCTTCGAGCAGCTCCATAGCGATGAACGCCTGCCCGTCCTGCTCGCCAATGTCGTAAATGGTGCAGATGTTGGGGTGGTTCAGAGCGGATGCCGCCTGGGCTTCACGCTGGAAGCGGGCTAACGCCTGCGGATCACGAGCCAGGTCTGGCGGCAGGAACTTGAGGGCGACAAAACGGTGCAGCCGCGTGTCCTCGGCCTTATAAACCACCCCCATGCCCCCGCCGCCGAGTTTCTCGACGAT
>PLHQ01000145.1 GCA_003138975.1 Acidobacteriaceae bacterium | reverse complement strand
TGAATTTGTAAGGACCGTTCTTCGCTTGAATGAATACGTTCGAGTCGAGCCAGTAAGGTGGGGTTCCTGCCATTTAGCGTATCGGCAACCCCTCAATCAGTTTTGGAAGCGTGCCTGTCTTCACGCCCAGCAGTCTCGCAGCTTCGCGGTATGAGACACCCTCAGCTTGGAGCGCTCCGAGGACAGTTTCCGTTAACCTACGACTGTTGCGGATCGGCAGCGTAAAGTAAAAGTTCCCTCCCCCTTCGGACGGCTCTTCCGCTTCTTTTTGTTCGCGCTCTCTCTGCTTCTGCTGTTCTTTTTCGAGCAAGGTAAAGAATTGGTTGCGGGTGATCGCATTCAGTTCGTAAGCCCTTCGGAGAATCACAATCGTGCTGACACGGTATTTTGCTGCGAGATTCTGAGCCGTCTGTTCAGTGAATGTGGAGGGCAAGGATTTCAGAAAGTCGGCGTGCGGGACCAAGACTTCCGCCGCGACACTGTTGCAGAAAGTCTCGACGGTATTCCTGAGTTCAGCGGGAATATCCTTCGGGTCTGGATTCGAAATGCCACTTCTGTCGATCCAGATATGCACAAGTTCATGCACCAGAGTGAAGATTTGCGCCGCTTTGGAATCCCGACCATTTATGAAAACCAATGGCGCTAGGTCATCGCTTATGACAAAGCCCCGAAATTCGTCGACCGATAGCTTGCGACGGGTATTCCCCCCGACGATTCCACTGCGCATAACTAAAATTTCAATGGCTTCCGCGCTACGGGTCAGTTCACGCAAGAACTCATCCCACGTGTGAGATGTTCGCCTGATCCGCTCAACAGAGAGCACGGCGGTCATGTCCCTCGCTACTCGGTCAACGCCATCTGCAACCCGGAATTTCCCTACAAAAGGGAGGCGCTTGGCGTCACGCGCTTCCAGATACTCCCGGTACCACTGGTGCTTCACGAGGACGTCGTTAAGCAAATCCAGAAAATCCGGACTTGCCTTTGCAGGACGACCTTCGACCACGGTTCGGAGATCGGGTATCGGTGTCTTTTCGGCGGGGGGTTCTGAGAGAAATAAGAATCCAAATGGTATCCGAAGGCTCCTCGCCAAGTCTTGTGCCTTACCGAACGGGGGACGCGTTTCGCCACGTTCCCAAGCCTCGACTTCTTTCGGATCAGCCCCAAGAGATTTGGCTAACTGGGCTGGAGAGATTCCTGTGCGCTCTCTTGCCCACTGAGCGACTTTCGGAGTAATGAATGCTTCAGTCACGGCGTGTGAGGAACGGCACATTCTACTGCAAAATACGACTTCAAACGATTACATCGCGAGGCTCCATCGGTTAGGGGAAGAGTCGATTCTGAATTTGAGCAAGTTCCGCTAGCGCGGAGCACTCCTCGTCGTCGTTTGCCACATGGTTGATCCGTGTGCTCACGGGATAGCATCGCATTAACCGGGCATCGCAGGGCTTCAACAGTTCCGACAGCGCCGTCACGTTCCGCATGCCCGGATCGAGCCACAGATCGTAGTTGTCTGGATTGAGGATGACTGGCATTCGGTCGTGGACGCTTTCGGTCACGGCATTCGGTGCCGTGGTCAAGATCAAGCAGGTCTTGATCCAGTTGCCACTGGGGTCCTTCCAGCGATCCCACAATCCCGCAAACGCAAACAACTGCCCCTGATTTACCTCAAAGCAAAATGGCTGCTTGGTTTTGCCGTCTCGCTTCCACTCGTAAAAGCCGTCAGCAGGAATCACGCACCTGCGCAATTTCAGCGCATCGCGGAACGCAGGTTTGGTGCTCGCCGTTTCTGATCTTGCGTTGATCATTTTGGCAGCACTAGACGGGTCTTTCGACCAAGATGGAATCAGCCCCCAGCGCATCAGCGAGAGTTCGCGGATCGGTTCCTTTGGGTTCTGGCGGATGACGGGGACAGGCTGAGTGGGCGCAATGTTGTAGCGGGGGTTCCAATCTTCATCTCCCGACACGCTGTCGAAGTATTCCTCGACAAGCTGCTTTCGCCGCGACAACCTGTACCGTCCGCACATCACAGGATTATGCCAGATCGGATGAGCGTTCACATTTGGAAGCAGCCCAACCCGGTCGGAGTCCGCTTCTCAGGCTTTCGGGGGTGTGGAGACGACGTCGATGGCGATTGCCCACGAGTTGCGGATAGCAACCGCAAGCAAACTCAGCATACCGACAGCCACCAAGGTGAGTCCGCGTTGGGGGTCGTGGAGTAACAGAACCCCGCCCAATACAAGTAGACTGTATGCCCCAAATGGAAAAATCGCGTAAGCAAGCCGGTCATGCAGTTCGTTGAAACTCTTCTTATCGCCTCCAATTAAACTGGTCCCCGAGTAAACTAAGCCAACGACACCCACGAGGCAAATGCAAAGAGTGGCCGTGAGCCGAGTATGGTTCGGGAAGGTCAGAAGCGCGGCAAGGAATAGTACAGAAGCAAAATAGATAACCGTCGGTGTAAGGTAAATGGGAATCTTGGCGGCGTCTCCTTGCCTTCGCTCGGCGGCGAGCGTGATTACGACAAACATCAGACCGAGCAGGGTCGCGGCTGCCGCCGACGTGGTGAGATAGAAATTCGCCCATCGCTCTAGTTCATTCATAAGCTTGTGAGCATACTACTGCTTTAGCCGCGAGAGTCGGTAGCGTCCGCACATTTAGGAATGTCCTCCTGTTGCTGGACACTTCTCGTCAACGTAATCCTGAACCGCATCCAGTAGCATTTTGAATTGCTGTAGGCGGAACTCAAGATAATGTTTGATGGCTTCGGGTTTTCGGTTCTGCATGTGAGGCAAGTCCAGCATCGCAGTCTCAGTATCGAAGTCCGCAAATGCGCTGTCCAAGGAGTCGAGCACCTACGAAATTAAAGCAATGGAGTGGCGTGGAAACACACTCTATAGTGGTCCCCGAAATTT
>PLHQ01000019.1 GCA_003138975.1 Acidobacteriaceae bacterium | reverse complement strand
ATGCGAATCCCCAGGCGCTGGCACATCTGACCAAATTGCGTCACCGGTACCACCCCCTGGAATTGCTCTTTCCTGCTCGCCTCTCGTACATACACGTTCTTCCAATCCGTATACAGCGCCACCGGTATGCCGTATTTCTTGACCCAGGCTCGCAACACTCCCGCTGCCGCCCAGATCGTCTCCTCACTCCCTAGCCGTGCCAACGTATCTCCGCTGGCGTCGTCCACCATGTTCATCAAGCAGCCACCCGGCCCTCGTGCCTCCAACCAGTCGTGGAAACTTCCATCCATCTGCACCAGTTCCCCCACATGCTCTTTCCGTTCTCGCCGCTGGCGATGCATACGCCGCTTCCGCGCCCGACTCCACAGCCCTTCCGACAACATCCACCGCCGCAGCGTCTGCGCATTTACTTCCACCTGATCGTCGCTCGCCAGGTGCTCGGCCGCCAACGTCGGCCCGAACCGCTCTCCTTCCTCCCCGGAATACTTCTTGCCCACCAGCCGCAACACTCGTTCTCGAAATTTCTTCGACTTCCTTCGGTTCGACTCCCGCCCCACGTTCCCATGCTGCAGCCCTTGCACTCCCCCTTCGCGATAGCGCTTGGCCAAGCGCTTGCTCTGCCGATAGCTGATCCCCATCATCACCGCGGCGTTGACTAGTTTCAGTTCGCTGCTTTCGACTCGCGCCAAGACTCCGGCTCGTCGTAATTCCTTGCTGCTCATTGCGGTCCTTCCCAATCTGGCCTCCTGTGGAGACCTCCAGATTAGGGGACATTTCTATTGTCGTAACCTCGCCAAAAAGGGGACATTTCTATTGTCGCCGCATGGGGACATTATCAAAGTCGCGCGACATGCTAATCGGGGCGCTCTTTCATAATGCATTGATCTTCTGTTGTGAGGTAACGCCGATATTCCTACAGCAAAGTTGTCATGTCGCCCGCTCGGAAATCGAGATGTGGACAGGGTTGAGGTAAGGAGCGTTTACATGATTCACTTCGGTTAGTCGATCGGCTTCTATGCTCAGGCGGTCTTGCATCAGTTCCCCGGTGGGAATCCCATTTTCTTTTCCAGGGTCTGGTAGCGGGGATCGGAGTGGAGGAAGTCGAAGTCCGGGTACTTTTGCGGAGTTGTGGGCTTCCGCAACCGAATCGTCCAGCTCCAGGGCTTTTCTGGAATACTCTTCTTTTTTGGCAAAGGCCGCCTGCGGAGGAGTATCGCCTCCGGCTCGGACTCCGTAACTGTCGCCGAGCCCGGCCCACGCGGCGGCGTAGTCGGGCTGTAGCTCAATCGCCTTTGAAAGTATTGCTGGCTGTGGTCGAAGTCACCGCGGTACCAGAAGTACAGCCCCTGGAGGTAGGCGTCGTGGGCTTCGGGACTGATGGAGTGCCGCGGGGTTGGTGGCGAGACAGCGGCCTTTACTTCTTTCGCGATCGTTTGTGAAAGCTCCGAGGGCAGTGATAAGGACTGGTTCAGGTCCCGGTCATAACTCTCCGCCCATACGTGAGTGTCGGTGGGAGCATAGATGAGCTGCACCGTCATGTGCACACGGGTGTCCGATGCGGCCAAGCGGCGTCAATTCGATGTTTCTGGCTTCCATGGGGCTGTCACCGAGCCCTCCCGAAATAAATCCTTCCGTCATGACCACTCCTGGATTCACCGAGTTCACACGGGTCTTGCGCGGTCCGAGTTCCTTTGCAAAAGACTTCGTGATTGCGTCTACTGCCGCTTTGCTCGCAGCAGATACGGAGGAGCTAGCAGGAGCAATGCTGCTTACCCGAGAGCCAATGTTTACGACACTCCCGCCCGTTTCAGGGAAAAGCAGGAGAGCGGCTTGCGTAGAGAGCAGCAGACCCAATACATTGAGATTGAATTCCCGATGCCACACTTCGGCTGTGACAGATTCCAACGGCCAAACGCGTAGACGCCGGCTTTGTTAATGAGAATATCCACCCTGCCGAAGGCTGCCTTCATTTCCTTGAACAACGTAGCGATCCCACTCGCGGTTGAAACGTCTGCGCCCACCGCAATGTCCTTGCCGCGGTGACGATCTCATCGACAACCTTGTCGGCCCCTTCTTTGTCGGTCAAGTAGTTCACTACAATCGAAGCACCCTCTGCAGAGAGATGCCGCGCAATCGTGGCAGAAAAACGAACAGCCGGAGCGTTTGGCTCCGGCTGTTCGGGGTAGTCACCGTTCAGTTAAGAGCAATCAAGACGTCCTCGCTTTTCGATTCGCCAGTGGCGAGCCGCAGCTCCTTCTCCAGGCTCTTCTCCTGTTTGGAGGGCGCGATCACCATACCGTTGGTGCCCGCACCTCTCCAGATTTCCGCTAGGAAATACTGGTCAGCCACATGATGGAAAACCAGCTTGGCGCCCGAGTCGCGTTGATACTCGCGCCTGACCAACGACAACGCGCCCGCGCTTGTATGACCGTTCCGGATCTCGATTGCGCTCGCGCCAGCAGTGTTGATTACGTAGGTGCCGGCCGGAAGCTGCGCCGAGCCTACCTTGAAGGCGAACGGCACATTAGCTTTGGCAGCAGACTGAGCTTGGGCCGCGGCGTTGAGCATTAGCGATATCACCACCAGCGACAGGATCCCGATACCGTTGCGTTTCATAACATCCTCCTTGGGGCTCCTCGCAGTGGAACCCAAACTGAATTTGTCACTCAAGCTCGTCCTCGTTATCGCTGGGCGCTTGCTGTGACGGATTTAGATATTGCATGCATCGTGCCAAGCCCAATTTGAGCTTCCTCCCCGCTCCATTCTGCTGATTTTGCAACAACATGAGCCCTGCCTCCTTCACCGGAATTCTCCTCCGGCGTGCCAAGTGGTAGTTGAACGGCTACCGCCGGGTAGCCTTTTGGTTCCGCAGAAGCGGATCAATTCGACGATGCTTCTCCTGCAGTTTCGACTACACTGGACAACCGGAGAATGAGGTTGATCAACCCGAGACTGATGTCGATTTCCGGATTCCCCAAAGAAATTGTTCGGGTCGCGAAGGATGACCCGCTGATTCTGGGTAGGGATCCCTCCAACCAGTTGGAGGTGGGCGACCCTGCGGTCTCACGAAAGCATTGCTCAGTGAGCGAGGTCTCTACCGATGTTTTTGAGATCGCCGACCTCGACAGTCACAACGGGACCTTCGTCAACGGAGCGCGGGTGAGCCGCCACACCATCCAGCATGGAGACCGGATTCGTATCGGGAACAGCGAGTTTGTATTCCTCACCGGTCCTGATCAGGAGACCGGCCCGCTGTCATCGCGCTCCGGCAGCGATGTCATGGGCTCGCAATTGAAAACGATGTCTCTTGATCGCTCCGGCCTGCCGACAGGGGACTCGTGGGTAGGACGAATGGCGCGCGATCTGACTGCATTTTTCAAGATTGCGAACATGATCAATTCCACTCGCAATGTGCAAGCCTTGCTGAGCGAATTGCTGGAGCTTATTTGCGAAGTGATCCCAGCCTCACGAGCTGCAATCTTGCTTCAGCCGCCGAGTGAGGAACTCAGTCCGCCCTGTATGTGGAATAGAAAGGATTTCGCTCCGCAGGACATGCTTATCCGGGACGAGTTGGTGCAGCAGGCGATCTGGGAACACTGCGCCGTCGTTGCAGCAGCTGCCGCCGAAACCACTTCTGCGGAGCATGTGTTGTGTGTGCCCTTGGTGGCAGTTGAGAGAATCCTCGGGGTAATCTATTTGAGCTCACCCGCCTCTTCACCCGCCTTTGGAGAGGACCACGCCTACTTTGTCAGCGCCGTTTCCCGCATCGCAGCAGTCACGCTAGAGAACTTGTCGAAGCTGGATTCACTGACGGCGGAGAACCAGCGCCTCCAGGCAGAGGCGCAAGCCGACCGCTCCCTCATCGGGGAGAGCAGGCCGATGCAACGCGTCAGTGAGTTCATCGGGCGAGTGGCGAGGGGCGATTCGACGGTGCTCATTCGTGGCGAAAGCGGAACCGGCAAGGAACTCGTGGCCCGCGCCATTCACGCCAACGGTGAGCGGCTCGACAAACCGTTCGTCGCTGTCAACTGCGCCGCAATCCCGGAAGCCTTGCTGGAGAGCGAACTCTTCGGCCACGAGAAGGGAGCTTTCACTGGCGCAGTCGGAACCAAGAAGGGCAAGTTCGACATAGCCGGGGAGGGGACGCTGTTCCTCGACGAAATCGGGGAACTGGCTCCTCTATTACAGGCCAAGCTCTTGCGGGTCTTGCAGCAGCGTGAATTTGAACGGCTCGGTGGAAATCGCTTGCTGCCTTTTAACGCGCGCGTCCTGGCTGCGACGAACAAGAACTTGGAGGAAGCAATCAAGACGGGCGAGTTCCGTCAGGACTTGTATTACCGCCTGAATGTGGTTTCCGTAGCTATGCCTCCACTGCGCGAGCATCGCGAGGATATTCCGTTACTGGCCTTGTATTTCGCCAACAAATATGCGGAGAAGTGCCATCGTGGCTTCAAAGGAATCGCTGCGGAAGCACGTGAGTTGCTGATGAAATACAGCTGGCCGGGGAACGTTCGCGAATTAGAGAACGCCATCGAACATGCGATCGTGCTGGGACTGACCGACGAAATTCTCGCAGAAGACTTGCCGAACACGCTGCTGGAGGAACAGTCGGCAGGATTGGCCGCGGCGCGATACCACAACACTCTGAGCCGGACGAAAAAACAGCTTGTTCTGACGGCGTTGGACGAAACCAACGGCAACCACGTCGAGGCTGCTCGCCTCCTGGGAATTCACCCCAAGTACTTGCACCGGTTGATCCGGAATCTGAATTTGAAATCCGACGTAAAGAGACACGGGTAAACTGCGGGACGCGTGCGCCGAGGTTTAGGCGTAACCCCTCAGGTCAGTCGCAAGTGCCGTCGCTCTCTTTTCAATGTAACGATTGCCTCCCGAAACGCACTACCCAATATGCAGTGGCGCCGACTGGTTCCATCGCAGGGCGAGGAAGCCAGAACAAAAAGGACAGGCGGCGGTTGGGTGCGGCCAGGTAACACGTCGCGGATGATCTGATTACGTGCGGGCGTTGCTACTTGCGGGGATTACACAAATCGAGAGCGTGGACGCGGCCATTACTCGTGGGCGAACTCCCGAAACCACATTGTCCTGTGCCTCTCTGGCTGCGTTGACTTGCTCCTAGCGGCGGCCTACCATGCTCACCATCCGGGCCAGAATGAGCTTAAATGATCGGCCAAACCATCTCGCACTACCGCATCGTTGAGAAGCTCGGCGGTGGTGGGATGGGTGTAGTTTACAAAGCAGAGGATGTGAAGCTCGGACGGTTTGTTGCCCTGAAGTTCCTGCCCGACGACGTAGCCAAAGACCCGCACGCTCTCAGCCGCTTTCAGCGCGAAGCGAAGGCAGCCTCAGCACTGAATCATCCGAACATCTGCACAATTTACGAAATTGGCGAAGAGGACAGCCAGTCCTTCATCGCCATGGAGTTTCTGGACGGCCTAACCCTGAAGCACCGTGTTGCAGGGCGTCCGCTGGAGATTGAAACAGTGCTGTTGCTGGGCATTGAGATTGCCGACGCCCTCGATGCCGCCCACTCCGCTGGCATTGTCCACCGCGACATCAAGCCAGCAAACATTTTCCTTACCAAGCGCGGACATGCGAAGATGCTGGACTTTGGCTTGGCGAAAGTCACGCCCATACTCAGCAAAACCGAAGCAGTGGCAGCCACGGCGCAATCAACTGTGACGCTGGAAGAGCACCTGACCAGTCCTGGGACAGCGTTGGGAACGATTGCTTACATGTCGCCGGAGCAAGTGCGAGCCAAGGAACTGGACGCACGCACAGATTTGTTCTCTTTTGGCGCAGTGCTATACGAGATGGCTACTGGCACGCTGCCCTTCCGCGGGGAAAGCACGGGGCTAGTCTTCGAGTCCGTCTTGAACCGCGCACCAGTGTCGCCAGTGCGATTGAATCCGGATCTGCCAGTCGATTTAGAACGGATCATCGATAAATGCCTGGAGAAAGATCGCAACCTCCGTTACCAACACGCTTCCGACATTCGTACCGATCTGCAACGCCTGAAGCGGGACTCCGAGAACGGACATGTTTCTGCGGCAACCTCTGGCACCATAACCGTGACCCAGGTTGCTGCAATTCGGCTTGCGAAGCCCTGGAAGATTTTGATTTCCGTTCTGTTGTCGGCCTTGCTGGTTGCGGGCGGGTTTTACTACCGTTCACGTCGAAACAAGCCGCTGTCTCATAAAGACACCATCGTCCTCTCCGACTTCGCCAACAGCACGAGCGATCCAGTTTTCGATGACACGTTGAAGACGGCTCTCAGCGTTTCCCTGCGGCAATCGCCTTTCCTGAATGTACTCACCGACAGCCAAGTTGCGAAGACTTTGCAACAGATGACTCAGCCGGCCGGCACAAGGCTCACGCCCGAGTTGGCCCGCGAGCTTTGCCAGCGTGCGGGCAGCAAGGCCTATCTTGCTGGAGCGATCGGCCGTCTAGGCAGTGAATATGTCGTCGGCTTGAAAGCGGTAAATTGTAAGAACGGAAACACGCTCGCCGAGGAACAGATTACGGCGGCGTCCAAGGAGAAAGTGTTGGATAGTCTAGGCGGGGCGGCATCCAAGCTGCGCGCCGAACTCGGCGAATCGCTGGCCACCGTGCAGAAGTTCGATGCTCCGCTCGAACAGGCCACCACATTTTCATTGGATGCTCTCAACGCTTATGGCTTGGCTCTATCCACTTGGGATAAAAAGGGCGATCGCGAATCGCTGCCGATTTTCAAGAAAGCCATCGAACTGGATCCAAACTTCGCCATGGCTTATAGCGCGCTGGCAACCATCAACCACAATCTCGGGGAAACTGAACTTGCCCGTGAGAATGCCACCAAAGCCTACGAACTGAGGGATCGCGTAACTGAAGCCGAACGGGAGGCGATTGATGCGCGCTACTACTCCTATGTGACCGGCGATTTGGAAAAGGCGGCAGAAGTCTACGCCCTTGCAGTTCAGAATTATCCTGAGTCTGCGGGAGCCTACAACCACTTGGCCATCGACGAGGCCGAGCTCGGCCGCTACGAGCAGTCTGTGCAAAGCTTTCGCAAGGCCCTGCTGCTTGACCCTTCGAGAGCCGCGACATACGCAAATTTGGCGACAGGCCTGCTCGCTCTGAACCGGGTGGAAGAAGCCTCCGCGGTTTTAGCGGAAGCCGGCAAGCGGGACTTGCACACCGATCTGCTACTGCAAATACAATATTGGATAGCCTTTCTTCATGACGACGAAAGCGAAATGGAGCGCCTGGCTCAACGCTCATCCGACTTGCCGGGGGCTCAGGCGCTTCTCCTATCGGAGCGGTCCAATACTGCGGCCTACCACGGACATTTCGAACAGGCCCGTGAGTTTTCGAACGCAGCCGAAAACCTTATGGAACGCGACGGAAACAAAGAATGGGCTGCCAGCTACCTGGTCCAGGCAGCGCTTCGCGAGAGCGAAGTCGGAAAGTTCGCGCAGGCTCAAAAATATATTTCGCAGGCGCAGAAACTGTCGCGCGGGCAGGATGTCGCAACGCTTACCGCTGTCGTTCTAGCTCAAGTCGGAAACGTCAATCAGGCCGAAGCCCTTTGCAACGAGCTAGACAAACACTGGCCCGAGGGCACAATTGTCCAGAAATACTGGCTGCCCGCTATTCGCGCGGAGATCGACCTGCGACAAGCGCGACCTTCGAAAGCCATTGATGATCTGGGGGTCGCGACTCCTCTTGAGTTTGCGAATCCTGGATCAACTGCAGTCCCAACTCTTTATCCGGCCTATGTTCGAGGACAGGCATACTTGGCGATGGGTGACGGTCCAAGGGCGGCGGCGGAATTCAGGAAGTTGACTGACCGGCCCGGCCTTGTCTTGAATTACCCGCTCGGAGCGCTGGCTCATCTAGGACTCGCTCGCGCCTACAAGTCTTCAGGAGACTTACAAAATTCTCGCCAAGCTTACCTGGATTTCCTCACCCTCTGGGAAGACGCCGACCCCGACATCCCGATCCTGAACGAAGCCAAAGCGGAGTACGCGAAGTTGCAATGAGAGTCCTTGTCAGGCGCTCTTACCACGCCCGCTTCTCGCCTTCGCCAGCACCGACAACGTCTATCGCGCCGCTTAATATCAACTCCGCGTAGAGTCCTCGCACGTCAGTCGCCTGCCACTTTTGGCGGGCGAGTGGCCCTTTCAACCGCCAGACCTCGATAGTCAACGTGTCGTCCAACGGGAGGACTCCAAGGATGGGATCCGGGACGGGCCGTCATTCAGTTCAACGACTCTCTTGGTGCCGAACTTCTTCGAGCAGACCTTCAGGAAGGAGACGATCCGAGCGTAGCGGTCGAAGACGGTCTGCCGGCAGTAGCCCTTTTCGCGCAGGGCGGAGACGAACTTTTCGAGGATGTTGGACAGCAACGTGGACAACCTTGCGGTGATGACGGTAACGTGCAGAAAATACAGGCTTAGAAAAAGTTGGTAGCGCTACCGGGAATCGAACCCGGGTTTGAAGATTGAGAATCTTCCGTCCTAACCCCTAGACGATAGCGCCATGCGGAGAGCTTCGATTATAGCAAAGCTGAGGCTGCCAATTTCTTCGCGGAAACTCTGTTTCCACAGCCTCGACAGGCTTATACTGACGTTAACTCTTACAACCTAGTTCCAGCGTCCTCTTAGAGGTTGCGGGCAAGGTGTATGTGGGTTCGGGGAGCGGTTCAATTCATTCCTAAATTTAGGTATCTGTAAGGAGTATCCGAATATGGCGAGAGCAAAATCTACCTCAGGCGGCAAGTCGAGTCGTACGAGTAAAGAGCAAACCGGCGTCAACAATGCGGGCGGCATTCCCGATGTAAATGCGGTCGCGGCACCGGAAACGGCACCCCCTGACGTCAGGCCAGAAACCAAAATCACTCCGGAACCTAAGAAGTTTGAAGTCCGAAAGACAGAACCCCGTAAGAATGTGGTTCCCATCAACCTTGAAGACGAGATCCGCCGCCGCGCCTATGAACTTTACCAGCAGCGCGGATCCGGATCGGGCAGCGAGGCCGAGGACTGGCTCACCGCGGAACGCGAAGTAATGCAGCGTTACCATCAGCAGAGCGCTTAGTTGCAACTTAAGTTTACCGATGGAAGAGGCGGTGGGACTGTGGCCGCTGCCTCGGCTTGGTTTTTGCTGCACTCCTCGATTTGACCAGGTTTGGCGAGGTCTGATTTTTTCCGTGCGGCAGCCGCTCGCTGTCGGCCTGCTGGTCTTTGCCAGGAACTGAGGCGGCGCTTTCCCCAGTCCTGGGCTGGGTTGCCTGATAGGGGCATTTCTGAAAAAATAGGCCGGGGTTCCCGCACATGGCGGAAATAGGTAGTTTCGCACTTCTCCTCGCTTTGGCGTTGAGCGTTTACTCGTTCCTCGCCGGGATCATCGCGTTGGCTTTCCAGAAGCGGACTTCCTCGCAACTGGTGGGAGTAACCGCCGGTACCTCAGGCATCGCGGCTTCCGGAGAAGAAAGTTCGCTGATCACAACCCTCCGGCAAGCTTCGGAGCGTATCGGCGAGACCGCCCGTCGTGCTGGCATCGCCACCTTCGCCGCAGTCCTTCTCGCATCCGTGGTTCTGGTTATCTGCGCCTTCCGCGACGATTTCTCCATCGCCTACATTCTCCACCACAGCAACCGCGATCTGCCCGGTCCTTATAAGTTTGCTGTGCTGTGGTCTGGCCAGGAAGGTTCATTGCTGTTCTGGTCGCTGCTGTTGGCAGCCTACGGATTCGTCTTGCGCCTCCGCTACAAGACGGATCCACGGCTCTTCGCCTACGCTTCGGTGGTTCTATCCGGCGTGCAGATTTTCTTTCTCTTGTTGCTCAATTTCGCGGCGCATCCTTTCGCTATCGTGCAGGGTACAATTCCCGCCGACGGCAATGGCTTGAATCCGCTGCTGCAGTATCCCGAGATGGTAATCCATCCACCCATGCTGTATCTGGGCTACGTCGGCTTCACAATCCCCTTCGCCTTCGCGCTGGGCGCGCTGATCATGAAGTATCCCGGCGAGAAATGGATCAACATCACGCGCCGCTGGACCATGGTCACGTGGGCCTTCCTCACCTGCGGAGTTTTTCTCGGCGCCCATTGGGCCTACTCTGTGCTGGGCTGGGGCGGATATTGGGGATGGGACCCTGTCGAGAACGCCTCGCTCATGCCCTGGCTCACCGGCACCGCCTTCCTGCACTCGGTGATGATGCAGGAAAAGCGCGGCATGCTGAAAATGTGGAACATGTGGCTGGTCTTCGCCACATTCTGGCTGGCGATCCTCGGAACTTTCCTCACACGCAGCGGAATTATCAGCTCCGTACACGCCTTTGCGCAATCGTCAATCGGAGACTGGTTCGCCTGGTTCCTCGCCATCACTCTGATCGTCTTCGTCTTTTTCTTTTTCAAGAACAAGTCTCACCTGCGCAGCGAGCACAAGCTCGAGTCCTTGGTCTCCCGCGAATCCAGTTTCCTGTTCAACAATCTGCTTTTCGTTTTGCTCTGCTTCACCGTGCTCTGGGGCACCTGGTTCCCGAAGATTTCCGAACTGGTGCAGGGCAACAAAGTGACAGTAGGCGCACCGTTCTACAATCGCGTTGCCATCCCTGTGGCCTTGCTGCTCCTGATCCTTACTGCCGTAGGCCCGCTGTTGGCTTGGCGCAAGACATCCCTCGAAAGTCTCAAACGCAACTTCATGTGGCCGACCGTCGGCGCCGTCGCGGTCGCAGTTTTCCTGTTGATCACACCGCAAAATTGGGGATCGCCTTTCGGCCTCAAACCCTGGCAGGATATTTCGTACTTCTATTCGCTGATGGCCATCGCACTCTCGGTGCTGGTGACCCTCACCGTGGCCAGCGAGTTCTACCGTGGCGGCCGCGTCATTTCCAAGCACACCGGGCAAGGCATGTTCGCCTCCATGGTGCAACTGACGCACCGTAACACGCGCCGCTATGGCGGATACATCGTCCACTTCGGTGTCGTGGTCGTCATCATCGGCTTCGCTGGAGCGGCCTTCAATCAGGACAAAGAAATGGAGATGGGTTACGGCGACAAAATGACCATCGGTCCCTACACCCTGATCTGCCGCTCCTACACTGACGATGACGCCCCCAACTATGCCAGTGAGTGGGCGGTGCTCGACGTTTACAAAGGCGGCAAGCAGATCGACACCATGACTCCGGTGCGACGCTTTTACAAGGCCAGCCGTCAGACCTCAACCATGCCAGACATTCGTTCCACTCTGAATGAAGATCTTTATCTTGTTTTCGAGGGACTGAATCAGGATAACGGTCACCCCATCCTCAAAGCGCATTTGAACGCGCTGGTGATGTGGATCTGGATGGGCGTCTGGATCATGCTGATTGGAACGGTTCTCGCGCTGATTCCAAACGCACCAGCGCCGGTACGCGTTCCCGCCCCCGCCCGCCTTGAGACCGCCCGCACGGCTCCCGTGGTGACAGGAGATTGATGTCTATCCGTCGGAATTTACTCTCGAAGCGTGGCGCCCGAAGTGGCAAGGCCTTCCAGGCCGTGGTGGTGTCCGCTGTCGTTTTCGTATTGCTCGGCGCCGGCGACCCGGCCACCCGCTTCTCCGAAATCGGCCACCAAATGATGTGCATCTGCGGGTGCAATCAGATTCTTCTGGAATGCAATCACGTGGGCTGCCCCGCCTCCGACGGCATGCGCAACGAACTCATGGCATCGCTTACCCGCGGAGATAGCGACAGCCTGGTCGAACAAGGCTTCGTCCAAAAATACGGACCCACGGTGCTGGCTGCTCCAACCACGAAAGGTTTCGACCGCGCTGCATATATCATGCCGTTCGCGGCTCTGATTTTGGGCTTTGGTTTGATCGTACTCGTGATTCGCTCCTGGAAGAATCGCCCTGCTCCCGCCATCGCCGATGGCCTGAGTCCAGTTCGCGGCGCCGAGCTACAACAATTCCGCGACCAGGCCCGAAAGGAAACTGATCTATGACTTGGCTGCCCCTCTGCCTGATGCTCGCCGTCGCTTGTCTCTATTATGTTTTCTATCTTCCCGGAAGACTTTTTCTTGGCCCGGAGAAAACTCGCGCCGGTTATTTGCGCGAGCGCAAGGACGCGGTGTATGAAAACCTGCGCGATCTCAACTTCGAGTACAAAGCCGGCAAGGTGCCCGACGTTGACTACACCTCGCTGAAATCTTCTTTGCAGGACGAAGCCGCCACCATTCTGGCCGAGATCGACCGCCTGGAGAAAAACCCCGCGCCGGCATCCCGGAGAGCAAGAATCTGAAAGGAACGCAGATATTGAAATCGTCATCACACGTTATCGAGCGCGACGCGAGCATCCTTATCGTACTCGTCGTCCTATTCACCTCTTTCGCCGCCGCTCAAACTCTCACTGGCACGGTGAAGAATTCCACCACCGGCAAGCCCTCAGCTGGAGACGAGGTCGTAATGTTCAAGCTAGGCCAGGGCATGGAAGAATCCGGCCGCACCAAGACGGACGCCAAGGGGCAGTTCAGTTTCAAGCTCGACGACGCGCAGGCGCCGCACCTGGTTCGCGCCATCCATCAAGGTGTCACCTATCACCGCATGGCGCCTCCTGGAACCACGTCCGTAGCGATCGAAGTTTATGACGTAGCGAAGAAAGTTGACGGCATCGAGGTAGTCGCCGACATCATGCGCATCCAGGCAGCGCAAGGCCAGCTTGCGGTGACCCGGGAATTCGGAGTGCAGAACACCTCCAATCCGCCGCGCACCCAGATGAATGAGCGCAATCTCGAGTTCTACGTTCCCGACGGTGCGCACGTCATCGACGATTCAGCCACGGCTACCACCGAAGGCGGCAATCCCGTGAAGTCCGCTCCCGTGCCCGAAGGCGAGAAAAATCGCTACTCGTTCATCTTCCCCCTGCGGCCGGGGTTGACGCGGTTCGAGGTGACCTACCAGCTTCCTTATAGCGGAAGCGCCAACCTTGATCCCAAGTCGGTTTATCCCTTGGAGCACTTCGTTGTCATGCTCCCGAAGGCGATGCAGTTCAACGCGGCCGCTAGTTCAGCCGGCTTCAAATTGATTAACTATCCGAACGAGCCCGACGCCAGCGTGCAAGTGGCTTCCAACACCAAGTCCGGCCAAAACCTTGCCTTCAAAATTTCCGGCGAAGGCACTCTGGAAACCGGCCAGGAGAATGGCGCCCAAGGCTCGGATGAAGGTGCCCAAAGCTCCGCACCAGGCCCAGGAGCCGTCCAATCAAGTAATCGTCCCGGCGGAGGATTGGGTCCGCCGATTGACGCCCCCGATCCGCTGCAAAAGTACCGCTGGTGGATCCTTGGTGGCTTCACCGCGGTCCTGCTCATCGGCGGGGTATACGTAGCGTCCCGGCAGCAGTCCGCTGCACGCGCTCTGAAGCGTCAAGGGGCTGGCTCGTCCACGCCAACCGCCATGCAAGAAGAAGACGACTACGAGCCCGCGGAAGTCGGCATTTCGCAAACGACGCGCGCACCCGTTGCTGCGCGTCCAACTTCCATGCTGATGGAAGGAATCAAGGAAGAACTTTTCCAGCTTGAAGTTGAACGCAAGCAGGGCCAAATCTCGCAGGCGGATTATGAGAGAGCCAAGTCCGCTCTGGATCAAACGTTGGACCGCGCCTTAAAGCGCGAAGCGCAAAAAGCCTAAGTTGCTCACACTCGGCATGCTCTAATGTCGCATGGCCTATTCCTGGTTCATACTCCTGCTCACCATCGCGGGAACGGCTTTTCTGTTGTTGCTGCTGCAGGGCACATCGTTCGGCACCGTTCTCCATGAACGCATTCCTGACCGGCCGCGGCGGCGGCTGTTTGTTGCTTCCGTCAGTTTCTTTCTTACCTTCGCCGGAGTTCGCGCCGTGGTTTATGCCATCGAGCACCACATTCCGCCATTTCATTTTATTATCGAGCCGAGTGGGCGGCACATTCATCATCTAGTTTTCGGCATTCTCATTCTCCTTCTCGTCGGCTACGGATGGCTCGCCGATATCGGCACCGGGGGTGACGATTCGTCGATTCTTCTTAGCCGGCTCATGTCGATCCTGTACGGCGTAGGCGCGGCGCTCACGCTCGATGAGTTTGCTCTGTGGCTGAACCTGCGCGACGTTTACTGGTCGGCCGAGGGACGATCCAGCATCGATGCCATCATCCTGTTTGGCGCCCTTTTAGCCGCGAGCGCTTGGGGCGCTCCGCTGCTTCAGTCGCGCCGTAAGAAAAAATCTAACTGAGCTCCGTGTTGCCTGGAGTTCCTCCGTTCTTGCCGGGTTGGCGGGGCAGGCTTTGCCCAGTTGTGCCTGTCTGAAGACCCTCCTTCGGCAGCGATCAGCTAGCAACGATCGGCTAAGTGTTGTCGAATGTGGTCGCTCTGCATTTGTAAACCCCACGACGCCTTTGGCGCGGAAGCGTGGAGCGTTCAGACTGCGTACGGTGCCGTCCCCTTCGGCGGACTCAGGGCTCGGCGGCTGAAGCCCGTCTTGATTTCGCGGAGCTTACGCGGCGCTGAAGCGCCGCTCTTCCACGATGCTCCCCACGTTCGGGAGCTTTTCCCCAAGGTGCCAGGAAAATAGATTTGCCGAGCGAGGTCAAAGGCAGCGGACAGGNNAGTGTCCGCTCCACACGGGCCTTTCGGTTTCGACCGACGTGCGGTGCCGTCCCCTTCGGCGGCCTCAGGGCAAGCTCTGCGGGACTCGTTCCGGCTTCGAGCCCTACCCCGCACTTATGTGCGGGGCTGTTATATGCCGCCCCTGCCGGGGCTGGAGCCTGGTGGTTCTGGCCGCATGATCGCCCGGGGTTTCGGTTTTCGGGTCCGGGATCGAGTTTGGGTTCGCGGAACGTTCGTCGAAGAGGAGGCGGCGCAGGGAACGGAGATCGTTGAGGATGAGGCGGCTCTTGTTCATGTGCAGTTCGAGCTTCTCCATGGTGTAGAGCGCGGTGCGCAGTGCGTCCAAACGGCGGGGGAACTCTGAACTCGATTCCCTTTGGACGTCGGCTTCGATGTCTCGCTTAGCCTCACGAACGGTTTCGGACAGCAGGGCGACGAACTCATGGGCACTCTCGATGCTGTCGAAGGGGGTTCCGGCTTTGTGGCTCATGGCGAATCTCCTTAAGGTTCCCAAGACGGTCGGCGCAGCAACGGTGCACGCAGTATAGCTCTGAAATTGGAAGAACGCGAACGGGGATAGCTTACGCGGCGCTGAAGGTCCGCTCTTCCACGGTGCTGCATTGGGTTCTTGGGCGCTGCCGGACGGGCGAGTCGCCCGTCCCCACACAAGTATCAAGGTCAAGGGCAGCGGACAGGAGTGTCTACACGAACTGCCGGGCTTTGCCCGGCGGACAGCCGAGGGCGGCCGTCTCCACACAGGCTTGGACTTCTATTATGGGGGTTTTTGAGGTAGGCTTAATCCGTTTTTTGAGGAGGTTTGCCATGGCACAGAATAGTCCGGTTCAGATCGTGCGGCACGCTTCGGGATGGTCCATCGTGTGGGGCGTTTTGCTGATTATCTGTGGGATGCTGGCGATTGGGTCGCCATTTCTTGCCGCGGTGGCGGTTAATGTGGTCATCGCCTGGCTGATTGTTTTCGCGGGAGTAGTGCACGTTGTGCTGGCGTTTCACGCTCGTGGGGCAGGCAGCATGATCTGGAAGCTGCTGGTGGGAATCGCGTATTTGTGTTTTGGTGGATACCTGATCGTGCATCCGGTGCTGGGGGTGGCATCGCTCACGCTGGTGCTGGCGTCGCTGTTTCTGATTGAAGGCATCTTGAACGTGATTCTGTTTTTCAAGATGCGCCCGATGCAGGGATCGAGCTGGGTGCTGATTGACGGGATCGTTACGCTGTTGTTGGGGCTGCTGATCTACATGCAATGGCCGTCAAGTTCGGCGTGGGCGATCGGCACTCTGGTGGGCGTGAGCATGATCATCAGCGGCGTTGCGCGGACGGCAATGTCGTTGGCGGTGCGCAAGGCGACGAGTGAAGTAACAACGACAAAGTTAGCGGCTTAGTCTGGGTTGGTACTACCTTGGCTAGGCACGGGTAGTGGCTCAGTTTGACAGGGAGGCGAGGCAACCGCGCGAGTATTGCGTCGCAAAGAACACGACCCTTCCGCTTCGCTCGGGGCAGGCTGCTTCGCGCGGCTCGCCCGGATCCTTCGCTGCGCATAGAACGCTGGCTCAGGATGGACAATCAAAACTGAGCCACCGCCGAGTGGAGGAATAAGAAATGGGAGGACTGATCCCGTTAGGGGACGCATCGCGGCGCCCGGCGAGGATCCCCGTGGTCACGGGACTTCTCATCCTGGCGAACGGTGTCGTGTTTGTGCTGGAGTTGGTGAGGGGCGAGGCGTTCGTGACGCAGTGGGCGGCGATTCCGGCGCAAATTGTTTCTGGGCATCACTGGATCACGATTCTGACGGCGATGTTCATGCACGCCAGTTGGTCGCACATCATCGGCAACATGGTCTTTCTGTGGGCCTTCAGCCCGGAGATCGAAGACGCGATGGGGCGAGGGCGATACCTGGTTTTCTATCTGGTTGGCGGACTGGTGGCTATGCTGGCGCAGGTCGCAGCCAGCCCGCATTCTACGGTGCCAAATCTGGGCGCCAGCGGGGCGATTGCGGCGGTGATGGGGGCATTTCTGGTGACCTATCCTCGGGACCGGATACGCACGGTTCTGTTTATCTTTGTATTTTTCCGTATCAAATTTATTCCCGCCGCACTGTTAATCGGGTTTTGGTTCCTCACGCAGCTTTTCAGTGCGGGTCAGGTGGCGCAGATGCAGACGGGGGGAGTGGCTTACCTGGCGCACATTGGCGGCTTCGTCTTCGGGGCTGCCACGGCGCGTCTGTTCGAGAGAGCGGACCGAGGCGCCACGGTTCCCACGCTTTAGGAAGCGTGGTCTGATGGATTCCGCGTGCCGTCGGCGGACTAGAGATTGCAGGGCTTTGCCCGGCGGACAGCCGAGGGCGGCTGTCCCTGCGTGATCCATTCTTACTCCACTCAAGCTCCGTGCATCGCCTTTGGGGGCGTAGCATCTAATGGGGTGAGATTGAAAGCTATGGGAAATACATTTAAGACCGCGTTTTTGTTGACGGCGTTGACCCTGCTGCTGATGTTCTTTGGGCGGTATTTTGGCGGGCAGGATGGGATGCTGCTGGCGCTGGGGATTGCCGCGGTGATGAACTTCGTCTCCTATTTTTATTCGGACAAGATTGCGCTGGCGATGTACCGGGCGCAGCCGGTGACGCGCGAAGAGTTGCCGCGGGCCTACGCGGCGGTGGAGCGGCTGACGCAGAAGATTGGGATACCGATGCCGAAGATTTATGTGATCCCGACGGAGTCGCCGAATGCGTTTGCCACGGGACGGAATCCGAAGCACGCGTCGGTGGCGGTAACACACGGGATTCTGGGGCTGCTGAATGACGAGGAACTGGAAGGCGTGCTGGCGCATGAACTGGGGCACGTGAACAATCGCGACATCCTTATTAGTTCGGTGGCGGCGACGATTGCGGGCGCGATTACGATGCTGGCCAGCATGGGGCGCTTTGCGATGATTTTTGGCGGGATGGGCGGCGGCGACCGCGATCGGCGCGGCGGCGGGCTTTCGGCGCTGTTTATGCTGATTGTGGCTCCGATTGCCGCGGGGCTGATTCAGATGGCGGTATCGAGATCGCGGGAGTATCAGGCGGACGCTACGGGAGCGCATTTTACGGGGAATCCTTATGCGCTGGCGAGCGCTTTGCAGAAGCTCGACGCTTACTCACGGCGGGTGCCGATGGCAGCGTCGCCGTCGACGGCGCATTTGTTTATTGTCCAGCCGTTGCTGGGAATGAATTTTGGGAATCTGTTTTCGACGCATCCGCCGATTGCAAAGCGGATTGAGCGGCTGACGGGGCGGCCCGCGGAGTTTATGCAGTAACGCTCTCAGCTTTCAGCTTGAAGCCGGTGCAAGATTGGTTTGTACTTGCGTTCTGGACTGGTAAGGGCGCAGAACGCTGGTCCCATGACATCGGTAACTCCGCTGCATCCGCGCCTGATAGTAAAATCCATTCAATGTCGTCCGAGACTGTCATCGCTGTATCCCACAAGGCCGCTGAATTAGAAAAATCGCTTCGCCGCGTGATTCGCGGGAAAGACGATGTGGTGCGGCTCGCGCTGGTCAGCATTTTTGCCCGCGGACATCTGCTGATTGAAGGCGTTCCGGGCGTCGGCAAAACCACCCTGGGACAGGCCCTGGCCCGCGCCATCGATTGCACCTTTCAGCGGATTCAGTTCACCAGCGACATGCTGCCTTCCGACGTGATCGGCATCTCGGTGTATTCGGCGATGGAGCAGGAATTTGAATTCAAGCGCGGGCCGGTATTCACGAACGTTTTGCTGGCGGATGAGATCAATCGTACGACGCCGAAGACGCAATCGGCGCTTTTGGAGGCTATGAACGAAGGTCAGGTTACGGTGGACGCGCATTCTTACGAATTGCCGCAGCCGTTTCTCGTGATTGCGACGCAGAATCCGGTGGAGCATCACGGGACGTATCCGCTGCCGGAATCGCAGTTGGACCGGTTTTTGATGCGGGTACGAATGGGGTATCCGGATGCGGCGGCGGAGCGCGAGATTTTGCGCTCGGAAGCGGGAGCGGCGCATTTGCAGGATTTGCGGCCGGCGCTCACCGGCGCGGACGTGCTTGAGATGCAAGAGGCAGTGAAGCAGATTCGCGTGGATGAATCTCTGGTGACGTACGCGCTGGAGATTGTGCAGCGCACGCGGGAGTCGGAATATTTGTCGCTCGGAGTTTCGCCGCGCGGGGCGCAGGCGCTTTATCGGGCGGCGCAGGCCATGGCGTTTCTGGACGGCCGGAGCTTTTGCACTCCGGAAGACTTCAAGCCGCTGGCGGTACCGGTGTTCGCCCACCGCGTGGTGGTGAATGGGCAGTATGCGTCGACTATGAAGAAATCGGAGCAGGCCGATCAGGTGCTGCGTGAGATCGTGGAGAATGTGGCTGTGCCGGTGTAGAAGGCAGTTCTCAGTTCTCGGTTCTCATTTTCGGGCGTGAGGATATAATTCTCCGCTATGTCTTTCCTGCGGTTTCTCATGCTGTTGTCGCTCGTGGTTTGGATTGGCGGGCTTATCTTCTTTGCTTTCGTGCTGGCGCCTACGGCGTTCTCTGTTTTGCCGACAACTCATCTTGCCGGCAATGTGGTTGGGCGCGCATTGGGGAAGTTGCACTGGATTGCCATTGTTTCTGGAATTGTCTTCCTGATCAGCTCCCTGCTCTACAGCCGCTTGACTGACGGCACGGCGCACCTGTTTGCGGCGCGGCATGTGCTGCTGTGCCTGATGCTGGCTCTTACGCTGATCTCGCAGTTTGGGATCATTCCGCGCATGGACGTATTGCGGGCGTCGCTCGGCGAGGTGAGGTCGGTGCCGATAAACAATCCCGAGCGGGTTCAGTTCGATGCTCTTCATGTCTGGTCGACGCGCGTGGAAGGTACAGTGCTGTTGCTGGGATTATTGGTGGTGTATTTGACTGCACGCAGCTTTTAGCTGCTGGCTTGTGGCGATGCGCCCAAGATCCCTCGCTCCGCCTGAAAAGCGGCTGCGCTCGGGATGACGCCGGGGGGAGTGCAGATCTTCGGAATCCGGACCTCATCGCTACTTCCTGCATCCCGGTTGGGCAATATCCGCCACATCATTTATCCTAAAGGGTTGTCCGACGGTCGCTGAGGCCACTGTACGCGCCCTGGATAGAAGTACGCGGGAGCGGTGGTACGAGTTCCCCGGGAAGCCGCTAGTTACGCACGCGTGCAAGGGATTCTTCGTTTCGCTCAGAATGACAGAATAAGGGATTATGAAAACTGGCATTATTGGCCTGCCTCAGGTGGGTAAGACGTCGTTGTTTCGTATTTTGACCAAGGCACATCTTTCGGACCAGGCGCGCGCGAATCCACGCGAGGCGCACATTGGCGTGGTGAAGGTTCCGGACGATCGACTCGATCGGTTGGCCGCGCTTTACAACCCGAAGAAGCTGACGCATACCTCGGTTGAGTATGTTGACGTGGGCGCGATTGGGCAGGAGGCGCTGAAGGACAGCGCTTACGCGGCACATCTGCGGAATGTGGACGCGCTGGCGCACGTGGTGCGGGTGTTTGACGATCCTTCGGTGCCGCATGCGGGAGAGATCGATCCGCTACGCGACATCAAGAACGTGGAATTCGATCTGCTGGTGAGCGATCTCGGACAAATCGAGAAACGGCTGGAGAGGCTGGAAAAAGATCTCAAGAAGATGAAGACGCCTGAACTAGAAAAAGAATTCGAGTTGTTAAAGCGTGCCAAGGCGCAGGTGGAATCTGATAAACCACTGCGCGAAATGGAAATGACTGCGGAAGACAAGAAGCGCATCAAGGGGTTCATGTTCCTGAGCGAGAAGCCGATTTTCTACGTACTGAACATCGGCGAATCGACGGAGTTGGGCAAGGAGCTTGAGGACGCGGTACGCAAATACAAGCTCACGGAGATTGCTGCCCGGCCGAATGCTGCGGCCACGGCGATCTGCGGCAAGGTGGAAGCGGAGCTGGCGGAGATGAGCGATGCGGACGCGGCTGAATTTCTGTCCAGCTATGGACTGACTGAGAGCGGGCTGGTGCGGCTGATTCGGACGACTTATAAACTGCTGGGATTGATTTCATTTTTTACCGCCGGCGAAGATGAGTGCCGCGCCTGGCAGGTTCCGGCGCATTCCCGCGCGCAGGAAGCGGCGGGAGCGATCCACTCCGATCTGGAAAAGCACTTCATCCGCGCGGAGACCATCCGTTGGGATCAACTGCTGGAAGCTGGGTCGGAAGCGAACGCTCGTGCCAAGGGCACGCTGCGGCTCGAGGGCAAGGATTACATTGTGCAGGACGGGGATGTGATGCACATTCGGCATAGTGGCTAGGTACCGAGTTGCGAGTACCGAGTACCGAGTTGCGAATTTGACTCGGTACTTGGTACTCGGTACTTTCTTACTGCATGCATCCAATCGCTACCAGCATTCTGCTTGGGCTTACGGCTGCTGCCGCCAACGTGTTTGGCGGGGCGATCATTGTGCAGCGCAGTTGGGAGCGGCGATACTTGCGCTACTTTGTAGCGCTGGGCGCGGGATTCATGCTGGCGACGGCGCTGGTCGAAATGGTCCCGGAAAGTCTGGAATTGCGCGGCCGGAGCGCGGCGTTTTTGATTTTGCTGGGTTATCTGATCATCCATTTTTTCGAGCACACGGTCACACCGCATTTCCACTTTGGCGAGGAGACGCACAAAGATGAGTTCATGCACTCGCACAAGGGATACTCGGTGCTGCTGGGACTGATCATCCATACATTTTTTGACGGGATCGCGATTGCGTCGGGCTTTTTGGTTTCGAACGCTCTGGGATGGATCATTTTTCTTGCTGTCTTCCTGCATAAAATTCCTGAAGGCTTCACGGTGAGTTCGGTGATGCTGGCCAGCGGGCGGAGCCGGGGGACGGCTTGGGGTGCATCGGTTATTCTCGGCGGGGCGACGCTGGCAGGTGTTCTGACGATGGCCGTATTTCGTCATCATGTGGGCGCGGGGCTACCGCTCTCGGCGGGTGTCACCATTTATGTGGCAGCTTCGGATTTGGTTCCCGAGGTGAATAGAGAGCCGGGCGCCAGGATGGCTTTGCTAGTGTTCGTTGGTGCAGGAGTGGTTTTCTTGCTAGATGCTTTGTTTCACATGCACTGAGGCTTGTGCAGCCTGATCGTCCGGTTTAACTTAATTCTTCGTTTTGTGTTCCGGTAGCGGGAGGATGCGCAGTCCTGGGATCTTCTTGAAGTCCTTCGCATCCGAGGTCACCAGAACGTCATCTTTGGCGGTGGTGGCGGCTGCGAAACAATCAGCGTAAGGAAGGCCATGACCAGCTTTGAATTGAGCGGCTTTCGCCGTGACCACTTCCCCGGCGTCGAGGATCGCGAGGGGCAATAATTTAACTCGATTCATGATCCTGGCGGTTTCCGCGAAGCCCTCAGCTTTGGCAATCGTGTAGTGAACCTCACCCCAGTTGATCACCGACATGCGAAGCGGCTGCTCCGCATCGCGAGCTTCTTTGAACAGCCGGTTCACGGTATCGGCACCGGGGCCGCCGGTGAGAAAGCGGTAGAGAGCATTGGCATCGAGCACGTGCACCTTCATCCCAGGTCCCGGTCCCTGTTCCGCTCCACACGTTCAGGAAGGCCTCGTCCTGCAAGGATGCCCTTCATGGCATCTATAAACTCGTCTGTCACCGGCTGAACGAACAGACGACCTCCTTCTTCCAGAAAAGCCACGCGCGTGCCTTCGTCAATCTGGAACCTGCGCCGAATGTCGACCGGGATTACAACCTGGCCTTTTGCTTTGACCGTTGCATACTCAATCGCCATGGTAAGATATTTTATCGCTTAGTTGTACTTTTGTAAATTAGTCATACCTCGTTAAGATAAGATAGATTTTCATGCAGTCGTCATCTCCGTCTTATTCCAAGCGAAAATAAGCCTCGTTTTCGAGGGCTTCGCCAAAATCGGCATAGGGGAGCGGGT
>PLHQ01000153.1:180691-205268 GCA_003138975.1 Acidobacteriaceae bacterium | reverse complement strand
GGCAACTCCTTGCTGGTGGCATTCTTGAAGATGTCGAAGCCCTCGGCATAAGCCTGCATGATGCCGTATTCGATTCCGTTGTGCACCATTTTTACAAAGTGCCCGGAACCTGAGGGGCCGCAGTGGATGTAGCCTTCTTCGGCCGTCCCGCCAAGTTTTTCCCGGCCGGGAGTGCGAGGAATGTCGCCTTTCCCCGGGGCCAGCGTCTTGAAGATAGGATCGAGCCTCTGCACCGCTTCGTCGGGTCCGCCAATCATCATGCAGTAACCACGCTCAAGGCCCCAGACACCTCCGCTGGTTCCCACGTCCACGTAGTGTATGCCCTTGCTCTTGAGTTGGCCCGCGCGGCGAACATCGTCTTTGAAATAAGAATTGCCGCCATCAATAATGGTGTCGCCGGCTTGCATGTGCTGCGCCAGCTTCTGCACAGTCTGCTCGGTGGCGCTGCCCGACGGAACCATAACCCACACCGCGCGCGGTGTCTTCAGTTTTCCTACCAGATCTTCCAGAGACGACGCACCGCCCGCGCCTTCCCCTGCAAGCTGCTTTACCGCGTCCGCGCTTAAGTCCGAGACGACGAGTTGATGTCCGTCGCGCATCAGTCGTCGCGTCATGTTCGAGCCCATGCGGCCCAGACCTACCATCCCCAACTGCATGCATTGCTCCTTAACATTTTGCGCTAAAGCCCTGATTGCACAGATATTCCGCGGGTCGACTAATTATTCGATCGCTTTTTGAACCGCCGCTGCCAGCATACGCAGACCCGAATCAACATTGCTTCCAAGATGCACGCGAAGCGCACGCCGTCCGCGCTGCGCCAACACTTCGAAATCGCCGCGAGCTTGCGCGGCTTTGACCACACCGAACGTGTATTTCTGTTCGGGCACTGGCAGTTCCACCGCATCGTCACAGGTCACCTGCAGGAAGACGCCAGAATTCGGGCCGCCTTTGTAGGCCTGTCCAGTCGAGTGCAGAAAACGGGGTCCAAAGCCGAGGCAGGTTGCCACATGCTTCCGGTCGCGCACCGCGTGCCGGATGGCCTGCAAGGTCTTCTCGTGTCCCGCGTTCATCTGGATATATCCGAGGAGGGCGAAATAGTCACCTGCGCCGATGCGCCCCAAGTGGGCCTTCAAATATGCAGCGAGAGATTTTTCGCCGCCCGCGGCCCGCGCCAGATCCGCGGCGTTCTTCTCGTCGGTGAAGAGCTTGATGCCGTTGTCTTCGACGACAGGTTTTTCTGCTGGAAGGGAACCAGACTTCTCGTATTGCGACGTCAGATCCTTGGTCACAATCTTGCTGGCTTCAACGTCGGGCTGGTTGAAAGCATCGATGCCGATGATGGAACCGGCAACCGCAGTAGCAATCTCCCAGCGGAAGAATTCCGCTCCTAGATCGTAAATGTCGGCCATCGAAATTCGTACCAGCGGATGCCCAGCCTTTTCGATTGCAGCCAACTTCGCCTCACTGCCAGCATCGGTGGCGTGTTCCGTGTGGATGTATGCGAACACGCGATCGTTACCGTAAACTTCCGGAGCAGCCAATGCCTCGCGGTCAACAGGAATGATGCCCTTACCAACTTTACCCGTGGACTCGGCCAGCAATTGCTCGAGCCATGCGCCCAAGTCGGAGATGTCCGGAGAAGTGACGATGGTGACCTTATCGTGTCCAGCTGTCGCTGCCGTTCCCAGAATGATTCCAAGCACGGCGCCTGGGTTTTGCTCGACTGTCGCGGAGGGTCCGCACGCTTCCACCATCTCCTGCGCCCGATCGAGAAATTTCTTCGTGTCGATTCCGATCACTGCGGCAGGCACCATGCCAAAGTTTGAAAGCGCCGAATAGCGGCCGCCGATGGAAGGCCGGCCAAAAAAAACGTGGCGGAAACGGTCTGCTTCCGCTACTTTCTGCATCTTCGAGCCGGGGTCGGTGATAGCCATGAAGTGGCTGCCTGCCTTGTCCGCGCCCACAGCCTTCTTTGTAAGCTCGAAAAAATACTGTTTGAAAATGTTGGGTTCGAGCGTACTGCCTGACTTGCTGGAAACAATGAAGAGCGTTCGGGCGATATCGATTTTGTTTTCAAACGCCTTTACCTGCGCGGGGTCGGTGGAGTCGAGGACGTGCAGATCGGGGTACCCCGAGATCTTGCCGAATGTCATGCGAAGAACTTCTGGACAAAGGCTGGAACCTCCCATGCCCAGCAGAAGAGCGTCTTTAAAACCGGCGCTCCAGACCTCCTTCGCGAGGCCTCGCAGCTCTGCCAAATGCGCGCTCTGCTCCTCGACGATGTCCAGCCAACCCAGCCAATCCGCCTCATCGCTGCCGGTCCAGAGTGCGGCATCTCGCGCCCATAGGCGCTTCATTTTGTCACTTGACTGCCAATTGCTAATGGCTGTCTTTACCGAAGCAGCAAGGCTTTCCGGCAGCGAAGATTTCAAGCGACTCAAGCGTTCTATCCTTTTTGGAGAATACTTTTTTCTACCACGGCCAACAGTTTGTTGAACGCGTCCGCGAACAGTTTCACGCCATCTTGTGTCAGCTTCGTGGTGGCCTCCTTAATGGAGATGCTGGATTTGGCGAGGTCGTCCATCACCTTCTGTGCGCCTTCTATATCCTCTGTGAGGCTGTTGCGCAGCCGCCCGTGATCGCGAAACGCATCGACCGTTGCCGGAGGCATTGTGTTTACCGTGTCAGGCCCGATCAATTCTTCTACATACATGACGTCTCGATAGGCGGGATTCTTGGTGCTGGTGCTTGCCCACAGCACGCGCTGGGTTTGCGCGCCATTGGAGACCAACGCCTGCCATCTTGGCCCACTGAATATCCGCTGATAGCGCTGGTAAGTGAGCTTCCCGTTGGCAATTGCAACTTTGCCCTTCAAACTCCTCAACAGAGCTTGCTGCTGTGCGTCGGTGGTAGTTTTCAGTTTATCGTCGATCATGGAATCGACCAGCGTGTCGATGCGACTGATAAAGAAGCTGGCGACTCCAGCCATTTTCTTGAGGTTGCCCCCGCGCTTTGCTAGGTCTTCGAGTCCAGCAATGTAGGCTTCCGCCACCTTCTCGTAGACTTCTTGCGCAAACAGCAACGTCACGTTGATGTTGATGCCTTCGCCAATGAGCTGGCGAATCGCGGGCAGTCCCTCCGCCGTTCCCGGAACCTTGATCATCACATTCTCGCGGCCAACGGCTTTCCACAAACGCCGGCCTTCGTCGATCGTCTCTTGTGTCTTCAGAGCGAGCAACGGCGAAACTTCCAGGCTGACAAATCCGTCGTGATATTTCGAACTCTCATACACCGGCTTCAGGATGTCGGCGGCGTCCTGAATATCGCGGATTGCGATCTGCTCGTAGCGTGCGGTAGCGTTAAGATCCGGGCGCGAGGCGAGAGACTTCAACATATCGTCATACAGAGAGCTGTCACCGATTGCCTTCTCGAAGATGGACGGGTTCGAAGTCATACCGCGGAGACCGTCTTCAGCAATCATTTTTTTCAGATTCCCACTCGTGAACAAGTCCCGCCGGATGTAGTCGAGCCACATGGACTGTCCATAATTGAGTAAGGACTTGAGAGGATTCGTAGCTTTTGCAGTTTCCAAAACTCCAGTTGGTTGCATAATAGTTTCTCCTGATGAACCTGACGGCGAACGTTTGTTTGCTCGTGAAGCTACGTAGTCTAATGTCGCAGTAAAGCGCCGAATAATTTGCAGTTTACTTCTCCGCAATCGCCTTGCGGGCCTCTTCCACGACCGCATCCGCAGTAAAACCAAAAAACTTCAGTAAGTCCTTCAGCGGCGCGGAAGCGCCAAAGCGGTGCATGCCAACTTTTCGCCCCTTCAACCCCACATACCGCTCCCAGCCAAACGTGGCGGCCATTTCCACGGATACCCGCGCCGTAATCGAAGGCGGCAGAACGCTTTCTTTATAAGGCTTGTCCTGCTTCTCGAAGATTTCCCACGAGGGCATGCTTACCACTCGTGCCTGAATGCCTTCCGCCTTGAGTTTTTCATAAGCCTCGATGCAGAGCGACACCTCGCTGCCCGTGCCCATCAAAATCACGTCGGGTTTGCCGCCGGGCGCATCAGCAAGGATATAGGCTCCCTTTGCCGTGCCTGATGCTGCGCCATACTTCGTGCGGTCAAAAGTCGGGAGCGCTTGCCGCGTCAATACCAGTGCTGCGGGCTGGTGCTGCAACTGAGCGATAATTTTCCACGCCTCGACCACTTCGTTCGCATCGCCCGGACGAAGCACAATCAGATTCGGCATCGCACGCAGCGACGCCAGCTGCTCGATCGGCTGATGCGTCGGTCCATCTTCTCCCACTCCGATCGAATCGTGAGTGAATACGAAGATCGACGGGATTTCCATCAGCGCTGCCAGCCGTATGCTGGCACGCATGTAATCGCTGAAGTTAAAGAAGGTTGCACCGAACGCCCGGATTCGAGAAACTATCAGCCCGTTCACGCTCGCGCCCATGGCATGTTCACGGACGCCGAAATGCAGATTTCGTCCGCCGTAATTGCCGGCCTCGAAGTCTCCTGCGCCTTCAAACTTCAGCGTGGTCTTATTTGAGGTTGCCAAGTCAGCCGAGCCGCCGATGAGCCATGGAATGTCTTGCGCCAGCAGATTTAAGACCTTGCCTGAACTCTCGCGTGTCGCCACTCCCTTTGGGTCCGCCGGAAACGTAGGCAGGTTCTTATCCCAGCCGCTCGGAAGTTCGCGACGTTGCATGCGATGCAACCGGTCGGCCAACTCGGGATATTTTTTCGAATACTCCGCGAAGGTTCTTGCCCACTGCGCGCGCACGTCATGCCCGCGGTTTCCGAGTCCATCCTGGAAGTGTTCGCGAACGCCCTCCGGCACCAGAAATTTGGCGTCCTCGGGCCAGCCGTAAAACTTCTTTACCAGCCGCACTTCTTCTTCGCCAAGGGGCTCTCCGTGCGCCGCATTGCTGTCTTGCTTATGCGGCGAACCGTAGCCAATATGGCTGTCTACCATGATCAGCGTTGGACGATCCGTTGTTTTCTCAAAAGTCTCAAAAGCACGACCCAGCATCTCCAGATCGTTGGCATCGGCGACCCGAGTTACGTTCCAGCCATAGCCCACAAAGCGCGTGGCCACGTCTTCGCTGAATGACCAACTTGCTGGACCATCCAGCGTGACGCCGTTGTGGTCATAGATCCAGCACAGATTCGAAAGCTTGAGATGCCCCGCCAGAGACGCAGCTTCGCCACCGATGCCTTCCATCAGGTCGCCATCGGAACAAATGGCATACACGTTGTAATTGAAGATCTCCAACTCAGGCCGGTTGAAATTGGCGGCCAACCAACGGCTGGCGATCGCCATCCCCAGGCTGTTTCCTACACCCTGGCCGAGCGGCCCGGTCGTTGTTTCCACGCCGGTGGTGATGTGTGACTCTGGATGCCCAGGTGTCCGGCTTCCGAGCTGCCGGAAGCGTTTGATCTCCTCCATGGGAACGGCCAATTCTTTCAGGACCTTCCCGCTCTCGTCGACCTCGCGGACGCCCGCAAGATGAAGCATGGCGTAAAGCAGCATGGAGGCGTGGCCGTTTGATAGCACGAAGCGGTCGCGATTCAGCCACGTCGGATCTTCGGGGTCGTATCGCAGGAATTCCTGCCATAAGCAGTAAGTCACTGGCGCCAGCCCCATGGGTGCGCCAGGATGTCCGCTGTTGGCCTGTTGCACGGCGTCAATCGCCAAGGTCCGAATCGTGTTGATGCACAGCGTGTCCAGTTGCTTGCCGGTTACCAACGCTTGTTCACTGGCTACCATGCGACGCGCCCTCCTCCCAGGGACAACATTGCGTTTACTTGCGTTGTTCCACTGGCTAGTCTCATTAGAGTTCCGGGGACAGAAAAGGGTTTCAGATACGCCCCGAGTGTATCAATTTCTCGCGGACAATGTCGTAAGAGCGTCAGAAGACCTGTGAAAATCGCAGGAAACTTGCGGAAATGCACGGGAGTGAAGAAGAAATCGAGGGTGCTACTTTAACAATTGCAGATAGCTGCTTTCGCTGCTCGATGCTCGCGTGGTTTCCTGGATGTACTTCAGAAACTGCCGGAGATTTTCTTTCCCAGCGGGCTCCATTCCAGCGAAGCGAATGCGTACTCCGGCAGGGGGCGCGCTGCGCGTGACCACTCCGTTCAGAGCCAGACCCTTTACCCAGATCTTGCCACTCGCAACCCAAAGGCCGATTTCGACTTTGGCGCCTCCGCTTATGTGAGCGGCTGTCTCGACCTGGCATCCCCCCAGGCTGGTGTTGGAAAGATTGCCCCAGATCGGAGCATCCCCATCATCAACGCGCAACTCGACTGCCACGAAGCACTTAATTCTGGGATGCCGCCGCCGATCTTGTCCCCAATTGGCACTGAAAATATCAGGCTCGAACGGAGGTATGGCCGAGGTCTGGGTGGGCAATGGAGGTTGGGAAGTCTCGGCGACCTTGGTTGAGGTCAGTGTGGCGTTGGAAGCTTGTTTAATCTCACGCATGGCCGCAAGTAAAGCTTGTTCTCTGCGGTCGGGAGGGGCATCGCGATAGATCTGCAGCAGCTTTCCGAGGTTCCGTGCCAGGTCCGGATCTGCCAGCAATCCCGTCCAGTCCGTTCCGGCCGCTGCGTTAGACTTTGAGTTCGTCATGGAAGTGCGCGTTTTATTCGTTATTGCAAACGGGTGCGCCTTCAGGTTGACCCAGCAGTCACCCATTCGCAAGATGACCTAAGTCATCTTCAGTTCCCCTCTCCGGATTCAGTCAACAGGTTCCAGGCCCTCGAGAAAGCTTTCGAGCAAATCCCGCTGCTCTTGGGTGAGGGAGAGAAACTCAAAGCCGTATTGACATCCTCGGCGGTGGCGGACTACTGCCCTTACATCCCATGGAAGGGCTGCTTCCGGAAGCAAAAAGCTGAGGCCAACCACCTCGCCGCCGTCCAGTTCCGCCGCTAGGATTATGCCGATCCCGGCTGCTGACAGATCCCTGCAGTGCCCCTCGAGCTTTTGATACTCGTCTCCCAATAGATGGGTAACAGAGACCCGAAAGTCTCCGCGGTATCGGGGATGCCGGCGTCGGCGACGGTCAGCCGGATGCATAGTACGCTTGACGTCCGAGGATGGCATGGGCAGAGTGGAGCTTTCTTATCGGGGGTGAGGCCTTTCTTCTTTACTCTACCCGCATCGATACGCGGCGGGAAGTGTCGAAGGTCACGGCTTCCGATAGAGCGAAGGTGCCCTGCCAATCCAAGGGGCCGAGCCTGGGTCAGGCCTTCACTCGCCCTTTTTGCATCTACTGGCGCGATAAGTGAATCAAAAACAACGCGTTATAGTTTCTATGCGATGAAAAATGCCGTCCTGAACACTTATAATGGGATTCTTTCAGAGCCGAAATGCGCCGCCTTTTAGCCTATCCAAACCGCAGACATCTCTCCTGGACTCTAGTATTGCTGTTCGCCGTCACAGGCCTCGTGGCGCAAAACTCCACCTCCGCGCCTTCCATCTCTCTGCCCGGGTCGCAGAGTCCCTTCACGGGAAGCGAGCCTGAAGGCAAGGCCACTCCGGAAGTGCTGCAGTTGAACTTCCAGGACGCTATCGACCTTGGATTGCGCAACAATCTCGGTCTTCTCATTTCCGGCGATCAGACCATTACGGCGAGAGGCGAAAGATGGAAAGAACTCAGCAATCTCCTGCCTAACTTTCAGGCTCAATTGCAGGAAAACGTCGAGACCGAAAGCTTGACTGCCTTAGGCTTCAAAAGCAACCTTTTCCCGTTTCCCCTTCCACGGGTGATCGGTCCCTTCAACTATTTCGACGCGCGCGCCTCGGTCTCTCAGTCTCTGTTCAACTTCAAGGACTTCGAGCAGGAACGCGCTGCCTCCGAGCGCCTGAAGTCTGCGCAGTACAGCTTCAAAGATGCTAGAGAAGTGGTAGTGCTGGCAGTGGGAAACGCCTATCTGCAGGCTATTGCGACCGCCTCCCGGATAGAGACTACGGAAGCCCAGGTAACCAATGCCCAGGCTCTGTACGATAAGGCCGTCGACCAGCAAAAAGCGGGACTGAATCCCGCCATTGACACCTTGCGCGCTCAAGTGGAGTTACAAACTCGCCAGCAACAATTGATCGCGGCCCGCAACGACTTCGCCAAGCAAAAGCTGTCACTCGCTCGGATTATCGGCCTGCCGCCGGGTCAGGAATTTGTGCTGACCGAAAAAGCTCCGTACCAGGCGCTGACTCCATTGCCCCTTGAAGTGTACTTGCAGCGTGCCTATACCTCCCGGTCTGACTATCAGGCAGCGCAGGCGCAAGTCCGGGCCGCGGAGCTTTCGCGCCGCGCCGCTTCTGCGGGTCACTATCCTACCTTGGGCTTCGACGCGAACTACGGCGACATCGGCGTCACTCCCGGCCAATCCAACGGAACCTGGCAGGTGAATGGCGGCCTCAACATCCCCATTTTTGCAGGAGGAAAAACTCACAGTGACGTGCTGGAGGCCGACGCCCAATTGAAGCAATTGCGCTCTCAACTGGGTGACCTTCGCGGTCGCATTGACTATGAAGTCCGCAGCGCTTTGCTGGATTTGAACTCCGCCGCCGATCAGGTCGAGGTCGCCCGCAGTTCGGTTGAACTAGCAGAAGAGGCACTCACCCAATCCCGCGATCGTTTCACTGCTGGTGTGACGGACAACTTGGAGGTAGTTCAGGCACAGGAGTCTGTTGCCAGTGCTCATGAGAGTTATATTCAAAGCCTGTACGCACACAATCTGGCCAAAGTGGAACTGGCGCGCGCCATTGGTGATGCTGAACAGGGAGTCAAACGATATTTGAAAGGCGAACACTAACCAAAATCTATGGAACCGACGACGCAAAGCCCACCTGCCGCTCCGCCGGATCAACCCGAAGCCCGCAACAAGCCATTGCCGGCCACGGAACGAGACTTCCGTAGCCGCCCTCCCCGCACTGCGAGTCCTGGTTTCCGCATCGCCGTTATCATTGCCGTGGGTGTGCTCCTGGTGATTGGCTTTTTCGTCTATCGTTACGTGACCAGTTACGAATCCACCGATGATGCCCAGGTGGACGGCCATATCAATTCAATCAGCGCGCGCATTTCCGGCCACGTAGTCAAACTCAATATTGTCGACAACCAATACGTGCAAGCGGGTACAGTCCTGGTGGAAATCGATCCCTCCGACTACCAGGTTGCCTACGATCGCGCCAAAGCCAATTTCGACGATGCCCAAGCCGCCGCTGCCGCGGCTGGCGTCAATGTCCCCATTACTTCAGTCAATACCACCAGCCAGGTTTCGGCCACGGAGGCGGATGTGGCCAGCGCCCGTGCCGGGATCGCCGCTGCCCGGCAGCAGTTCCAGGCAGCAAAGGCGCAACTCGATCAGGCCGAAGCCAACAACGTCAAGGCGCAGAATGATCTGGACCGCTACAAGCAACTCGTAGACAAGCAGGAAATCTCCCAGCAGCAATACGATCAGGCCGTGGCCAGCGCCAAAGCGAGTGCCGCTGCGGTCGAGGCGGGTCGCGCAATGGCTGACGCCGCTCAGTCGCAGGTCACCGAAGCCCAAGGCAAACTGGTGCAA
This sequence comes from Acidobacteriaceae bacterium, assembly GCA_003138975.1. Taxonomy (GTDB): domain Bacteria; phylum Acidobacteriota; class Terriglobia; order Terriglobales; family Acidobacteriaceae; genus Sulfotelmatobacter. The sequence goes on along the minus strand of PLHQ01000153.1, from coordinate 195,682 downwards.
GCGGAAGCTAACTTGAGGTATGCCCATACTGCTCCCCGACAGATGGAAGTTATTCGCTCCCGGGCCGCCTCGGCACTGGCGCAAGCGCAGCAGAAAAAAGCCGACCTCGATCAGGCGCAACTGAATCTGCAGTACACCAAAGTGATTGCTCCGGTTGCCGGAGTGGTTAGCGACCGCACCGTCGAAGTCGGACAAAACGTCGCTCCCGGCCAGGAATTGATGAAGGTGATTCCTCTTGACGATGTTTGGATCACAGCCAACTTCAAGGAAACTCAGCTTCGCGAAATGAAAGTGGGCCAATCCGTCACCATCGAGGTGGATGCTAACGGAAGAAGCTACAAAGGTAAGGTTAACAGCGTTGCCGGCGCCAGCGGCGCTCGTTTCAGCCTCCTACCCCCCGAGAACGCCACCGGCAACTACGTGAAGGTCGTGCAACGTATTCCGGTAAAGATTGTGCTTGATCCTGGAGAAAACAAAGATCAATCGCTCCGCCCCGGCATGTCCGTCACTCCCGAGGTCTGGATTCGGCAATGAGTGCCGCTGCGCCGCCGCTTGAGAATGCTGACGTTTGGCGTCCGGCAATCAATCCCTGGATCATCGCCATCACGGTTACACTGGCGACTTTCATGGAGGTGCTCGATACCTCCATCGCGAATGTCGCTCTGCCTCACATTGCGGGCAGCCTTTCTGCTGGACAGGACGAAAGCACTTGGATCCTCACTTCGTATCTCGTTTCTAACGCCATTGTGCTTCCCCTGAGCGGCTGGCTCTCCTCCATCATGGGCCGCAAGAACTTTTACATGAGCTGTGTGGCCCTGTTTACTATCAGTTCGTTTTTATGTGGATTGGCGCCGAACCTGGCAACGCTCATCATTTGTCGCGTGCTGCAAGGGGCTGGCGGAGGTGGTCTGCAGCCTAGCGAACAGGCTATACTCGCTGACACCTTTCCGCCCGCCAAGCGCGGGATGGCTTTCGCCGTGTACGGCATTGCCGTAGTCACGGCTCCAGCCATCGGTCCAACCCTCGGCGGTTGGATCACCGACAACTTCACCTGGCGTTGGATTTTTTTCATCAACATTCCCGTCGGGATCATTTCTATCCTGCTTACCTCGCGGCTCATTCAAGACCCACCCTATCTCAAGCGCCGCAAGCTCAGCGAAACCAGAATCGACTACATCGGCCTCGGCTTTGTGGCCCTCGGTCTGGGAACTTTGCAGGTCGTGCTCGACAAGGGGCAGCGCGATGATTGGTTCGAATCGCACTTTATTGTCGTCCTCTCCCTCATCGCTGCGCTCTCGTTGATCTTCGTCATTTTCTGGGAGTGGACGCATAAGGATCCCATCATCGATTTGCATCTGTTCCGTGATCGCACGTTTGGCATCTCCAACCTGTTGATGTTCATGCTGGGGTTTGCGCTGCTGAGCAGCACGCTGTTGCTGCCGTTATTCATGCAGACCTTGCTGGGATATACCGCGGAACAATCTGGCCTTGCCCTCATGCCCGGCGGCCTGACGATCATGCTGCTGCTGCCGTTGGTAGGATTTTTGCTTTCGCGTTACAGTCCGCGCTGGTTGTTAGTTTTCGGTTTGGTCATGCTGTCCGCTGCCTTGTTTCACATGAGTGGTTTTGACCTGGAAATGGACTTCCGCACTGCGGCTATGGCTCGCGTCTTTCAGGCCGCAGGGATGGCATTCCTGTTCGTCCCTATCAATACGGCAGCCTATGCCTTTCTGCCGCGGGACAAGAACAACGCGGCGTCTGGCCTGATGAACCTGGCGCGCAATATCGGCGGCAGCGTTGGGATTTCCCTCGTCACCACCATGCTCGATCGCCGCACCCAGGTTCATTTGAACGATTTGTCCCGCCATCTGAGCGCTAGCAACCCCGCCTTCCAGTCGATGCTACAGGGTGCCACGCAGGCCATGAGGGCCCACGGCGCGAGCGCGGCATTCGCCACCCAGCAGGCGTACGCCTTGATTGAAGGTACAGTTCAACGGCAAGCTACTATGCTGGCCTATATCGACGACTTCCGGCTGCTCTGCATATCCATCTTGGCGATGGTTCCCTTGGTGTTCCTGATGAAGAAAAGTAAGCCCGGCGGCGGAATCGCGGTACACTAGTTCGCGGTAAAAATTAAGAGGTAGCCATGTTTCGCGTCATCACCATAGAGCGAGAATACGGCTGCGGCGGTGGCGCCATTGCCGCACAACTAGCCCAGCAACTCGGGTGGAATCTCTGGGATCACCGTCTCACGGAGGAGATCGCCCGCATGGCGAATGTTGACACTTCCGCTGTTATGCGCTGTGACGAGCGCATGGACAGTCGCTTTTACCGGCTGGCCAAAACCTTCTGGCGGGGCAGTTACGAGTCCAGTTCCCACATCAGCAATCTTACCTTCGACACTGATTGCATGATGTCAATGATGGAACAAATCACTGAAAGAATTGCTCAGGAAGGGGACTGCATCGTCGTGGGTCGAGGCGCGCCTTACTTCCTGCGCGAGCAACCTGATGCTTTTCACGTCTTTCTTTATGCACCGCGCGCCGAAAAGATCCGTCGCCTTGTGCAAGACGGATCCACAGAATCGGAAGCCGAAAAACATGTTGATTCTGTCGATCGCGAGCGCATCGCCTTCGTCAAACACTACTTTGACGCCGACTGGCCCACGCGCTCCCTCTACCACGTGATGATCAACACGGCTGTGGGGAATGAGGCAGTCATCCAGACAATTCTCCATACCATGCATCTGATCGAGGGCCAGCCTAAAGCGACAGACTACGAACAACCCAAGGTTCCTAGCGCCATCTAGCTCGTGTGTGGCGCTCCGGGTCGGCCCGGTCCCGGACAGCAATCCTCGGCACAGATGTCCGGTCGAGGTCCTAACAATCCCAACGCCCGCCGCTCCGACGTCGGATTCATTCGTTCCAGAATCAGCTCACGAATCATACCGATGAACTTCGGATGTATCCCGACCGTCTTCGCCCTTCTCATGGGCAAACCCAAAGAATCGCAAAGCTGCTGCGCTTCGACATCCAAGTCGTACAGCACTTCCACGTGATCCGAGATGAAACTGATCGGTGCCAGCACCACAGCTGATGCCAGATTCCGCGCCTTCACCTGCCGCAGGTAATCCAGAATGTCCGGTTCTAGCCACGGCTGCCCCGGAGCGCCGCTGCGGCTCTGGTAGACCAGTGCATCGTTCTTGTGCCCAATGGCCTCCGAAACCAAACGCCGCACCTCTTCCAATTGCCTCACGTAATCGGAACTGTTCGCCATGGAAACTGGAATGCTGTGGGCGACGTAAACGATCTGCACATTTCCCCGAGCTTTCGCTGGAATGGCCTGCAGCGCGTCTTGCACTCGCTCAACTGTAGCCTCGATAAAGCCGGGATGGTTAAAGAATGCCCGCAGTTTCTCTACCTCCGGAGCGCCTGGCCCGACTTCGCGTTGCGCCCGGGCGATGTCCTCGCGATACTGCCGGCATCCGGAGTACGAGCTGTATGCCGAAGTCACGAAGCCCACGGCCCTCTGGATGCCATCCTGCTTCATTTTAAGCAGACTCTCGGGCAGCAGAGGATGCCAGTTTCGGTTTCCCCAATAGACCGGCAGCTTGAGGCCATTTCTCTCCATCTCCGCTTGGAGCGCGGCAATCAGTTCCCGCGTCTGCTGGTTGATTGGGCTCTTGCCCTCGAAGTGGTAATAGTGCTCGGCTACGGTCAACATGCGCTCGCGAGGAATATTCCGTCCACGCAACACGTTTTCAAGGAAGGGCATCACATCTTCCTTAGATTCCGGCCCCCCGAAAGAAACCACCAAAATAGCGTCGTAGTTCATATGGAATTCAGTTCGCGAAATGCTGCTGTCGGAGATTAGATTGCCGGACTGCGGGGCTCAAAATCCAATGCCGTGCTCGTGCTCGATAGCTTCTGATCGTCTTCCGCCCCCTAAAATAACCCTCCCGTTTGCTGCAAATATCTGACGTTGTCAACTCGCTATCTTCTGCTCGCCGATTGAGTCAAAGCAGAGTGCAACCATAATACCTGTCTGGAGTAAACAGTATGCATTGCGCCGCGGAACTGGCTCGAGACGTCAGCCGAGGCAGAGCCGCATGTTAGGCTTTTGCGGGGGCCTTCGAGGACGCCGTATTGATTGCCCGGGTCTTTAAAGCATTCCAATATCGCGATTTCCGCCTGATGTGGATTGGCGCCTGCACGTCCAGCATCGGCACCTGGATGCAAATCGTCGCGCAGGGATGGCTGATCTACCGCCTTAGCCACTCCGCGTTCTTGCTGGCGCTTGATCAGTTCCTCGGGGGCATTCCCATCTTTCTGTTCTCTTTGATCGGCGGCGTGGTCGCCGATCGGGTGGAGCGGCGGAGAATTCTGCTCGGCTCCCAGTATGTGCAAATGGCGACCGCCGGCGTGCTTACGATTCTGGTGGCAACTGGTCTGGTACACGTCTGGCACATTCTGTGCCTGTCCTTCATTTCCGGCTTCGCGCAAGCCTTTGGCGGACCGGCCTACCAAGCTCTCATTCCCACATTGGTCGAGAAGGAAGACATGCCCAACGCCATCGCACTGAATTCAATTCAGTTCAACGTGGCAGTCATGGTGGGGCCGGCTCTCGCTGGGCAGGCCTTGGCGAAGCTGGGCGAGAAGTGGTGCTTCGGACTGAACGCGCTTTCCTTCCTGGCGCCTATCGTTTCGCTGTCGATGATTAACGCTCGCTTCCTGCCGGCAAAGACCGCGGAGTCGATGTTCACTAGCCTGAAGCAGGGAATCCAATTCGCCCGCAAGCAGAATTCCATGGAAGCGCTGATCCTGCTGGCATTCTGCATGACTGCTTTAGGCATGCCCATGCGCACCTACATCCCCGTATTCGTGAAAGACATTTTCCATCGCGGTCCGGAAACCTACGGCAATCTGCTGGCGCTCATGGGCCTGGGCTCGATCTTCGGCTCGCTGACTATCGCAAGCGCGGGCAACTTCAAGAGAAAGGGCCGCGTGGCGCTTTGTGCCCTCATCTGCCTCGGCGCGGGGATTTCAGGCTTTGCTCTCTCGAAGTCGGTGCCATTAAGCGGCGTCATTTTGGTGCTGGTGGGCGCATCCATGATGGCGGTCTTTGCCACCGTGAATTCCCTGGTGCAGTTGATTACCACAAACGAGATGCGCGGCCGCGTGATGAGCGTCTACAACGTCGCTTTCCGAGGCGGCATGCCGATGGGCAATCTGTTGTCGGGATGGCTCGTCCCGATCTTTACCGCGCCGGTGGTGTTAGGTGTGAATGGATTCCTGCTTATTCTCGTTGCTCTTTACTTCCTGCTGCTGCAACGGCGTCTCGCTGCGCTTTGACACGGACAACATCTCCCGCCCGCGAGTCATTCGACATTTAATCCAGCACCGCGAATAGAATGTAGAATACGCGCTGGGGGCGGATCGGCGTAGGCCGCAGTTGCTTCGTGGATGTGGAGTGAGAATGCCCAGCGCTTGTTCCATTCGAGTTCGCGGCGTGGTGCAAGGCGTTGGCTTTCGGCCGTTTGTGTATCGTCTGGCTCGCGCCAATACGCTTGCCGGATGGGTATTGAATGGCGAGGAAGGAGTTGAGATTTTTCTGGAGGGCGCCGAGAAAGGGTTGCTGGCCTTTGTCCAGGATCTGAAAACGCAGCCTCCTCCAGCATCCAGCATCACAGAAATCGAAGTCCATAGCGCGGCTCCTCTGGGCCTGAATGAATTTACTATCCGGGAAAGCCACCGCCGCGAGCGTCCCACGGTACGTATTTCGCCAGATCTTCCGATTTGCGATGCTTGCGTGAACGAACTATTCGCCCCAGGTGACCGTCGCTACTGGTATCCCTACATCAACTGCACAAATTGTGGGCCGCGCTACACGGTTGTCCTCGGTCTTCCTTATGACCGGGCCAACACCACCATGCAGCACTGGCCGCTTGACGACTACTGCGCCGCAGAATATCGCGATCCGGGCAACCGCCGTTTTCACGCGCAGCCGGTCGCATGCCCTGCCTGCGGGCCAGCCTATTATCTGCACCAAAGCGAAGAGGAGATACGGGGAAGCGAGCAGAGCATTCGAAAAGCGGCGCTGCTTCTCACTTCGGGCAGCATCCTCGCCGTGAAAGGACTTGGCGGGTACCATTTGGCGTGCGATGCCTCGAATCCCGCGGCGGTCACGGCTTTACGCGAGCGTAAGTACCGAAAAGAAAAGCCGTTTGCGATTATGGCGAGAGACTTGGAAGTGGCACGCCAGTTAGTCGAGCTTTCTCCGGAGGCCGAAGCACTGCTCCTGTCCGTCGCTCGACCCATTGTGCTTGCACCGGCGAAAGCTGGATCCAGCCAAGTTGACCCCGAAGTTGCTCCAGAAAACAACGAACTCGGTGTGATGCTGCCTTACACGCCTCTGCACCATTTGCTCTTCGCGGCGGGTGCACCAGAAGTATTGGTCATGACCAGCGCGAATCGCTCGAGTGAACCGATTGCATATGAAGATGACGAAGCACTCGACCGGCTTTCCGGAATTGCTGATGCATTCCTGATCGGAGAGCGCCCGATTGCGCGAAGAGTGGATGATTCGGTGGCTCGCGACGGAGTGTTTGGTCCAGTCATCTTGCGGCGCGCACGGGGCTATGCTCCGGGTGCCGTGGCCAGACTCCCGAACATACGTCCGATTTTGGCTGTCGGCGCCGACCTGAAAAACACGATCACACTCGTTGTCGATGGGCAGGCGTTCATGAGCCAGCACATCGGAGATTTGGGGCATTACCAGTCGTTGCGCGCGTTCAAAGAAACTATTCAGGATCTGATCTCGATGTATGAGGTTCGTCCGGAAGAACTGCTAGTCGCCTACGATTCCCATCCGCAATACGCCAGCAGTTCCCATGCCCTGGCGCTGGGAATTCCGCAAAGGCTGGCTGTGCAGCATCACCGCTCCCATATAGCTTCGGTACTGGCGGAGCGAGGCGAATGGGAGAAACGAATCGTGGGAGTCAGTTTCGATGGCACGGGCTACGGCGACGACGGGAGCATCTGGGGAGGTGAGATCTTCGTAGGAAGCATCAAAGACGGCTTTGATCGTGTCGGGCATTTGCGTAGCGCTTCGTTGCCCGGTGGGGACGCAGCAGCGCAATATCCGGTCCAGGCCGCGGCTGGCTTTCTGGTTCAGGTGGAGGACTTGCCCGATCTCACCGCGCCGCCCTTCACCTTTCCACAGCGCTACCGGCAGGCTGTGGACTTAGTCGAGAAAAATGTCAGGACCTTTCCTACCACTTCGATCGGCCGGCTCTTTGACAGCGCGGCTGCGCTTCTGGGTTTTACGCGTGAGGTCACATTCGAAGGGCAGGCGGCGATGTGGCTGGAACAACTCGCCTGCAGCGCCAAGGCGACAGAAGCGTACCCGTTTCCGTACAGCGAACATGAATTGGATTTTCGGCCGTTGCTGCAAGCCGTGGTGTGTGACCGCCTTCGCGGGCGGTCTGTCGCGGAAATTGCGCGTGGCTTCCAGCGCGGCCTGGCTCAAGGCCTGCACGACGCCGTAGTAAGCTTCTGCGACGTTCATCGTCTTGATGTCGTGGTTCTTTCGGGTGGCGTTTTCCAGAATGAGTTACTCTTAAAAGACCTGAAGTCGCTATTTGAGGCCGGAAGCCGCGAGGTCTGGACGAATCATGCCGTTCCGCCCAACGATGGTGGCATCAGCCTGGGGCAGGCGGCCCTGGCGGCATTTGCTCGATTCGATTGAAACACGCAAAGCCCGGGCGCACGCTGACGAACATTATGCACGAACTCTCCATCGCGATGAGCATTATCGAACTGGCACAGGAAGAATCGCACCGGCATGGTGACGTTCAAGTGAGTGCCGTGCATCTCAAGCTTGGGGCGCTATCTGGTGTGGTGAAGGAGGCTCTGCTCGGTTCTTTCGAAATGGCATGCGAAGACACTCCGCTTAAAGGGGCACGACTGGTGGTGGAGGAGGTTCCCGTTCTCATCTTTTGCCGAAGCTGCCAGACGCAGCGTCCGGTCAGTTCCATGCAATTATTTTGTTGTGCTGAATGCGGCGCTCCATCGTCCGAAGTTGTGCAAGGGAAGGAAATCGAAATGGTCGCATTGGAGATTGAAGAATGGGATCGCAGCCCCGTTTGATCGAAGTCCGGAAGAACGTTCTGAAGCAGAACGATTTGAACGCGCGGGCGCTGCGCGAGCAGTTCCGTGCGGCTGGAGTGTTTGTGGTGAGCCTGGTGTCCAGTCCCGGCTCGGGCAAGACCATGTTTCTGGAAAAAACTCTCACTCTGCTTCGGCAAAACTATCACGTCGCCGCACTTGTCGGAGATCTCGCTACCGAGAATGATGCGGTAAGGTTGGCGCGCAGCCAGGCTCCAGTAAAGCAAATAACCACCGGCACACTCTGTCATCTCGAAGCGGCGATGGTCCAGAACGCGCTTCAACAGTGGGATCTCAATGAGCTTGATTTTCTTTTCATCGAGAACGTAGGCAACCTGGTCTGTCCTTCGTCCTACGATCTTGGCGAGAATCTGCGCCTGGTTCTTATATCGGTGACGGAAGGTGAGGATAAGCCCCTCAAGTACCCTACAATTTTTAACAGTGCCGACGTGGGAGTCGTCACGAAAATTGACTTGGCCGCAGCGGTCGAATTCGACTGGCAGGCTGCATACGGTAACATCCAGGCGGTGCGGCCAGGCATGCAGGTATTTAAGCTCTCCGCAAAGAACGGGGACGGAATGGAAGAGCTTCTGAGTTTTCTGAGGAAGCGTTTGGATGAGTCACGAGTGGCCGCGGTAATCTGACAAGGTATCGCAAGTCATGATCAGTTTTCTGTCTATTATCGCGGTGGGCTTTTTTCTCGGGATGCGCCACGCCACCGATCCCGACCACGTCGTCGCCGTGACTACGATCGTAAGCCGCCAGCGTAACCTGCTGAAAGCTGCACTCACCGGCATTTTCTGGGGGATCGGCCATACTCTCACGATATTCGTCGTGGGCTCCGCCATCATCCTGTTTGACGTGGTGATTCCCGCGCGAATCGGGCTCTCCATGGAGCTTTCCGTGGGGCTCATGCTGATCGTCCTGGGTGCGATGAATATTGCAAGTTTTCTGCGCGCGGCGCGCACGATCGCTCCCGCGGCGGAAGAATCTCACGTCGTTCATTCTCATCCCCACGTTCATGGGGACTACGTGCACAGCCATGCGCACGGACACGCCCCGGAAGCGCATGCGCACAGCCACCAAACTCCTCTGACTTGGCTCGACCGAATATTCGGCAGGATCGGCCTCTACCAACAGTTGCGTCCCTTAGTTGTGGGCATTGTTCACGGATTGGCTGGTTCAGCAGCGGTTGCCCTGCTCATTCTGACGACCATCCGAAACCCGCACTGGGCGCTGGTTTACCTACTCGTCTTCGGAGCCGGCACGGTGGGTGGCATGATGCTGATTACCATGAGCATCGTCTCTGCCTTCAACTTCCTTGGGAACAGGCACGAGAATTTTTCTCATTGGCTGGGGCTAGCTTCCGGGTTGGTGAGTTTGGCTTTTGGTCTCTTCCTTGCTTATCAGATGGGCTTCGCCAATGGGCTCTTCTCTGGCCACCCGCAATGGACGCCCCGATAGAGATCGAACTCTCTGGCGTTCAGTTCAACCGCGTAGGCTACTCGCAGCGAAGCTTGGCTGGAACTGTCCTGCTATTGTTTCTGCTCCTCGCGCCCGGCACTCTGCTTGCGCAAGAGATTGTCGTGAGTGGCCGTGTCGTCGATCCCGAGGGAAACGCTTTGCCAAACACTTCGGTCGAAATTGTGGGGCAGGATCAAGTTCTAGCCCATGCCTTCTCGGGGCCGGATGGGCAGTTCGCGGTGAAGCTCAGGTCATCTGGAGAACTCGTCCTCAAAGCTGAGGCTTCCGGATTTCGTCCGGTCGTCCACCCAATCACCGTCCGGCAAAGTGGTAATTCTGCGATCGAGATTCGAATGGGCCAGCTTTCGTCTCGAATCGAAAACGTCGCTGTCACTGCGGACGTGAACGAGACCGACGTGCTCAGTCCCGATCCTGGTGAGAAAGTTTTTGTGCGTCAGGACCTCCTCGACGCAAATCCTGGGCGCCCCGGCGCTCCCGTTTCGATTCCCGGATACCCCATCGAAACCGCTTCCAGCGGCATCAAAGCGCCGCAATATTTTGCGCCGGGAGTGGCAGGAGATCATGGCGAGCCGATTGCGCAGTACATCGCGGTCGGCAGCTACCTCGTGCCCAACAATTTGTCGGCCAATGCCCACGGCAATGGCTATTCCGACCCGAACATATTTATTCCGGAAATCCTGGAAAGCGTTCAGATCGATGGTGGAGCGTTCAACGTTCGGGAAGGGAATCATTCGGTCAATCTAGCGGCAACGTACGGACTACGGTCTCATATCGATCCCTTCATCACCCTCACCGGAGATTATCGAGACCTCGACGTGGTGGCCGGATTAAGCCTTACCCCCAATTCTTGGATGGCCTTCGCAGCCTCCTATGGCAATGGATTCCTCGACCGGCTGGAACATCGGCAACAATACAAATTCAATGGCGAGCGATTATTCCACGTTGGCAAGCACCGGCTTACTTTGTTTGGCATCGGTTACTATGGATTTTCCTACGTTCCGGGACTCGTCCCCATCTTTCCCGCTGACGCCAATTTCCCCAATTACGGCGACACCATCGATCCGCGGCAGAAAGATCAGACTCACACCGCACTCGTAGCCTTGAACGATATTTGGCAACTCAGCGGTAGCCAGCAACTGCAGCTTTCCGGCTTTTTTCGCACTTACAACCTCTCTTTGTTTTCGGATTTCGGGCAGGGTCTGATCCGGCAGAGTGAGTTTCGCACGGTGGCTGGCGGCAGCGTGAACTACGTGAACAAGATTGCCGAATATCTGTCTTTGTTGGCTGGTTTTGACTACGAGCGCGAAGCGCCTCGCCGCGATGATCTCGACCATTATGGATTCTTCAATCCCGGTGACCCAACGTACTGCGGCCCCTTCACTCCTATTGACGGGAATAACATCACCATCGCATCGCTAACACCTTACATTGCCGCGGAGGGCGCTCTGGCCCATTACTTCCGCTATTATCTCGGCTGGCGCCGCGATCAAATTGATGTGGATAACGAAGATCTGCTGTATCCGCAGAATTCGTTTCAGAAATGGGTGGCCGTGAACTCGCCCAAGGCTACGGTTTCGTTTCTTCCCAAGGAATCGTGGTATGTTCCGCTCATCTCCTTCAGCTTTGGCCAGGTTTTCTTTACAGAAGATCCCCGGATCGGCACTGGATCTGCCGCGGGCACTCCAGTGGCCACGTCGCATTCGTACCAGGTCGTCGCCAGCAAGACCGTACACAAGACGGATCTGCGTCTTACGCTGGGCCACGTTACCAGCAGCGCACAGCTGGCGAAAATCGATCCGGACACCGGATTGCAGATTAACGAAGGACCAAGCCGACTTCGATTCATGACGGTCGCGGTGCGGCGAAACTTCAGCCAGGGTTCGCTGTTAGCGACCTTCTCCAAAGCCGATGCCCGCGATCATGATACGGGAGAGCCCACACCGGAAGCTCCGCGGACGCTCTTCGATTTGTTAGGAACAATTCAGAAGCTTCCGTTTCGTCTGCAAGCGCGAGGAGAATTCGAATACGTGGGCACAAAGCCCTTGGGCACGGGATGCCTGCCGAACCTGAATGCCGAATGCACTGGAACGCCGGTGAAGGAGTTTCGCGGCGCCGTGGTCCGACCCTTTTTGAATGGCCGCATGAATGTGGGCGTGAATTTCCTTATCGCAAGCGGCTTCACCGGCCAAACGACGGAAAATTTCGAGCCCTCCCAGATACAGGAAGTCGTGGGAGTTCGCATCCCTTCCTATGCCAGTATTAGCCTCACCTATAGGTTCGGACGAACCGCACCTTAGGCAGGTTCCCGCTGATGCGGTAGAAAAGGTGTGGCGTTCGGCCCCATTGAACAAGAGAGGGAATCCGGTGCGCCCGGAGAGATTCGAACTTGAGGCGTTTTGCGGGCGTGAGCGGAGCGGGAGCCCGCAGCCGAAATCCTGAGCCGGGGTTGGGCGAAGGATCTGGACAAGTCTGGTGCGCCCGGAGAGATTCGAACTCCCGACCTATTGCTCCGGAGGCAATCGCTCTATCCAGCTGAGCTACGGGCGCGCACCAATAGCTTCAGTTTACATGGGTCGACTCAGAAGCATCAATGGAACATTGCTAATCGATGCCTTCGGCACTGACCACGCTCATTAGCGCACTACTTTCGAGGATGATCATTCAAGCAGCGGTTCGAGCGTCGGAGGCAGAACACCGACCGCAATTGAAGAAACTATCGCTCGCGTCTGTCTGAACTGCGGATTCTTAGAAGCGGCCCCGGCCGCCGCCACCACCGCCGCGGCCACCACGGTCACCGCCGCGATCTCCGCCTCGGCCTCCGCGGTCGCGTCCACCGCCTCCGGCGTGCTCGGTTTTGGGGCGCGCCTCGTTTACATTGAGCGTGCGCCCGCCCACCTGTGAGCCGTTCAATGCAGTGATGGCCTTTTCTCCATCTTCGTTGCTGGCCATTTCCACAAAACCGAATCCGCGCGAGCGCCCAGTATCGCGATCCGTCATGATGCTGACCCGGTCCACTTGCCCGAACGGCTCAAACATCTGCCGCAGTTCCTCTTCCGATGTGTTAAAGCTCAAGTTCCCCACGAAAATATTCTTCAAGCGTAGGCCTCTGCATTGAGCTGTCGAAGTGCGAGCTCGATGCGGCAGACTGGCAGGTCGGGGACACCTTCCTGAAAATCGAGACCGGAGCTGGCGAACAGTCGAATGCGCCGAGAAGTATAGCAGGTTTGTCAAATCCGGCCTGTTAAATAGCGCGGCATGCCCAGACCGGAGGCCCCGCTAGCAATCATCCACTTTCCAATAGCCTTCGCGGTGATATCCAACTTGTAACAGACGGTTCTTGGGATCGTGCCGCTTGCCGCAGGCGGGACAAATCAGATACCGGCTCCAGGTAGCCCCGCGACGGTCGTAATTTTCCGTAACTGCAAACGTCGTTCCACAACTGCAGGGCACCAGAAACATTCGCAGCGGTTCTTTAGTCTTTCCGGATTGCCCCCGAGACTTCACGCCTCTTCCACCGTCTCCATTGCACGCTTCTTGCGCTTGTTCGATTGCAGAACTTTTTTCCGCAGCCGCAGCGATTTCGGAGTGATCTCCACGAACTCGTCGTCGGCAATGAATTCGATTGCCTGTTCCAGATTCAATTGCCGGAAGGGAACCAGCCGGATGGCCTCATCTGCCGTCGAAGCCCGCATGTTGGTGAGTTTCTTCTCCCGCACGGCGTTCACGTCCAGATCATCGTCTTTCGCGTTCTCGCCGATGATCATCCCTTCATACAGCTCAACGCCCGGACCGACGAAAAGCTCTCCCCGTTCCTGCAGACCCCACAGTGCGTAAGCCGTCGACACTCCAGCCCGGTCCGCGATCAGCGCTCCCGTAAGCCGGTGTGGAATTTCCCCCTGCCATTCGGTATACCCGTCGAAAAGCGAATTCATCACAATGGTCCCACGCGTATCGGTAAGCAACTGGCTGCGCAGCCCAATCAGACCGCGGCTGGGCACCCGAAACTCAATCCGCACTCGTCCATAGCCATGGTTGTGCATGTTAGCAACCTCACCCTTGCGGGAGCCCAGTTGCTCCATCACCACGCCCACAAATTCTTCGGGGACGTCCACCGTGAGATGCTCCACCGGTTCCATCAGCTTGCCATCGATGCGCTTGGTGACGATCTCCGGCTTGCCCACCATCAGTTCGTAGCCCTCGCGGCGCATCATCTCGATGGTGATCGAAAGCTGAAGCTCGCCGCGCCCGAGCACCTTGAACGAGTCGGTCGTGCCCATCTCTTCCACGCGCAAAGAAACGTTGGTAAGCAACTCCTTCGCCAGGCGCTCGCGCAGATTGCGCGACGTGACGTAGGTGCCTTCGCGTCCTGCGAACGGCGAAGTATTCACTGTGAACGTCATTGCGATGGTCGGCTCGTCGATCACAATAGGCGGCAGCGGTGCCGGATTGACTGGATCCGTAATCGTCTCCCCGATCGTGATTCCTTCCACTCCAGCGACGGCGATAATGTCGCCCAACACTGTTTCCGTAATGTCCGTCCTCTTCAATCCGGAAAAGGAAAACAGTTTAGTGATCTTGGTCTTGTGCAGCGATCCATCGCGCTTGGCGATAACCACGTCTTCGCCCGTGTACATCGTTCCATTGAACACGCGCGCGATCGCCAGACGTCCGAGGAAATCGCTGTAATCGAGATTCGCGACCAGAATCTGCAGAGGCCCGGCTGGATCGCCCTGCGGCAGCGGAGTCGTCTCCAAAATCGCGTCAAACAGCGGCCGCAGATTTTCGCCGCCGCCCTTCATGTCCGTCGATGCCGTCCCCTCCTTTGCATTCGTGTAGAGAACTGGAAAGTCGAGCTGGTCTTCCTTTGCGTCAAGATCGATAAACAGGTCGTAGATTTCGTTGAGCACTTCCTGCGGACGCGCATCGGGCCGATCAATCTTGTTGATCACCACGATTGGCGGCAACTTCGCCTCCAGCGCCTTGGTCAGCACGTAGCGCGTCTGCGGCAGGGGCCCTTCGCTCGCGTCCACCAGCAGCATCACTCCGTCCACCATCTTCAGTGCACGTTCCACCTCGCCGCCAAAGTCACTGTGGCCGGGCGTATCCACAATGTTGATCTTCACGTCGTGATAGAAAATGGCCGTGTTCTTAGCCAGAATTGTGATGCCGCGCTCGCGCTCCAGTTCGTTCGAATCCATCACGCGTTCGACGTGGTGCTCGTTGGAGCGAAAAGTGCCGCTCTGTTGCAGCATGGCATCGACTAGCGTGGTCTTGCCGTGGTCCACGTGAGCGATGATGGCGATGTTGCGAATACTCAAACTCAAAGTGTGATTTGTCCTTT
>PLHQ01000153.1:175611-180651 GCA_003138975.1 Acidobacteriaceae bacterium | reverse complement strand
TGAGGAACAACATCAGCCCGCCACCGCTGTCTGCTTCGGCTCAGGTCTTCCCGCCAGCCGCATTTCCACTTCCTTCACGGCGCGCTGCGCCGCGCGGATTCCTTCGTTGGTGGTGGATTCTGGTCCTTCCGAATCCGTGTTGGCAAAGAACACGCGATCCATGGGATGCCGCGCCAGTGGCTGGACTCGTGTGTAGAGCCCCGGCGTGGACATATATAAAGGATGCCCTCGCCGGTAAATGTGCACCTCGACCGGATCGACATTCAATGCAGGCATCAATTTCTGGAAGTCGCTCAATACATTCGCGGCGATCTTGCGCGCCCCTATCTCGTTCAAGAGATAGCCTCGATCCTCTTCTTTCATCGGGGTGTAGCAACTGAGAATGTTGAACTTCTGCTGGTAACCAGGGTGCTTCTGGATGACCCAATCAGCCACCACGAAATCGGTGAAAGTATTGCCGGGGCACCACGTATCGTAGCCATGATTGAACACCGGCTTGTCGAAAATCAGATTCACCACGGGATACGGAATGTAGCGAATCTGGTGCATCGCCTCGCTTTGCATTTCCGGCAGGCCCTCGACGATGCGCCGCGTGATGAACTTGGGCGTCGCCATGATTACGGCCTTGGCCGCAACCGTCTTCAACTCGCCACCCAGCGTGTA
Source organism: Acidobacteriaceae bacterium (assembly GCA_003138975.1). Lineage (GTDB taxonomy): Bacteria > Acidobacteriota > Terriglobia > Terriglobales > Acidobacteriaceae > Sulfotelmatobacter. Next base: position 179,988 of record PLHQ01000153.1, on the reverse strand, counting down.
AGTGACCTGCACTCCTTCTTTTTCGGACACCACGGCAACAGTCGTCGCGCCTCTCTGCATCCGGTCTTTGCACTTCGGCTGGAGAATGTCCGCCAGCTTTTTCGTGACCGCGCCCAATCCTCCGGGCCAGGTATAGCGGTCGTCCGTTCGGCTCTCTTCGACCATTTCTTGCAATGCAAGAATGGCGATACCTGCCGCTGTCTCTTCGCTAGTCGCTCCCCAGTTGGATGGCCCGAAGTTATCCCACCACTGCTTGATCTCTCCTGGGTACCCCTTCATGAAATCGGTAAATGGTTTGTCGAAGAGTTCTTTTCCCCGTTTCTCCACGTCGATCGCTAACATTTCTTTCTTGAACTTCTTAAAGCTCTCGCGCACCGAGGGAGAATAGGGCAGCTTGCTGAGGCCTTCGCCCCAAGTATCCGGGACCAACTCACCGCGAATGATGCTCGCGTCGGGGCTGTTGACGGGCAACGGCTCCAATCCAATTTCCTTCGCGAAGTGGTAAGCGTATTCATCTTTCGCCAGAAACGCCGATCCCGTTGCATATGTGCTGCCCTCATATTCCATCCCGTAAGCATTGCCACCCCAGTGCGGCTCTTTTTCCAGCAAGAGGAAGTCGCGGTGCTGCAAACGATATGCCGCGGTTAATCCACTCACGCCGCCACCGACAATCACCACATCATGTCGCGCCGAAGCCGGTGGCCGCGTGAACACTTTGCCGTCGCGCACCTGGTGGCAGATTCGATTGTCTTCTCCATCCACATCAGCGGCGTGACTTTTTTGTGCGTCGCCGGTCTGAGCTGCCACCAGCGAAAGGTCGATCGGACACCCCGCCGTCACTGCCCCTGCCACTACAAACTTGATAAATTCCCTGCGATTCGCGCTCATACCGCATGCCCCTCCGCAGCTTCTACGATTTCGACGCTCACGTCCGCCGCGCCTTCGCCGCGCATGCGCAAGCGGTACCAGAGGACGATCGCCACCAACGAAAACACAAAGATGATGGTCGACACCGCGTTGATCTCCGGTGTGATGCCGCGCCGCAGTCGTCCCCAAATCTCCAGCGGCAGCGTGTTATTGCGCCCGATCAGAAAGAAACTGACCGCGATCTCGTCCATCGAAAGCGTAAAGATCAGCAGCGCTGCGCCGATGATCGGTAGCTTCAGGTTCGGCACCGTGATTCGCCAAAATGTTTGCCAGTAATTCGCACCCAGATCGAGAGAAGCTTCTTCCTGCGCCCGATCGAGCTTTTGCAGGCCCGCGAACACTTCGGTCGTGGCCACGGAGATCAACGCTGTCCCGTGTCCCAAAATAATTGTCATGAGGCTGAGTTTTGTTCCCATCACGTTAAACAGCATGAGCAGCGAAAGTCCTGTGATAATGCCCGGCAGAATCAATGGCAAGAGCACTAACCGCCGGAACACCGCCTTGCCCGGAAACTGTGCCCGCTCCAGCGCCAGCGCCGCCGGCACTCCGAATGCCAGCGAGATCACCATTGCCGCCAATGCCACCTGCAGGCTGTTGAGCACCGAATCCCAGATCGGCCCGTCCGCGAAAAGCGTGCGATACCAGTCGAGCGTCAGATGATGCGGCGGGAATCCGCCCACGCCCTCGCCGTTGAACGAATAAAGAATAAGGACCGCAATCGGCAGATAGAGGAACGCGAATACGGCCACGGCATGGAGAAGCAACCAGCGGGAGCCCGCGGCAAACTTCGTTTCGCTCACGAGAAGCCCCACTTCTTCTCCAGCCGTTCGGAGAAAACAAGCAGGCTCACTACCAGAACCAGCATGCAAAGCGATATCGCCGCGCCCAGCGGCCAGTTGTAAGCCGCCCCAAACAAGCTCACCACGATGTTTGAAATCATAATGCCGCTCGGACCACCCAGCAGCAGCGGCGCAAGAAAATCACCCAGGCTGAGCACGAAAGCAAACGTCGCTCCTGCCACCACTCCCGGAATCGAGAGCGGGAAAATCACCTTCCAGAACGTCTGCCCCGGGGTCGCGCCCAGATCATGTGACGCTTCTACGAGATTGCGCGGAATGTGATCCAATGTCGCGTAGATGGGAAGAAACGCAAACGGAGTGTAGATGTGCGTCAGTGTCAACACCACCGCAAACGGACTGTACAGCAGAAACTCCAGCGGATGCTTCGTCACCTGTACATACTGCAGCAATGTATTCAGCACGCCGTCCGAGCCCAGGATCGTCTTCCACGCATAGGCCCGGACCAGGTAGCTAACCCACAGCGGGATGATTACCAATTGATAGAGCAGATCCTTCTTATTCCCCGCATAAAACGAAAGAAAGTATGCCAGCGGATATCCCAGTAGCAACGAGAAGATCGTCACTCTTGCCGCGATCCACATGGAGCGCAGCAGCGTCTGCCAGTAAACATCAACTCGCAGTAATTGTCCGTAGTTGGCGAGATTCCACGAATGCACGATGGTCTGCGACGCTGACACCGACCAGAAGCTGTAGCAGAACATCAGCAAATACGGCATTAGCAGAAACACCGTCACCCACACCAGTGGAGGCAACGTCACCGCCGCTTTGTAAGCTCGGGAAAACATCAGATTCTTTCCGGAGACTCGCGCACCAGAACCGCATCCGTGGGAGAGAACTCCAGCTCGACGTCGTCCAACGCTCCGCCGCTGCCTGGAGTCCGCACCACCAGCACCAAACCGTTGCCGCATTCCACACGAATCAGCTCCGTGGCCCCATGAAAGGCCTGATGGCGAACCTTTCCGCGGATGCGCACGCTTCCAGCGACAGAGGCACTCGCCGTGGCCAGGCGAATATTCTCTGGCCGTAGTGAGAACACAGCCGGTCCATCCGGAAGCGCGGCCGGCCATGTCAAAGGACCGCAGCGCAGCACTCCTGCCCGCACTTCCCCCTTAAGCAGATTCGTGTGCCCAATAAACTGCGCCGCGTAGGCGGTTGCCGGTCGGCCGTAAATCTCCCGAGGTGTCGCCACCTGCTCCAGTTCACCCGAGCGCAGCAACGCGATCCGGTCCGACATCACCATCGCCTCTTCCTGATCGTGNNACCTGCATCTGTCGCCGCAAATTTGCGTCCAGCGCTGAAAGTGGCTCATCCAGCAGCAATAGCCGCGGACGGTTCACCAGCGCCCGTGCCAGCGCGATCCGTTGCTGCTGCCCTCCGCTGATTTTTGAAGGCTTCGACTTTGCGAAAGCCGACATCTTTACCTTGGCCAGTGCTTCTTCGACGCGAGATGCAATTTCCGCTTCAGGTCTCTTCGCCACCCGCAGTCCATACGCCACGTTCTGTTCCACAGTGAGGTGTGGAAACAGCGCATAGGACTGGAACACCGTGTTCACGCGCCGCCGATAAGGTGGCTGGCGGTCGAGTCTTTCATCGCCCATCCACACCTCGCCCGCGCTCGCACTCTCAAAGCCCGCGATGATTCGCAGCAGCGTCGTCTTGCCCGACCCGCTTTCCCCCAAGATCGTGAGAAATTCTCCTTCCGCCACATCCAGAGAAATATCTCGCAACACGACGTTCTTGCCGAAATGCTTAGCGACATTGCGGATGCTGAGCAGCGTGCCAGGCGCAATCTGATCGCTGACTTTTGCGGAGATGTTTCTTTGGGTTGTGATGGAAGACATTGAATCGCAGCCATTCTTACTGAACGTTCAGGCGCACCTCATTGCGCCGCCTTCACTTCGTTCCAGATCTCGTTGTACTTAGCGCGACGCGGCACATTCTGCCAGAAATAAAGCCGCTTCTGGTAATTGTCGACGTCGTCCAAGTGCAGACCTTTCACTTCTGCGGGCGTCATTAACTGCGCCGCTTGCGGATTCGCCGGAGTGTATCCGGTCACGTCCGTCACCTTCTTCTGAGTCTGCGCCTCAATCATGTACTCGATAAATTCATACGCCAGATCCTGGTTCTCGCTACCCGCTGTAATCATTAGGTGATCGATCCATCCGGTTGTGTTTTCTTTCGGAATCGTCTCGCCCACAGGGAAGTTGATTTTGCGCAATTGATTGGTCATCAGTGGCCATCCCATGGCCGCTACCACTTCGTGATTCTGAAAAAGATTCGTCAACTCCCCGCCCGTCGACCACATCTTGCGGATATTTGGCTTTAATTCCAGCAACTTCTTCTTCACAGCCTCCAGCTGTTCATCGCTCAAGTTGTAAAGCTGCGGCGGATTGGGTTTGTCATAGCCTAGAACCTGCGCCGCCATGTAGACCGTCGAGAGATCGTCCCACACCGAAATCTTCCCGCGGTACTTTGGATCCCAAAGCACATTCCAGCTCTCGGGAGCTTGTGCAAATACTGTGGTGTCATAGATCAGAGGGTCCGGCCCCCACATGAAGGGCACTCCATACACTTGACCGTTCAGGCGCAC